>JAITOD010000035.1 GCA_031290105.1 Oscillospiraceae bacterium
CGTATGCCCCATAAGCCTCTGCGGTGGAAACGCCCTGAGCGGGCTTGATAATCACGCAATGCCGCTGCCCAAGCGGTCGCAGCGGCGCAAGCACCTCTCCCCTGTTCATGGCGATTGCCGTGCCGCCGGTCAGGCAATACGGTACGTCACTGCCCAGCCGCAGAGCAAGCTCCGGCAGGCGTTCTTTGCCGAAATCGCCGCAAAGCCGGCACAAGCCGCGCAGCACAGCCGCCGCATCCGCGCTTCCGCCGCCAAGCCCTGCCTGAAAGGGTATCCGCTTTTCAATGTGTATCTCCGCACCGGATTTAATACCGGTTTCTGCAAAAAACAGTTCCGCCGCCCTGTGGGCAATGTTACGCCCGTCTGTCGGCAAATCCGGGTTGGAGCATGTGAGTGAAACGCCATTCTCGGTCAGGCGTATGGTGATTGTGTCACAGAGCGAAACGGTCTGCATGAGCATAAAAAGGCTGTGGTAGCCATTGTGAAGCTGCCCCAGAATATCCAAAAAAAGGTTGATCTTCGCCGGCGCCTTCAGCGTTAGGGAGTTCGCCATGCTTCACCTGTCCATTCGCCGAACGGCACTTGATATGCTTTGCGCCTGCGGAAAATTGTCAGCGAATCGAAGCCACAGCGGCGGGCGGTTTCCATTCCCCGTGCCAAGCCGAAGCCCAAATCGGGCACACGGTGTGCGTCTGAACCAAGCGTTATGCGCTCCCCGCCAAGTTCACGGAAGCGGCGCACAAAGCCCTCACCCGGCAGCGTATCGCCAAGCTCTTGCCGCAAGCCGGAGCAATTTATCTCCAGCGCCTTGCCTTTTTTTGCCAGCAGCGCGAGAATTGCGTCCGTACAATCGGCAAACAGCGCCAAATCCACGGGGATTTTGTCCCGCCCAACCATGTAGCGCAAGGGGTACGTCAGGTGGGCAAGTGAGTCAAACTGACCCCACTCCACTATAGCGTAAAGCTCCTCAAAATATTCGTGCAGGAGTGCGTGCGCTTGCTCTGAGGAGCTGTAGCTTATAAAATAGAAGTCTTCTGTTGCGCGGAGGTTGTGGATTGAGCCCAGAACAAAATCGTAGTCATAGGTCGCCAGCAGAAATTCGCTGAGCGCTTGGTTGTGCAGCGCTTGACCGAGTTCCGTGCCGCGCAGGACTTCCAACCGCCCGTCGTATTCTTTTTGCGCCTTGCTGATTGCCGCGTTGGAATTTTTGGCGGTCAGCGCAAGCTTATCCGGCGTGAATTCCGGAAAAAGCTCAGGCGCGGTCACTTGGTCGATGTGGTCGGTAATCGCAAGCCCGGACAGGCCCAAACCTAAAGCGCGGTCACAAAGCCCGCCGACACTGTCGTGACCGTCAAACGAAAACCGCGAATGTATGTGTAAATCAAACAAATGTACCTCCGCAGACACTATTGCGCTGGATTATTTAATTATACTACACGCCGGTTATAATGTCCAGCCTTTAACCGCGTTGCTTTGCCATGCATATAATGCTGTAACGCAGAGTGTGCGTACATATGCAGACAAGTGAGGAGGTAAGCTACATGGCACAATTTCGCAATCAATTTTTCGGCGGACCGCCGCAAGTGTGCGGAAGCGCGCCGGGCGAGGGTCGCCTGCCGGGCTGCGGCGGCGAACCGGAGCCGCCCTGCACGATGATTCCGGGTCCGCCGGGACCGCAGGGAACGGAGGGCCCCAAAGGGGAGCCGGGTATTACCGGGGCAGTGGGACCGCAGGGCTCGCAAGGAATTCCGGGCCCTGCGGGACCCCAAGGCGTGTCAGGACCGCAAGGGTCTTCGGGGCCGCAGGGCGCAGAGGGACCGGAAGGTCCGTCCGGAGCGCAGGGCGCAGCCGGTCCCGCAGGGGCGCAGGGCGGGGCAGGTCCGCAGGGCTCTGCGGGTCCGGCGGGTCCCTTGGGCGCAGAGGGTCCGCAAGGGATTCCGGGTCCTGCCGGTCCGCAAGGTCCTCAGGGACCGCAAGGTATGCAGGGACCTGAAGGCGCGGTTGGTCCGCAGGGCTTGACGGGTCCGGCCGGTCCGCAGGGTACGCAGGGCCCCCAAGGTCCCATCGGTCCTCAGGGTCCTGCGGGTCCTGAAGGTCCTGCCGGTTCACAAGGCTTAACAGGTCCGCAGGGAGCACAAGGTCCCGCCGGGGCGCAGGGCACTCAGGGACCGCCGGGACCGGCAGGTCCGGTGGGCGCAATTGGTCCTCCGGGACCTGCCGGTCCCCAAGGCGCGACGGGGGCGACAGGGGCAACAGGTGCGCAAGGGCTTAAGGGCGACTCCGGTCCTGCCGGTCCCACGGGCGCAACGGGTGCAGTGGGCGCAGTCGGTCCCATCGGTCCGCCCGGTCCGCCCGCGCCCGCGTGCATTCCATACGTATACATAGCAAATGCCGGCTCCAACACAGTCAGCGTTATTGACGGCGTCTCAAATCAAGTGACCGACACAATCCCTGTCGGAATGGTCCCCGTTGATGCTGCGGCTAACCCAAACACAGGCTATGTTTATGTTGCAAATTACGGTAACGGTCCCAATACCGGCACCGCCGGCGTCAGCGTCATAAACAGCAATACAGGGCAGGTTACAGCGGCTATTCTCATAGATGCGGGCGTCAGCTCGCTTGCAGTTGACACAAGCACAAACCGCATTTATGCAGTGAGCGGCGGCAACAACGGCGTTAGCGTGATTGACGGCAACAGCAATACTGTGACCAACACACTTCTAACCGGCTTGACCAATGTTGACGGCATTTCGATTGACCCAATCAATCACCTGATGCTGGCGGTAACATATAACGGCACTGTGCAGACCTACAGCACATTGACCAACACCCCCGGCGCATCTTCACTGATAGGCGGAACGCTGACACAGATTGCAACGAACACGGCGACCGGTATTTCATATATCCTCAGCGCGAATACTGATACGCTGTATGTTGTGCAGGACGACACGCTGGACGTACTGCAGACCATACCCGTCGGCAGCGGCTCATCGGCGGTGGCGGTGAATCCCGACACTAACCTGATTTATGTCATAAATTCAAGCGACAATACGGTAAGTGTCATAAACGGCAACACAAATCAGGTTACCGGCACAATTCCATTAAGCTCAAGCCCCAAGAACATTGCCATTGACGCCGAAACAAACCTGATTTACGTCACCAACGAAGATTCCTCTGTTTCCGTAATTGACGGCGCGGAAAACACCGTCACAGCAAACATAGCGGTTCAAAGCAACCCGCAAGGTCTGGACATATTACGCGTGTGCTGAGCCGTGCCGCAAAATAAAGTGGGGGGCATCTGCGCTCCCCATTTATGTTTATTACGACCCCAAAAGTTTACAATTATTCATAGAATCCAATCTTCGCGGATCTTCTTGCCGGGACTTTATCACGCATGATAAAGCGGGAACACATCATTCGGAGGGCAGTGCCTGAACTTGGAGAAAAACCCGGTCTCCCAAGCTAAATTCTGCGCGGTCAAACTGAAATACCGCAAAACGCACACCGCAAAGGACTTGACTTTTCGTCATGCTTGGCGTAAAATATACCCATACAGCAGTTGCACAATGTTTTCGATGCGGATACACGGCGTGCGGCGGTTTTTGTGCGTTCAAGCGGAGGATTAAACATGGCAGATAAGTACCAAATATACGGCATAAACGGACCCGTCGTAACCATTGCGGGCGCAACCTCACTGCGCATGATGGAGATGGTCTATGTGGGCGAGAACCGACTGATCGGCGAGGTCATCGGGCTGGACAGCGCCATGACCACCATTCAGGTTTATGAGGAAACCACAGGGCTTTCCGCAGGTCAGCCCGTCTTCGCAACCAATGAGCTGATGAGCGTAACCCTGGGTCCGGGCTTGCTTGCCAATATTTTTGACGGCATTGAGCGCCCGCTGAACGCGCTCGAGACGGCGACAGGCTCATTCATCGGGCGCGGCTGCAACCTGCCGGCGCTGGACTCCGAACGCCTGTGGGACGTGACGATAATCGCCAAGCCGGGCGATGAGGTGCACGGCGGCGCGGTGATTGCCTCCTGCCCCGAAACCAGCGCGATTTTGCACAAGGTGATTTTGCCGCCAACGCTCAGCGGACGCATCGTTGAAGTCAAGCCCGGCGGCAAATACACCATCAACGATGTCATCGCTGTGCTGGAGGACGAAAAGGGCACGCGGCACAATCTGACACTCTGCCAGCGCTGGCCAATCCGCACGCCGCGCCCGGTTGCCAAACGGCTTGCCCCCACGCGTCCGTTAATCACGGGTCAGCGCGTAATCGATACCCTGCTGCCAATCGCCAAGGGCGGCGCGGCGGCGATTCCCGGCGGCTTCGGCACGGGCAAAACCATGACGCAGCACCAGCTTGCCAAGTGGTGCGATGCGGATATCATCGTCTATATTGGCTGCGGCGAGCGCGGCAACGAGATGACCCAGGTCCTCACGGAATTCAGCGAGCTGCTTGACCCCAAGAGCGGCAGACCCCTCACCGACCGCACCGTGCTGATTGCCAACACGTCCAATATGCCTGTTGCGGCGCGTGAAGCGTCGATCTATACCGGCATCACTCTGGCTGAATATTACCGCGATATGGGCTACCACATCGCCATCATGGCAGATTCCACATCACGCTGGGCGGAGGCGCTGCGCGAGATTTCCGGACGGCTGGAGGAGATGCCCGCGGACGAGGGCTTCCCGGCGTATCTGCCCTCGCGCCTTGCTGAGTTCTATGAACGCGCGGGCTACACGCAGACCCTTTGCGGCGAGGAGGGCAGTATCACGATTATCGGTGCGGTGTCGCCACAGGGCAGCGATTTCTCCGAGCCCGTTACGCAGAACACAAAGCGCTTTACCCGCTGTTTTTGGGCGCTGGATAAATCCCTTGCCTATGCCCGCCATTACCCGGCAATCAACTGGACGGAGAGCTACAGCGAATACACCGTTCCGCTGGCAGACTGGTTTGTGGAGAACGCGGGCGCGGACTTTTTGGGTATGCGCGAGCAGATATTCAAAATCCTGCTGGACGAAAACCAGTTGCTGGAGATCGTCAAGCTAATCGGTGCGGACGTGCTGCCTGACGACCAAAAGCTGACGTTGGAAACGGCGCGCGTTATCCGCGTGGGCTTCCTGCAGCAAAACGCCTTCCATGCGGACGACACCTTTGTTCCGCTCAGCAAACAAAAGGCAATGATGCGCCTGATACTCCTTTTGCACGAAAAAGCGCGTCAGATTGTGCTGCGGCAGGTTCCCGTCAGTGCCGTAATCAAGACGGGGCTGTTCGAAAAGCTTGTAAAAATGAAGTACGACATTCCCAACAACAAACCGGAGCTGTTCGATGATTATGCGGCGGATATTGACAGCAAGCTTGCGCCGCTGCTGAAGGGGAGGGACGCCGAATGATTATCGAATATTCAGGACTGTCACAAATTGTGGGCCCGCTGGTGACGCTGGAGGGCGTGCCGGGCGCGTCCTATGACGAGATGGTGGAGCTGCGCCTTACGGACGGCACCGCCCGCGTTGGGCGCGTCGTTAAGGTTGAGGGCGGCAAGCTGGTTATTCAGGTGTTTGAGGGCACGCGCGGGCTTTCGCTTGAGAATACGCAGACCCACTTCACCGGCAAACCCATAGAAATGGCGCTGAGCAAAGAGATTCTGGGGCGCACTTTCGACGGTCTGGGCAGACCCAAAGACGGCTTGGGCGAGGTTTATGCCGAGTGCCGCCGCGACATCAACGGCGCACCCATGAACCCCGTTTCGCGCGTTTATCCTCAGAACTACATCAACACGGGCGTGTCCTCAATCGACGCGCTGGCGACGCTGATTCGCGGACAAAAGCTGCCGATTTTCTCCGGCTCCGGCATGAAGCACAATGAGCTGGCAGTGCAGCTGGTGCGTCAGGCATCGCTGGCTGACGAGGCGGATTTTGCCATAGTCTTTGCCGCAATGGGCGTAAAAAATGACGTTGCGCAGTATTTTATTGATTCCTTCGAGAGCGCCAACGTTATGAGCCGTGTTGTGATGTTCCTCAACCTTGCCAACGACCCCATCATTGAGCGAGTGATCACTCCGCGCTGTGCGCTTACCGCAGCGGAGTATCTTGCGTTTGAAAAAAATATGCACATTCTCGTGATTATGACGGACATAACTTCATACGCCGAAGCGCTGCGCGAATTCAGCTCCTCCAAGGGCGAAATCCCCGGACGCAAGGGCTTCCCCGGCTATCTTTACAGCGACCTTGCCTCGCTTTATGAACGCGCGGGGATACTCAAGGGACGCGGAGGCTCTGTGACGCAAATCCCCATTCTCACCATGCCCAACGACGACATAACGCACCCAATCCCCGACCTGACGGGCTACATCACCGAGGGCCAGATTGTGCTTGGGCGCGACCTGGATTCCACCGGGATCTACCCGCCGGTGAGCGTTTTGCCCAGCCTTTCCCGCCTGATGAAGGACGGCATAGGCGAGGGCTTCACCCGCGCGGACCACAGCGCCGTTGCCAATCAGCTTTTCGCGTCCTACGCAAAGGTGCAGGACGCAAAGGCGCTTGCGTCCGTCATTGGCGAGGAGGAACTGTCGTCCGCCGACCGCAAGCTGATGGAGTTTGGGCGGGAGTTTGAGAAGCGCTTCCTCAATCAGGGCTACAACGAAAACCGCAGCATTGAGGATACGCTGGATTTGGGCTGGGAGCTGCTCTCTATGCTCCCGCGCGAGGAGCTTGACCGCGTGGACGACGCGACGCTTAACGCGCACTACAGACCGCAAGACAGCGCCCAATGACGGCTTTCGGGCTATATATTCACGTGCCGTTTTGTGCGCGCAAATGCCCGTATTGTGATTTTTACTCCCGCACAGCCGTTGACAGCACTAAAGACTTCTATGTTGACGCAATGTGCGAGACAATGAAGCTTGCGCCGCTGAACAAGGTGTATTGTGCAGACACCGTGTACCTTGGCGGCGGCACACCATCCCAGTTGGGGACGGCGCGATTGGTGAAGCTGCTGGCGGCGGTGCGGGAGCGTTTTTCGGTGACTGACGGTGCGGAAATCACGCTGGAGTGCAACCCCTCCGATGTCCCCGCGTTGGATTTGCCGGCATTACGCCGCGTGGGTTATAACCGTGTGTCGTTGGGCTTGCAGTCGGCAATAGACTCTGAACGCGCGGCGTTGGGGCGGCGCGGTTCCGCTGCGGACGTGCAAAACGCGCTGGATGCTCTGCGCAGTGCTGCTTTCGGCAATATTTCCCTTGACATCATGCTTGGCGTTCCGGGGCAGACAATGTCCGGCTTGCGGCAAACATTGAAGTTCGTCACGCACGCCGGTGTGCAGCACATCAGCGCGTATATGCTCAAAATTGAGCCCGGCACGCCGTTTTCCAAGCGTCCTCCGGATAATCTGCCCGATGACGACGCGCAGGCCGATATGTACCTTTTGGCTTGTGAATATTTGGAGGAGCGCGGCTTTGCGCAGTACGAAATCAGCAACTTTGCCGTGCCCGGTTACGAGAGCCGCCACAACCTGAAATATTGGCGCTGCGAGGAATATTTGGGCCTTGGACCCGCGGCGCACTCGTTTCTGGACGGGCGTCGGTACGGCTATCCGCACGACTTGGACGGCTTCAGGCATTGCATACAACGCCCCGCAGACGATGACGCGGGCGGCGACTTTGAGGAATACGCAATGCTTGCCCTGCGGCTCTGCGAGGGTCTGCGCGAGGAGATGGCGCAAGCCCGTTTTGGGCACGGCATACCGCAAAAAATGCGCCGCGCCGCAGAGGATTTGGCGCGGCACGGCTTGGTGATTGTTGACACCGGCGGAATCCGTTTGACGCGGCAGGGATTTTTGCTGTCTAACCGCGTGATTTGCGAATTGTTGTAGCGCATAAAATCGGGTATGGACGAGCGCTGGGATCCCGCTGAAAAATCAACATAAACTCGCCGAAAATCAACAATTTGCAAAAAACAAACAAAGAGCGCAGTGCAAACCGCGCTCTTTAATATATTGGAAAAGCTTACCGCAAATACGGCAGTGGGTCCCTGTAAACGCCGTTAATCTGCACCTCGAAGTGCAGGTGATTCCCGCTTGACCAACCGGTGCTGCCAACGCGTCCAAGCGGCTGACCCGCCGTGACTCTCTGCCCAACGCGGACGGAAACCGACCCGGACATCATGTGTGAATATGTGGTTTTAAGTCCGCCGCCGTGGTTGATTACAACGCGGTTGCCGTAAGAACCGCTCAAGCCGGCAAATTCCACAGTTCCATCAAGCGCGGCGACAACAAGATTACCGCCGCCGCCGGTAATATCAATGCCTTGGTGATAAGAGCGACCGTTCATGCGGTAGCCGAACCTGTCGCCAATCAAGCGGGAGCTGGGCGATGGCCACACAAATCCGCTTGCGCCAACGCTGACCGTAACGTTGCTTCCCTGCACGGTGAGTGACTTGGTGCCTTTCTTTACCCGGGCGGTAACCGGCTCCGAGAGGCGCTCGCGGCTGATTTCCTTAACCCCCACGCGCTGACCGTCCAGATAGGTGACCATTTCCGTCACCTTTTCCTTGCCGACTGCCCCTGCGGAGATAGGGCGCGTTTGCCCCTTCAGTAGACTTGGATCGCTGGTGTATATGGTTTCGTAGGGAATTTCCACAGAGCGGGTTTCGGTCTTCATCAGCTTGACCTGCACGTAGTTAACCTTGCCGGAAATTATCAGCTTATCTCCGGCATACATGGTGTCTTTTTTGAATCTGGGATTAAGACCCAAAAGCTCTTCGTACGTCAGGCCGTTTGCTATGGCAATGTTCCACATGGTGTCACCGTCAACAACGGTATAGGTCCGCTCCGCGGTCTTCTCCTCGGCGAGCTTTGCCGCCAACTTTGACGCGTCCCACATTGTCTTGCCGTCGTCCGGGTAGTAGCCCTCCTCATAGCTGATGTCCTCAACAAAATCCACAAAGCTGCCCGCTTCATTAGTGCGGTACGGCGCAAGGATTTTATCGAAAACGCTCTCAGCGTCGGAGCGGTTCTTCACGGAGCAAAGGAATTTTTTGTTGATGAAAATCCCCACGGCATTGGTGAGGTTTTCGCCGGAATCCTCCACAAGCCTGTCGCTGAGTGTAAGGCTGTCGCTCAGGCTGTTGACAGACACGCTGGCAAGATAATACATTGGCAGCTCAAGGGCTTCGCTGCTGCCGTCCGTGCGAACAATGCGCTGCTCCGCAAGCTTCTCAGCTTCGGCAAATACCGCTTCGGAGCGAATGTATCCCACGGCTTGCCCGCGGTAATCCACCTGAAGCGCAAAGGTTTGGTTGCTCCAGTGATTGATAACCACAAACAGTAACACCGCCGCCGCTGCCGGCAGCGTGATGTTGAGTATGCGCCCAAGGCTTGTGCGGTGATTTTCCAGCAGTTTGCGCGTAACTACGCCCAAGCGGCGGAACCAGTTTGCGGGGTCGCCCTCCGCTTTTTTGAGGTACGGGCGTATGCCCTTAAGTTCACGGCGGAATATGCCGCGTTCAGCATCTGCACGATTTTTACGCTCTACCGCAGTTTTGCCGGCAAACGCGCGAAGACCGCGAAACGCCCAAGAGAACACCGCCCCAAACAGGCGCGGGATAAACAGCAGTCTGCGAAAGGCAACCTTCAAGCTGCCGGAAATGGTGTCGCCAAAATCGGCAAGGTACGCAAAAACAACCAGTGCAAGCGCCAATACCGTAAACGGCGCGCCGTCTTGCGGTGTATTGTTTGCCTGCGGTTGTGTTTCTTGCTCTGTGTATCTTGCATCTTGTTTCTTGTCTTTTGCGGCTTTAAGCGGAATCGGATCCGCCGGAGACGCCCAAAAATCGCCCTCATCAACATCAAGACCATAGAGGGAATCTAAATGCAAGCCGGAAGTATCGTCAAAATCCCTTGGGGATTGAGGGTTCTTTTGTTGCCGGGAAGGATAACCTGCCCCTTCGGTGCCTTTGGGAGGCATGGGATCTCACCGCCTTTGGAAAATATTGCAAATCGGCTGCTCTAATAGTATAGCACATCTCGCTTTACTTTGCAAGCCCATGGCAAAAACCGGCAGCGAACAAAAGCGTTTGCGCCAACAAATCAATAGACCAAAAACGCCCCGTGCGTTTCGAGCTTCCGCGGGGCTTGCTGTTAATCGTTAATTGCCAAAAGCTTCCGTTCGGCGGCGATTCGGATTACGTCGGCAATGGTATTTGCACCCAGCTTATTGTATAGTGTGCTCTGCACCATCTTCACCGTGTTTTCAGAAAGCCCAAGGCAGGCGGCAATCTCACTGCGAGAAAGGCCCTGCGAGATATCTGTCAGCACTTCCCTTTCGCGGGCAGAAAGCTCAATCCCCTCCGCAATGCCGTTGGCGGACTTATATTGCGCCGCCGCGTATGCCTGCCGCTTGGCGTATGCCGCCGCCTTGCGGTTCAGTTCCTCCAGCAGCGCCCGCGGGATTGGACAGTCCGCTTCCTTCATTGCGGCGGAGGTCAGCGTGCGCATGTCGCGCCCAAGCTCCACAAACGGCATAAAAAGATGATTGGGCGCCGCGTCCGCATAGGCGTCATACAGCGTGCGGAAAGCCTCGGCACGGTCCTTCATCTGATAACGGCAGCACGCTTCCAGCAGCTTCATCTCAATGCGGCTGAAGATAACCGATTCGCGCCCCCTCTGCAGTGCCGCAAGCCCAACAACGTCTTGGTACCGCCGCGTTTCAAAACGGTAACGCGCCTTGATTGTGTTGCCGAAATTCTCGATGAAGTTGACGTGGGCGTAGGTCTGGAATGCACTCTTCAGCCAGCCCGGCACCTGCTCCGGCAAATGCATTGCCAAAACATACCAGCCCACGGCGATATCATAGGTAATGTTGCGGTTAAAGTAGCTTTCCTCGTGCAGTTGTTCCCGCATGGACTCAATCGCCCACCGGATTTTGCCGGTGGCGCCCGCAGCAACGGCAATGCGCAGGAGGTAATACAGCGCCCGGTGCACCGCGTCAAGCTGTTTGTTCTCGCGGCATTTCCAATAGGCGGACAGCAGGGAGCTCTCTGCCTGCTTGAGTTGACCCTGAAAGAAGAGCAGCTCTCCCCGCAGGAGAATCTCCCTGCCGTGCAAACGGTTGTTGCCCGGGTATGACATCGCCGATACGGCCCGGTCCATTGCGGCGATGTATTCCTCCGGCGCGCCGGCGCGGTTTGCCCCCGCAAAGCTAGCCCAACTGCCCACCATAAGCGTTGCGTTTGAGCCTGTGAACTCAAACGGGTATTTTTCAAAATATGCGTTTTGGCGGGCGTAATATTGGTCAAAGTCATAGATATGGTCGCTTGTGCAAAGCAATTCGCGGGCAATAGCCAGCCCTCCGGCAACCTTCGCCAAGCCTCGGTACTTTCTCGGGGAATCATCCCAGGTGAGCATTGTTTTTTCAAATTTGCAGCCAATAAGGAACGCTTCTTCATGAAACCCCATGCACATCAGCAGCTGCATCTGCAGCTCCGCAAGCAAGGGGGTCTTTTCCAGCAGCTCAGGCGGCGCGTTTTCCAGCTTATCCGCAATATATTTTGCAACGTCAGGCGGCATCTGCCAATTTATGCCGCGCGCAATTTGCATAATTCTGTTGTAATCCCCCAGCTTTTCGTAGTAATCAACCGCGTCAGTTTTGAAGCTGTTGCTCTCGCACCACTCTGCGGCAGTGCGCCATATTGCGCGCTTTTCATCATCGCCGAGCATGACCTGCTTTTCCCGCAGAAAATCCAAGAGGATATGATGGAAGCGGAACGCGTTGGAAAATCGGTCATAGCGGATGAAGGCATTCAGTTGTTCAAATTCCTCCATAAGCCGCGTATCGCCGGCGATGTCCTCAACCAAATCCGCCGCCTTGTGGTTCACCAGCGACAGGCAGACCAAAAAGCGCTGTAAGCGCTCTGAAAGGCTCTGAAACAATTCTGATTCAATGATGCGAAAAACGTTGTCCTTCATAACTTGGCGGACATAGCCCTCGTGGACGTTCGGTGTGCGCTGCAGCAGGTGCCCCACAAGATTGACCGCAAACGCCCAACCCTCCGTGTCCTCCATCACATTGTGGAGAATATCGGCCGAAATAGGTATTTTTAGGCTGCGGAAATACTCAGCGGTTTCTTCTTCGGTGAAGTTCAGGTCCTCTTCCCTCACCCAAGCCACCTTATCTTTTGAGAGCATACCGGCAGTATAAAAACGCGGTTCCCGCCGCGTGATAAGCACCCCCTTCACTTTTGGCGGCAAAAACTTCACCGCAAACTCAAAGAACATCAGCAGCGCTTCATCGCTGATTAAATGGAAATCGTCAAACACGGCAATATATTGGTGCCCCGGAACAAATATCTTGTTTACACAGGCAAGCAGGTTTTTGAAGTTCTCTTCATTCCCCGGGAAGCCCGCTTCCCTGAGCATATCGGCATATTCACCGCTGATTTTGGAGACCACATTGAGGTAGTTTTCCCACAAACGGGTTGGCAGGTTATCCAATATGCCAAGCTGAATCCACGTGACAAACGCCCCGTAGTTCTGCAAAAAAGAATACACCGCGCGTGTTTTGCCGTATCCCGCCCCTGCGCAGACAATAACCAATTTCTTCTTCATTGCTTCCTTCAAGATTGCGTCTATACGGCTGCGCCTCATGAGCGTACTGTTTTTCTCAAACAGTGACGGATCGTTGCTCTTAAAATCCGCCGTTTGCATAGTTATTCCCCCAAAAATCAATCGTGATTAAACCAAAATCACACCCAAAGGGGCAACATAACGCCGCCCCCACGGGTAAAATTGTTTTTTAATCAGTGTCTGCTGTTATTATACACCTTTTGGGCTAAAAAAGTCAACCGGGGGGTGTTTTGTGCAAAAACGATGCTGTATAATATAATCATCCCAAAACACAGCGAGGAGAGCCGCGATATGTCCGACACAAAAAACACAAGCGCCCAATGGAACTATTGTGTAATCGATGAAATGCGTTACCACCAAGACGTTGGAAACTACAGAACCTATGGTCTGCTGCTTAATGAGGGGCACGGAAGTGTATGTCTGCAGGACATCTCGGTGCAGCGCGCTTTTGTGGAGAGAATGGCGGAAACATTTAACCGGCTGCAGCTTGCGCCGGTTCATCTGCACGACGCGGTGGAAAATCTGCTGCCATAGCTTGCCCAAGTTAGGCGTGCGCGCCGTGCGCAGCGCTAAAACAAGCTCAGCTGGTCCGCCTCCGGCATACCCTCAAACGCACCGGCAGTGCGCAGCGCGTCCATAACGGCAACGCTGACGCGCGAGGAATTGCGAAAATCCTCCACGGAGATGAACTCTCCGCGCACCGTTTCCCGTGCCGTCGCGCAGCCCTTTGCCGCCTGCGCGCCGACTTTGTCCAGCGCGGAGAACGGTATGCGGATTTTGCCATCCTCAAGCGTGTATTTCTCCGCCGCAGAACGGTAAAGATCAACAGGCAAAAGCCCGATACCCCGCAGCAGCATCTCGTTTACAATTTGCAGGATATCAAAGCTTTCCGTTTCTTTGGGCGTGGATTCCTTCCGCAGAACCTTGCCGTCAAGCTCCTTGAGCCGCGCAGCAACCGCGCTCTGCCCGCGCATCAGCACATCAGCTTCCAGCGCGCCGCCCTTCACGGTAAGGCAGACGGCATAGTATTCCAGCGGATGATACAGCTTATACCACGCCAACCGCAGCGCCGCAATCACATAAGCCGCCGCGTGCGCCTTTGGGAACATATACTTGATTTTGCGGCAGGAATCGATATACCACTCCGGCAGATCAATCGCCTCCATCGCCGCAACGTGCTCAGGCGTAAGCAGCGCTTTTGCCTTGCCCTTGCGGACTATCTCCGTGATCTCAAACGCCATGCCGGACTCCATGCCCTTTTGCATTAGCGTGAGCATGATGTTATCGCGCAGACCAATAACGTCCGAGATTGTGCATTCGCCGCTGTCTATCAGCTCCTTTGCGTTGCCGTGCCAAACGTCCGTGCCGTGAGAGAGCCCGGAGATTTGGAGCAAATCCGCAAAGCAGGTTGGTTTTGCGTCAATCAGCATTTGGATTGTGTTGCGTGTGCCCATTTCCGGTATTGAGAGCGTCCCCGTGTTGACGCCCAGCTGCGCGGCTGTGATTCCAAGCGGCTCCGGGGATTGAAAGAGCGCGTAGAGCTGCCTGTCAGTTATGTCCGCTTGAGTGACAGAAATTCCCGTTAATTCCTCAAGCTGCTTGTAGATTGTTGGTACGTCGTGCCCCAGAATATCCAGCTTTAGGAGGGTATCGTGGAGCATGGTTTTGAAGTCAAACTGAGTCGTCATCATGTCGCGCTCAGTTTTGTCGGCGGGATATTGCACAGGCGTGAAGTCCTCCACGTCCATGTTCTCCGGAACGACAACCATGCCGCCCGGGTGCTGACCGGTGGTGCTCTTAACGCCAACGCATCCGCGCACAAGGCGGTCAATCTCCGCCCGGCGCACGGTATCGCCGCGCCCGCTGCTCTCAAGGAATTTTTTCACAAAGCCGAACGCTTTTTTATCCTGCAAAACCTGAATTGTGCCGGCTTTATAGCAGTTCTGCTTACCAAAAAGCTCCTCGGTGTATCGGTGAACATCTCCTTGAATAACGCCTGAAAAGTTCAGGTCAATATCAGGCTGTTTTTCGGCGTTGAAGCCAAGGAAGGTCTCGAAGGGAATGTCGTGCCCGTCGCGGAGCATAGCCGTGCTGCAGTGCGGGCAGTCCCTTGCGGGCAGGTCAAAGCCGGAGCCGACAGAGCCGTCTGTGATGAACTGGCTGTGGCGGCAATTGGGGCAAAGGTAGTGCGGCGGCAACGGGTTGACCTCCGATATCCCCGACAAGCTCGCCACAATTGAGCTGCCCACAGAGCCGCGTGAGCCAACCTCATAGCCCCTGCTGTGCGAGAATTCAACCAGCTTTTGCGCCGTTATATACATGACCGCAAAGCCGTTTTCGATTATGGGCACAAGCTCGCGCTCAAGGCGTTTTTCAACGATTTCGGGCAGCGGGTCGCCGTAGAGTTCGCGGGCACGTTTTGCGCAGACCTGCCGCAGATCCTCTGCAGCCCCGGGTATTTCCGGTGCAAAGGTGCCCTCGGGGATCGGCAGGAGATCCTCACAAGAATCCGCAATTGCGTTGGGATTCGTCACGACCGCCGCATAGGCTGTTTCCTCACCCAAGTAAGCGAACTCCTCAAGCATTTCGTCCGTAGTTTTGAAAAAAAGCGGCGCCTGGTATGATGCGTCGTCATAGCTTTGCCCTGCTTGCAGAATCTCGCGGAAAATGCTGTCGCGCTCGTCCAGAAAGTGCACGTCGCCCGTGGCAACAAGCGGTTTGCCAAGCTCCTGCGCAATGCTTGCCAGCGTGCGGTTAATCTCGCGCAGCGGCTCATCGCCGTCCAGCCGCGGCGGGTGAACAACGCCGTCGCGGGTCTTATATTCGCGCGTCATGAAGGCGTTGTTGCCCAGCGGCATTATCTCAATGTAATCATAAAACGCGGCGATATCCAGCAGCTCTTCATGGCTTTTGCCGTCCAGCACAGCGCGGTAAAGCTCGCCCGCCTCACACGCGGAGCCGATAATCAGCCCATCGCGGAAGCGTTCAAGCTCAGCGCGCGGCATACGCGGCTTGCGGTAAAAATAATCCATGTTGGATTTGGAGATGAGCCGATAGAGATTCTTCAGCCCCGCGCGCGTTTTCGCCAGGACTATTATATGGTATGATTTGGCTTTTTTGACTTCAGCAATATACTGATCGTTGCTACCTGGAGGGGGGGCACCCTCAGGGTCATGCGGGCACTGCCCGTCTACGTAGTAGCCCTCGCAGCCATAGACGATTTTTACTCCGTATTCCTCCCCCGCCTTAGCCGCCTCCGGGAACGCCTGCACCACTCCGTGGTCAGTTATCGCCACAGATTTGTGCCCCCAATAGGCGGCACGCTCAACCAGCTTTGCCGCAGAGGATACGCCGTCCATCGCGCTGATTTTTGTGTGCAGGTGCAACTCAACGCGCTTTTCGGGGGCGGTGTCCGCGCGGTGGGCATAATCTGCCGTCACAATGGAATCCGGCGTGAACACGTTTTGCTTCAGGTATTCGTCATATGCCCAGCCGCCCGCAAGCAGCACAAAGCTGCCCTCGCGCAGGTGCTTCTCAAAGCCCTCGCACTGCTTGACGGTTTTGAATAGGCGCACGGGCAGGCTGTCTGTGTAGTCCGTCACGTTGAAGCTGATTATGCGCCGCGTGCCGCTCTTGGTGTTCTTGCACTCAAGCTTGAATATCTCGCCCCAAATCACCGCGAATTCGCGCGGGCGGGTCAGCTCCGCGGTTGGGATTGGCGTTTGCGTGATTGTTTCGCCCAGCACAAGCCTTGGGTTGCGCAGGCACTCCGGCAAGACGTTCGGCTTGACTGCTTCTTTTTGTGCGCCGAGCTTCTTTTTTTGCGGAGACTCAGATTTTTTTGCGGCGGACTTATTGGACTTCCCGGCCGCGTTGGGCTCTGATGAAGCATACTCGGCTGACGGCTCTTCTTGTTGCGGAATCTGCTCCGGCACGTCAGGCACATCAACAATAAACGAGAACGCGCTCAGCATCAACGCCGCCATTAGCTCCGCCTTGACCTGCTGCAAAACGGCGGATGATGGGCGCACGGGAAACACGGCACGCAGGGTCAGCGACCGCGCGGATCTATCCAGTACGCAATCAACAACAACGCCCGCAGATAGCTCCGCCGCAGTGTTTGGCTGAAGATATTGCCCCAAGGTTTCCAAAATAGGTTTATGCAATTTTGTCAATCTCCTTCAAAAGTTCGTCGAGCGCGGATTCCTCCGGCACCTTGCGCAGGATTTTTCCCTTGGCAAAAAGCAGCGCACAGCCGTCGCCCCCCGCAAGCCCCACGTCGGCGTGACGCGCCTCTCCCGGACCGTTGACCGCGCAGCCCATCACCGCCACGGTTATAGGCTTTGTGCAGCCCTCGAGTGCCGATTCCACGCGCTGTGCCAGACCGATCAGGTCAATTTTCGTGCGTCCGCATGTGGGGCAGGAGATAAGCTGCGGTCCGTCTCGGCGCAAGCCCAATGCCCGCAAAATATCAGTCGCCGCGCGGATTTCCGTCTCCGGGTCATCCGTGAGCGAAACGCGGACGGTGTCGCCAATGCCGTCGAGCAGCAACGCGCCAATCCCCGCCGCGGATTTGATTAACCCCAACCGCGCCGTACCCGCCTCCGTCACGCCTAAATGCAGCGGATAATCACACTGCGCCGCGCAAAGACGGTAAGCGGCAACCATGGTATGCACGTCCGACGCCTTGAGTGAGAGGACGATATCGCCGAAACCGCAGTCCTCAAGCAGCCGCGCGTGGGAAAGCGCGCTTGCCGCCAGCGCTTCGGGGCAGGGCGCGCCGTATCGCGCCAAAATCTCCTTTTCAAGTGACCCTGCGTTTACTCCAACGCGAATCGGAACGCCCCTTGCCCGGCACGCCGCCGCAACAGCTTTCACCCGCTCCTGCCCGCCTATATTACCGGGGTTCAGGCGGATTTTGTCCGCACCGGCGGCGACCGCCTCCAACGCAATGCGCCAATCGAAGTGGATATCCGCCACAATGGGGATAGACACGGCCTGTTTCAGCGCGAAAATGAGTTTTGCGTCCTCGCGCGTGGGGACTGCTGCGCGGAGGATTTGGCAACCGGCGGCTTCCAGACGCTTAGCCCCCGCAACGTTGCCGGCAATATCGCCGGACGGTACGCTCAGCATAGACTGAACGCTGATTGCCGCGCCGCCGCCGATTTGCACGCCGCCCGCGCGGACTGCACGACTGACGCGCCTTGATGGCATTGCTTTATAATCCATAGGGATCCTCATAATATGTAGGGGTGGGATGAAGCCGCCCGTCTTTTTTTTGCGAACAAAGTCCCCAAGCGATTCATCGCTGTATGAGCTTCATGATATCGCCAAAGGACACCACCACCATGAACCCCAGCAGCGCAACCAACCCCGCCGCATGCACCCAGCCTTCATATTTTTGCGGGATTTTTTTTGGCGAAATCCAGTTAATCAGCAGGAAAAACAGCCGTCCGCCGTCCAGCGCGGGCAGTGGCAGCAGGTTCATTATGCCGATGTTGATTGTGATGAGCGCCAAAATTGTCAGCAGCATCGTCAGATCAATCCGCCCTGTGTCGGGGTCAACCTGCGTTTGGCTCGCCACGTCGGCAATGGTGCCGGCAATGCCGATTGGTCCGGACATATCGGAAAGATGGAAGTGCCCTGTCACCAAATCGAACAGGCTCAAATAGGTCATTTGCACCAAGGACGCGCTCTGGCGGAAGGTCCCCTCCGCAACCAGTTTTGGCGTAATGTTCTCTCGTTTGATTTTTCCTACCCAAAAATCATAGTGGATGGAGGGATGCCCGTCTTCCTCGGTAACGGGGAGTTTGACGCCGTTTATTGCAACCTTTTCACCGCCGCGCTTGACCACAAAGTCATATTGCCCGCTGGATTCCCGCGCCATCAGAAAACCGATATCGTTGACGCTGAAAACCGGCTTTCCGTTGATTTTGGTGATAAGGTCGCCCTCGCGCAGCCCCGCCTCATAGCTTTGCGCGTCTTGGGTAAACTCCACCACTTGACGGCTGCCGATGCTGTCGCCGATCGTGAGCATAACGCACACCACAATCAACCCCAGCAGCAAGTTCATTATCGCGCCGGCCGCAAGAATAATCATGCGCTGCCATGCGGGTTTTTTGTTGAACGCACGCTCGTCGTCGCTCTCTTCGTCCTCGCCCTCCATCATCACAAAACCGCCGATTGGAAACAGCCGCAGGGAATACTCCGTTTCGCCCTTGCCCCATTTGAGAATACGCGGTCCCATACCCAGCGCAAACTTATGCACCTTGACCTTGAAGAGCTTTGCCGTCAAAAAATGCCCGCACTCGTGCACCATGACTATTAACCCGAAAAACAGCACTGCCAGTGCAATCGGCCATGCTTTGCTGAAAATCTCCGCCATCGTTTACTCCTTACCGGATGATTTAGACTGCACGAATTCACGTGCCCATGTATCTATATCAAGCACATCACCTAAAGTATACCCGCTTTGTGTGTGCATCTCGTGTGTATAGGCGCACAGCGCCGCCTCAATCAGCTCCGCAATGCGCAAAAAACGGATTTGCTCTGCGCGGACGGAGCGGTCGGCACTGTCCGTTGCATGGAACGCCGCCCCGTCATGCTCGCCGCGGAACAACTCGTTTGCCCGCTCGTTCGCGCCGTTGTAGACCGCTGTCGCCAACCCGCCCGCCCGCATTGCCGCCCGCGCCAGCTTGATTGCGGGGAACAGCTCGTCGTCCGGCGGCTCGAAGGTCAACGCGGCACAGCGCGTCAAATCCAGCGTTTGGACGGGGCAGGGGAGACGCTCAGGGTATGTGAGAGCGTATTGTATGGGAATTTTCATATCCGGCACGCCAAGCTGCGCAATCACCGAATTATCGCGGTATTCCACCAACGAATGCACCACGCTCTGCCTGTGGATAAGCACCTCCACGCGCTCCGCCGGGACGTTAAAGAGCCTCACAGCCTCAATTAACTCTAAGCCCTTGTTGAACATTGTCGCGCTGTCCACGGTGATTTTTGCGCCCATGCTCCAGTTGGGGTGTTTCAGCGCGTCCGCAAGCGTGACCCGCTGCAGCTCAGCGCGCGTCTTGCCGAAAAACGGTCCGCCGGACGCCGTGAGAATCAGCCGCTTCACGCTCTCGGGCGACGGGCAGCCCTGCAGCGCCTGAAAAATTGCGGAATGCTCGCTATCCACCGGCAACAAACGCACGCCTTTTTCGTGCACGGCCGCTGTCACCAAACTGCCGCCCGCAACCAGCGTTTCTTTGTTGGCAAGGGCAATATCACTCCCCGCAGCGATTGCCCGCAGCGTCGGCTCAAGCCCCGCAATGCCGACTATCGCGTTGAGCACAGTGTTCGCTCCGCAGCCCGCGCATTCGGCGACGCCGTCACTTCCTGCAAGCACTTTTGTGGGGGTATCTGCCACGCGGACGCGCAGATCCGCCGCCGCTTTTTCGTCCGCAAGCGCTGCAACAGACGGCGCAAATTCGCGTATCTGATCCTCTAAAAGAGCGGCGTTGCTCCCCGCAGTCAGCGCCGTTAACCGTAGCCCCAAGCTACGCGTGACCTCTAGTGCCTGCGTTCCGATTGATCCTGTGGAGCCCAATATGCACAGAGTTTTTTCCGTCATGCGCCGTATACCAGCCACAGCACCGCCCACACGGCAGGCATGACAAACAGGTAGCTATCGAAACGGTCAAGTGAGCCGCCATGCCCGGGGAAGAATTTGCCGAAATCCTTGATGCCCGTTTGGCGCTTTATTGCCGAGAAGGTCAAATCGCCCAGCGTGCCCAGCACCGATAGCACAGGGGACAGCCCCAACACCAGCGGCAACGGGGGCACAACCTCGCCGAACCAACCGCATTTGCTGAACGCCAGCCACAACGCCCCATTGAACAAGACCGCCATTATCACACCGCCAACTGCGCCCTCCCAGCTTTTGTTTGGGCTGACATTGGGCGACATCTTGTGCTTGCCCCCGGTGATTCTGCCGGTGAAATAGGCGAAAATATCGGTTATCCAGCAGCAGAAAAGCCCGTAAATCATCCAGAAAAGCGGCCACTGCTTTGTGATTTCCAGCGGCGCGCCGCTCGAATACGGCACAAAATCGCGGATGAGAATCAGCGCCGAAAATGCCAGCGGAATCAGCAGGCCGCCCGCCAGCGAGGTCAAAACGTGCGCCCAGGTGATGCGCTTGAAATCCGAGAGCATGATAATGAAAAACAGCAGAATAAAACCCACAACAATCAGCGGCATAAAGCGTTTTGCGTCGGAGTTGAACAGCTGACTGCTATAAGCGGCGAAGAACGGGATTGCCGCCCCCAAAAACGCCGCCAGAAACCGCAAACGGCGGCTTTTAACGCTCAGCGATTTGAGCAGCTCCAACGCCGCTTTGCCCGAAAACGCCGCGATAATCACCACCGGAAGCGGCGTATACAGCAGCCAAAACGCCAGCACCGCAAGCAGAATGCCGACTATGCCGGCAGTGACTTTGACTTTCATTGTGTAAGCTCCCAACTTTTTTTGCTAAGGCAGATATTGCTTTTGCGATTGTGTCAGATTCCGCCGAAACGTCTGCCGCGCCGTGCAAAATCCGCAAGTGCACGGTCGAATTCCGCCGCCGTAAAATCGGGCCACAGTGTGTTGGAGTACCAGAACTCCGCATATGCCGACTGCCACAGCAGGAAATTTGACAGCCGCTGCTCGCCGCTTGGACGAATCAGCAGGTCCACGTCCGGGTATTCGGGGGTGTAAAGTGCGGCGGAGATGTCGTCCTCCGTCAGCGTGAGGGCGTCCCGCTCGCCGGTTTGGCACTGCGCCGCCAGATGACGCGCCGCCTGCAGAATCTCCAGTCGTCCGCCGTAATTGACCGCAAGGTTGCAGATTGTGCGCGAGTGGGTCCGCGTGTGTTCCTGAGCGTCTTGTGCAAGGGACTGAATGTCCTCCGGCAAGCCCTCAAGCTCACCGATGAAGCGCAGCCGAATGCCTTTGCGGGCGTTTTCCACTTCGCGCTCCTGAGCTTTTTTGAGCCAGTGGCGCAGCAAATCCATTATTGCCGCAACCTCTGTGGGCGGGCGATTCCAGTTTTCCGTGGAGAACGCGTAGAACGTGACGCAGGGGATGCCAAGATCGGCGCAGCGGTCGCAAATCAGCTCAAAGACCTCCGCGCCGCGCTTATGCCCATCGGTTCGCGGCAGTCCTCGAGCCTTTGCCCAGCGCCCGTTTCCGTCCATGATTATCCCCACATGGCGCGGCAGCCCGACCTGTGACGCTTCAAGCATAAACACCACACCCCTTTGATAATGGATAATGTGCCGAACAATTGTTGATTGTGCTAGATTTCCATGACTTCTTTTTCTTTGTCCGCCGCCAGTGCGTCAACGTCCTTGACGGCCTTGTCGGTGAAGTCCTGAATCTTCTTTTCGCCGTCCTTTAGGTCGTCTTCGGTGATTTCGGAGGCTTTCTGCGCTTTTTTGAGCTTCTCCACGGCATCGCGGCGCTCATTGCGGACGGCGACCTTTGCCTGCTCCGCCAGTTGCTTGATCTCCTTGACCAAATCGCGGCGCTTTTCCTCGGTCAGCGGCGGAAAAACAAGGCGAATTACTCGCCCGTCATTGGAGGGATTGATGCCAAGGTCGCTGGTCTGGATCGCCTTTTCAATGGGGTGCAGCGTGGAGATATCCCAGGGCTGAATGCTGAGAATCCGCGCTTCTGCAACAGAAACCGCCGCCATCTGCTGGATTGGCGTGAGCACGCCGTAGTAATCCACCCGGATTTTCTCCAGCACAGCGGTGGTCGCCCGCCCGGCGCGAATCCCCGCGAATTCGTGACGCAGCACGCCGAGGGTTTTCTCCATTTTCGCGTTAGCCTCGCTGTAAATGTCTTGGATGTCCATGTTTTTTCGCTCCTTTGTAATTGTTATATACCAAAAACCTGTTTGAAAAAACCTGTTATTTGCTCGAAAATATGCGTGAACCACTGCGCGATTTGTGACCACCAGGTTTGTGTGGCGCCAAGGTTGGAGTCCGTTAGGTTTTGCGGCGGATTCTCGAAGCTGACATTGCTGCCCCGGGCAATAACCGCGTTCACGATTGTGCCGCCGCCTGTGACCGCCACGTTCTTTGCTGTGCTGTTGACGGTCAGGTTTGTCACGGCAGAGTCCGCGTCGGTCACAATGTTCGCGTCAGACAGCAGTTCCAGCGCGTCAATCTGCGTGTTGCCGAATAGCTTCACGGTGACTGTTTCCTTGCCGCTGTCCTCGCTCTTATCCACATACACGTTGCCGAAAACGCTGTTCGTCACAACAACGCTGTGACTGCCGCCGCCATAGATGAACAAATCCGGCACAGTGGCGTTGGTCAGTTCCAAATCGCGGATAACCTGCGCGGTGGCGTATTGATTGATGAAGACCTCGCCGTCGCCCACACCTGCGCCAACAATAATGCGCGGAGCCCAGCCGTTCTTGACCGTAGTGCCGGGCGCGTTGATGTAAATTGTGCCGTTGCAGGAGAAATTGCTGAGCGTCACGCCGGAGCCGTTGATGTAGATATTGCCGCCCACGGAGAGCTTGTTTGCGGCGGTGAGGTCATTGCCGTTGAGGTATAAATCGCCGGCGATGTAGCCGTCGTGAACATACACGCCGTCGGAGTTGACGACCAAATCCGGCGCGCCGTTTCCGCCCTGCCAGAGGGAGAAATTGTATACGCCCTCGGCGGCGCTTAGGGGCACGTCAACGATGAGGGTTTCGCTGGTGTCGAAGTCGTGGTATTTTTGCGTGGGGGGCGGGGTGATTGTTTTTTGCGGGTAGAACCAGAAATTTGCACTTGGCGTAGCTTGTTCAACATAAAAGTAGTTAGAAAAGCTTTCATCTAATAATGTGTGTTCGGCGCCAATTTCCGTACTTTCGACGGTGAGGTAATTGTTAGAACACCAAAGTACGGTTAGCTTTGGATTTTGCGAAACATCAAGCGTGGTCAAATTGTTGTCTGCGCACGCAAGAAGATCCAAATTAGGCAATTTGCTTAAATCCAGTGAAGAAATATTGTTGCTGCCGCAAGCTAGGGAACTTAACATGACGTTGTTGGAAATATCTAGTTCGGATATATTGTTGCCCAGACCATGTTCCTGCCAATTCTCCCCAAACATGTTAACTAGGCTTTCGGCGTATTCATTGATGTCATAAAAAGGATTATCGGCATAAAGATGAGCGAAAGAAAAGGCTAACATTACATCAACGAACTCTCCGATGTTTAACATTTCTAATTTTTTATTTTTACTCACATCTAAAGAAGTCAATGAGTTTCCCCCGCATGCTAGATATTCTAGTTCGGTGTTGTTTGTAACGTCCAATTCAGTCAAAAAATTCATTGAGCAATAAAAACGCAACAAATTCGGACAATTAGAAACATCAAGCTCCGTCAATGCGTTTGCACTGCAGTCAAGAATATCCAACTGTGTGTTTGCAGAAACATCCAGTGTTGTCAAGTGGTTAACAGAACAATCTAGCAAGCCTAACTTCACGTTTTTGGAAATATCAAGTTCTGTTATTGCGTTTTGAGCACATTCCAATTCGTACAGCTTGGTGAAATACTCTATCCCAGTCAAGTCGGCAATATTTAGACCGCGAATAAACAGAGAAGCAACATCCGCAACATCACTTTGGTAAATATCCCCCGCAGGCTTGTTGATAATATCACGCACAGCGGCTTCAAAGTTGGGGTCGGGGAAGTTGATAACGGGGTCAGACTCCTCCGCCAGCGCGCCAAACGGCAGGGCCGCGCAAAGCAGCACAATTGCCAACAGTACACACAAAAACTTCTTCATAATAAAACTTCCTTTCATATTTAGCTCAATTTTTGTTGCTTACGCGTATTTCAGCCGCCCATGCGCCTGCGGAATTGTGCGCCCAAGTTCACGCGCGGTGTCCAACCACTCCTGCATAATCTTCTGGGCGTTTTGCAGGGCGGCGTTTGCGGTTGCGCCGTCTGCCATGCAACCCGGCAGCTCAGGCACCTCCGCAACATACGCGTTGTCGTCGCGGCTCCAGTACAGAATGATCTCGTAGTTATACATTGAAGTTTCCTCCCATTTGATAGTGTATTAAGATGTTTCTGACCTGTTTCACTTGGTATGGTTTTGCTGCCTTGCCATTTGGTTGGATGTTTATAATCTCCTCAACATCACTTCTTGTATAGATAAAATGATCCCCTTTTATTCGCAAATCAAACCCAAGGTGTGCTAAAACGCTCTGCAAATCTGAAAAAAGGATATTTTTGTCTTGCGTGCCGCACAAAATTTGCAGAAAAACTTTTTCTCGTTGGCTCATTCTATTATATCCTCCTCAGCTCTCCTGCACCAGTGTGCCAATTTGCTCACCAAGCACAGCGCGCAAAATGTTCTGCGGCTGCCCAAGGTTAAACACCAATATCGGTATGCCGTTATCGCGGCAAAGGCTGGCGGCGGTGGAGTCCATCACCTCAAGCTTGCGCGATAGCACGTCGCTGTAGCTTAGGGTATCGTATTTGACCGCGTCGGGATTTTTGCGCGGATCGCTGTCATAAACGCCGTCCACGTTGGTCGCCTTGAATATGACCTCCGCCTCAATCTCCGCCGCACGCAGCGCCGCCGCCGTGTCTGTGGAGAAAAACGGGTTGCCAGTCCCGCAGCCAAACACCACCACGCGCCCTTTCTCCAGGTGATGAATCGCCCGCCCGCGGATATATGGCTCGGCGACGCGGCTCATCTCAATGGCGGTCTGGACCCGCGCGTCAACGCCCAGCGACTCCAGCGCGTCCGTGAGGGCAAGGGCGTTCATTGCCGTCGCCAGCATACCGATGTGGTCGGCGCGGGTGCGGTCCATTCTGTCGCTGGTGCGTCCGCGCCAAAAGTTGCCGCCGCCAACAACTATGCCAATCTGCACACCAAGACGCGCGCACTCCCGGATTGGCTCGCAGATTTTCAGCACAGTGGGCACATCAATCCCCGTGCCAAGCCCTCCCGCAAGCGACTCGCCGCTGAGCTTCAGCAGTATTTTTTTGTAGACAGGTTTTAGCATTTGTGCAGCTCCATTTTGTAAATTTTCATTGGGCATAAAAATCACCGCTGTATTTGTATATTCACATTTGCGCGTTGAATAAGCTTGCCAGCTGGTACATCACGTCGTCCCCGTCAGCGTTTATGTATGCTGCGCCGTTCAGGTCGGCAAGCTGCTGCAGGACGTCAAAATTACCGTGGTAACCGATGGTGAATATCGGCACCTTCAGCCCGGCTATCATGGCTTTTGTGTCGTCAAAATTCAGCGTGCCCGTGCTTTCGCCGTCGGTGAGCACAAACATCATCAGCTTGGTGTCCGGGTTCTTCGCCTTGGCATCAGTTAGCATTTTCATGCCAACAACAATCGCCTCATACATTGACGTGCCGCCGCCGGCGCGCAAATTTTCCACAGTGCCAATCATGAGCGAACGCTGGTTAATGTCGGACTTGCCGATTGGCAGTGCAATGTTCACCTCGTTCGAAAATGTCACCAGTCCGATTGCATTTTCCGGTTCAATATAATTTATCCCGTTGATAAGGGACTTCTTTAGGTCGTCCAGCGGCTTGTTATTCATGCTGCCCATGCTGTCGGAAATATCAGCCAAAAACACCGCCGTTATCGGTTGCTCGCTGTTCTTTTTCTTTTTCCAGAGCTGCTGTGCCTGAGCTATCACGCTGCCGTTCGGCTCGTCCAACTCAAACTTGTAGTTCTCCTGCTGATTGAAGCCGTAGTTCGTTGCAAGTGCGCGCCATTTATCCTGCTTGCAAAACTCGTTGAACTGCTGCAAAACCTGATTCTTTTCATCAGAGATTTTGCCGATGGCATAAAGCGGGCTGTCGTGGCGCACACCAAACGGCGTGAAGCTGTAGCGCTCCTGAAGCTCCGGCATGTTGGCGTACAGCTGATATTCCAGCACAAAGCCATCAAGCGCTCCGCTTGCGGCGGCGTCGCGCATTTGCAGAGTTGTGTAAGCCACAAACGGCACGTTGGCGGAAAAATCCGTGAAAGCCTTCACGGCAGAGTCGCTCAGCGGATTTTTTGCGTCAAAGGTCAGCAGCGTGGAGAGCAGATAGTTCAGCCCCGTTGACGACACAAACGGGTTTGTGTATCCCATCGCAATCTCTCCGCCGCGCACTGCCAGCGCAATGTTTTTCAGGTTCACCGCGCCGTATTTCTCCGCAAGCTCTTTCTGCTTTGCGGAGCTGAACAGCACCCCGGCGGCGTTACCCACCATGCGTTTTTCAATCAGCGTAAGCTCCACGCCCTTGGACTTCAGTATTTCACCCCAAAGCTCATTGGAGGGCGTAAATGCGTCAGGCATATATTGACCCGCGGCGATATAATCCACCCCAAGCCCGGAGGAAATGGAGCGCAGCCGCACGCTCACGGGTTTGCCGTTTACCTCCGCCCCGGAGCGGTTGAACGCCAGCGCCGCCTCGGTCAGCCAACCGTCGGTGCCGCTGCCGGCTTTCTCCGGCGAGGAGAAAATCTCCACAAAAAGCTCCGTGCTTTTTTCCACAACGGACGGATATTTCGCAATCTCGGGCAGGGTCTCCCCGGAGTTTCCCATGCCCGCCAAATCCACATAGCCCTCCACCGGTGTGGGCGTGCGGACAGTTATGTTCTTGTAGAGCTTGTCCAGTGTTTGAAGCGCTTTTTTCTCCGTTGCGCTGCCGGAGTAACCCCCGCTGTTGTTTATGAATGCGGCAATACCAAAAACCAAGCCGAAGACCGCCGCGGCAATCCCCAGCAGGGTTAATGCTTTTTTTGCGTTTTTACTCATCAAAAAACCTCCGGAGTCTGTGTGACGATATCCATTGCCGCGCCGGAACGCTGCCTGATAAATTTTCAATAGTTAGTATACCATAACGAGGAGAAAGAAGCAAGAATCTTGACCTTCACTTCAAACTGTGCTATAATCACCATTTAGAAATTGATGGAGGCAGAACAAATGGATAAACAGACAGTATTACCGCAGGAACGTTATGACGAATTGCTGGCGCAGCTGGAAAAGCTTCGCACAGCCGGACGGGACGACATTGCCGAAAAGCTTCGTGTTGCGCGCTCTTACGGTGACCTTTCGGAGAACGCAGAATACAACGAAACCATGGACGAACAGGCAAAGATGGAAGCGCAGATTTCCCGGCTTGAGGGAGAACTGCGCAACGTCACTATCCTGGACGAAACCTCTGTGACCACGGACGTTGTTCACGTGGGCGTTTATGTTAAGGTCAAGGACCTGATTTACGGTGACATTGAAACCTTCCAAATCCTTGGCACAGGGCGGCTGGAGGACGGCATTTTGCTTGACACATCGCCGTTGGGCAAGGCGTTGCTGGGCAAAGCTGTGGGTGAATCAGCAGAATTCTATTCCCCAACGGGCAACGGCAAAATCCTGCGGTATGAAGTGCTGGAAATCTCTAAATAATATATTTGCCGCTGATTGCTTTTGATCAGCATGGGCAGGGGCGCACGTGAACGCGAGCCCCTGCATGGGTCGGCGGTCAATATGTTTACCGACATAGTTACTAAAGCATAAGGACGAGAAAATGTCTGAAGAATTAAACAACCGCCGGCTCCCTGCGGATGGCGAATCGGCTCAGCAGGACACCAACGAGCAGCGCGAAATCCGCCTTGCAAAGCTGCAGAGCTTACAGGAGGGCGGGCAAAACCCATTCCATGTCACCACAGCAAAGCACCTGTTCTCCGCAACAGAAATTGCGGGGCGTTTTGACGAACTGGAAAACACAGATGTTGCAATCTGCGGACGCATGATGTCACGGCGGGACATGGGCAAGGCCAACTTCATCGATTTGCGCGACCGCGACGGCAAAATCCAGGTCTACGTCAAGCGGGACGACATTGGCGAGGATGAGTTTGACGCATTCAAAAAGTGGGACATTGGCGACATTATTGAGGTTGAGGGCTTTGTTTTCCGCACGCGCCGGGGCGAGGTTTCCATACATGCCAAGTCTCTGCGTCTGCTGACGAAATCCCTGCTGCCGCTGCCGGAAAAATTCCACGGTCTGACGGATACCGACACACGCTACCGCCGCCGCTACGTTGACCTAATCGTCAACCCGGAGGTGCGCGAAACCTTCATATGCCGCACAAAAATCCTCCGCGCAATCCGTGAATATCTGGACGCGCAGAACTTTTTAGAGGTTGAAACCCCAATTCTCACGCCAAACTACGGCGGCGCGGCGGCACGGCCGTTTCTGACGCACCACAACGCGCTGGATATGGATCTGCACCTGCGCATTTCGCTGGAACTTTACCTCAAGCGGCTGATTGTTGGCGGGCTGGAGCGCGTATACGAAATGGGACGAGTGTTCCGCAACGAGGGCTTGAGCGTGCGCCACAACCCGGAGTTCACTCTGCTGGAGATTTATCAGGCATATACGGACTACAACGGCATGATGGAGCTGAGCGAGGGCTTGTTCCGTCACTGCGCACAGGTGGCAACGGGTACGCTGCAAATACCGTACGGCGAGATTGTGCTGGATTTTGAAAGTCCGTTCGCACGCCTGACCATGCGGGACGCGGTGCGCAAATATGCCGGCGCCGACTTCGATACGCTGAATCTTGAATCCGCAAAGGCGCTTGCCAAGGAGCGCGGGCTGGAGCTTTTGCCGCGGCACGGTTTTGGGGACATACTAAACCTGTTCTTCGAGGAATACTGCGAGGACAAGCTGATTCAGCCAACGTTTATCCTGGACCACCCGGTGGAAATCTCTCCGCTGGCAAAGCGCAAGCCCGGGGAGCCGAACTACACAGAACGCTTTGAGCTGTTCATCTGCGGACGCGAAATGGCAAACGCTTTCTCCGAGCTGAACGACCCGATTGACCAGCGCGGACGCTTCGAGGCGCAGGAGGCTCTGTTCGCCGCCGGGGACGAGGAAGCCAATCACACGGACGAGGATTTTCTTTTGGCGCTGGAATACGGAATGCCGCCAACGGGAGGAATCGGCATTGGCGTGGACCGGCTGGTGATGCTTTTGACGGACAGCGCGGCGATACGTGATGTGCTGCTGTTTCCGACAATGAAGAAGGCTTAGGGGGAGTCATGGGTAAGTTGTCGCTGCGGTTTCAATGGAACAACTTCATGAAATACCGCTTTTTGCTCAAGGAGATTGTGCGCAAAAACGTGCGTTTGCAATACCGCGAGAGCGTGCTGGGCATGGTCTGGACGCTTTTGCAGCCATTGCTTTTCACGCTGGTGCTCTCGTTTGTGTTCTCAATTTTGTTCAACAGAAGCGACGTGGGCGGCGTGCCGTTTTTGCTTTACCTTATGTGCGGACGTCTGCTGTTTTCGTTTTTCACCGATTCCACAAAGCGCGCCATGCGTTCTGTGCGGCAAAACGCGGGAATCATCAAGAAGGTTTATGTGCCGCGCTACATCTACCCGATGGGCAATGTTCTCTCCACCTTTGTGACATTTCTGCTATCGCTGATTGTGCTGGTGGGCTTCATCATCTATTACGACGTCTGCAAGGGCTTTACCTTCGGTTTGCATTTGCGTGTGCTTTACGCCATTGTGCCGATTGTGATTCTCTTTGTGTTCTCCATGGGTGTTGGGCTTTTGCTGGCGAGCATTTCGGTGTTCTTCAAAGACACGGACTTCATCTATGACGTGCTGTGCAATCTGCTGTTTTATCTCTCGCCAATCATCTATTCGCCGGACGACGTGATGAAAGGAAGAGCAAGCGCGGATTTACTCCTGAAAATCCTGCGACTAAACCCACTGTACGGAATAATCCAAATGTTCCGCAACGTTGTGTTTTATTCGCCGGGCTTGATGGAAACCGTTAAAGAAAACGGCAAGAATGTGCTGAGCGAGGTGGCTGTGATGCCGTTTTTTTACAGCGAAAGGCAACTGCTCTACACCGCCGGGCTGGCAGTTGTTGTGATGGCACTGGGCGCGTTTGTGTTCTATAAACAACAGGATAAATTCATCCTGCATCTGTGATTTGAGGAGGGCTTAAGGTGAACGAACCCGCAATCCGGCTCGACAAAGTGAGTATGCGCTTCAATCTTAACCGCGAGCGCGTGGATAATATTAAGGAATATTTCATCAAGTTCATGCGCCACCAGCTGCATTACAACGAGTTTTGGGCGCTGCGTGACGTGAGCTTCACCGTGCAAAAGGGCGAGCGCCTTGGTGTGATGGGACTCAACGGCGCGGGCAAGAGTACGCTGCTCAAGGTCATCGCCGGGGTGATGAAACCAACGCACGGCATAATGGAAATTAACGGCAATATTGCTCCGCTGATTGAGCTTGGCGCGGGCTTTGACATGAACTATTCCGGCGGGGAAAACATCTATCTTTACGGCGCAACACTGGGTTTTTCGCGCAAGCAAATCAAGGAAATCTGGAAAGAGATTGTTGATTTTTCGGGACTGAAGGATTTCATCGACGTGCCCGTCAAGAACTACTCCAGCGGAATGCGCGCGCGGCTTGGCTTTGCGATTGCGTGCATGGTGGAGCCGGATATTCTGATTCTGGACGAGGTGTTATCCGTTGGCGACGCGCCCTTCAAAAAGAAGAGCGAGGCCAAAATCATGGAGCTTTTCGACCGGGGCGTGACGGTTATTTTCGTTTCCCACAGCATGGAGCAGGTAGAAAAGCTTTGCAACAAGGCTATATTGCTGGAGAAGGGGCAAGTTGTTGCCAGCGGTTACACCGACAGCGTTTGCGAGGAATACAAAAGGCGCATGCAGGAACAGAAAAAATAACTGCCCCGCGCTAACATTAAGGAGGAAACAGCATGAACCCAAAAGAGCTGGTTTTGCAGATGACCACTGAGGAAAAAGCGGCATTGGTTTCCGGACTTGACGCGTGGCGGCTCAAACCGCTGGAGCGTTTGGGTCTGCCCAAGATTGCTGTGAGCGACGGTCCGCACGGGCTGCGCAAGCAATCGGACGAGCCGGGAGCGGGCAACGACGATTCCAAGGTGACGGTGTGCTTTCCCTCCGGCGCGGGTATGGCGGCCAGCTTTAACCGCGAGCTGCTGGCGGAAATCGGCGAAACACTTGCGCTTGAGGCACGCGCTGAGAACGTCAATGTGATTCTGGGTCCCGCCGCAAACATGAAGCGCTCACCGCTCTGCGGGCGCAATTTCGAGTATTTCAGCGAGGACCCGTACCTTGCGGGCGAGCTTGCGGCGGCATACATAAACGCGGCACAGGTGCAGGGCGTGGGCGTGAGCATGAAGCATTTTGCAGTCAACTCACAGGAAAAGCGGCGGCTGAGCGTTTCGGCTGTGCTGGACGACCGCACACTGCGCGAGATCTATCTGGCGGCGTTCGAGAAGGCGGTCAAGCAAGCAAAACCATGGACGCTGATGTGCGCATATAACAAGATAAACGGCGAATATTGCTCACAAAACAGCCGTTTATTGACTGACATTCTGCGCGGCGAATGGGGATATGACGGGCTTGTGATGTCCGACTGGGGCGCGGTTTGTAATAGGGCGAAGGGCGTGGCTGCGGGGCTGGATTTGGAAATGCCTTCCAGCGGCGAAGAGAACACGCGCAAGATTTTGGACGCAATCCGCGCGGGCGAGCTGAGCGAAAACGCACTCAACAGCTGCTGCGAACGCGTTGTTGCGCTGATTCAAAAATCCGTTGAAGCCGGAAAATCACACGCCGATAAAGGCACGTTTGACCATGACGGCGACCACGAAAAGGCACGCCGCTTTGCACGGGAATCCCAAGTATTGCTGAAAAACAACGGCATTTTGCCACTCAAAAAGACGGCGAACATTGTGTTTATCGGCGAGTTCGCCCAGTCGCCGCGCTACCAAGGCGGCGGCAGCAGTCACATCAAATCATACAAAGTTGAGGGTGCGCTGGACGCGGCGGCGGAAATGGGCGTGGGAGTGCGATATGCGAAGGGCTTTAGCTCCAAGGGCACAAAATATGACGTTGACCTGGCAGTGGAGGCAATCGCGGCGGCACGCGAGGCAGATGCGGCGGTTGTTTTTGCCGGTCTGCCGGATATTATGGAGTCCGAGGGTCTTGACCGCAAGTCGCTGGATTTGCCCGCCAACCAAAACACGCTGATTGCCAAAATCGCGGCGGTACAGCCCAATACGGTTATAGTGCTGCAAAACGGTTCGCCCGTTGCAATGCCATGGATTGACAGCGTTGCCGCCGTGCTGGAGAGCTATCTTGGCGGCGAAGCGGTGGGCAAGGCGCAGGCGGAAATTCTGTTTGGCGAGGTCAACCCGTCGGGCAAAATTGCGGAGACTTTTCCACTGCATTTGGAGGACACGCCCTGCTACGGCAACTACCCGGGCAATCTGCTGACGGTCCAGCACCGCGAGGGAATCTATATTGGCTATCGCTGGTACGACAAGGCGCAAAAGGACGTGCTGTTTCCGTTCGGGCACGGGCTGAGCTACACCACGTTTGAGTATTCGGAGATCGCCACGGCGTGGGAGGGCGAGAATCTGCGCGTTTATTTCAAGGTGCTGAACACGGGCACGGTTGCCGGTGCGGAGGTGGTGCAGGTCTACATCGGGTTCCCGCAGGAGAAGGCGTTCCACGCGCCGCAGGAGCTGAAGGGATTCCAAAAAATCCAACTGAACCCCGGCGAATCGTGCTCAAGTTCTGCGTTACTGGATAAACGCGCGTTTCAGTTCTGGAATCCGGCGCTGAGCGACTGGGACAGCGAGAGCGGAGAATACACAATCCGCATCGGTGCGTCGTCGCGGGATATCCGTCTGGAGTGTAAAACCAAAGTGGAAAACTCGTCAACGGTCATTGCGTATGCGAAGGAGCAATACCCAAGCTACCACTCAGGGCAGGTGCAAGCGGTGCCGGATGCAGAGTTTGAGCGTCTGCTGGGCACGCCTATCCCCAAGGCTGACCCGCTGCCCGGCGAGATCGTTACGGTTCATGACACCTTGGAAATCGCCGCTGTTAAAACCAGTCAAGGGCGCAGGATCGCCGCCATGGCAAGGGCTGTGCTCAGCAAAAACAAGCCGGGCAAGGACGCAATATTCAGCAACCCGGAGTTCTATGTTTCAGCTGCGCTGGAGGCGCCGTTCCACTGGGCGCAGCGCGGCGCGGCGCATGGCGAAGAGCTGCGCGCGGGCATTGTTGAGCTGCTCAACGGACGGCACACAGCCAAGGCGTTGGGGATCATTGCCAAATCGGGAATTCTGGATATTCCGTTCATTCAGGGGCTTAGCAAAAAGAAAGAAAAATAAGCACACTATTAAGGAGGAAAATCATGGCAGAGCAAAAAGTTTCCGGCGTACTGGAGAGCACAATCAGCAAAATCCGCAATCTGGTGGACGTCAGCACCATCATCGGTGAGCCGATTATTGCCGAGGACAACACAATCATCCCCGTCAGCAAGGTGACATACGGCTTCGGTTCGGGGGGCTCCGATTTTCCGGCAAAAACCGGTCAGGAGCTGTTCGGCGGCGGCGCGGGCGCGGGCATCAGCATTACGCCGGTGTGCTTTTTGGTGATTCGCGCGGGGGAGATTACCGTTCGCCACATTGCCACGCAGGAGGGCGGCGTTGAGCGCCTTGTGGGGCAGATCCCCGAGATTGTGGACAAGCTCACAAGCGTTGTGGAAAAATTCACCAAAAAGGACGAAACGTTCACCGAGCTGGATTAATTCTATCCCATCTTTGCCGCGCATAGCTTTCTTTATGTGAGTTATTCCTGGAGGTATGCGTGCGCAGTAAAAAACTGCATTCATTGTGTTTGCCGTTGGCGGCGGTGTTGCTTTTGTTACTTTCGTCCGCGGCATTGGCGGGGGCAGCCGGCAGCGCGGATGGCACAGCGCAAGCTCCGGGGGCGCTTTCAGCAAAGTCGGCGGTATTGATGGCAGCCGACACGGGTGAAGTTCTGTTTGAAAAAGACGCGCGCACACCGCGCCCCATGGCAAGCACCACCAAGCTGATGACGGCTCTGATTGCTTGTGAGGCAAACACGCCCGACCGCACAATCCGCGTGACGGATGAGCTCAGCAAAACTGAGGGCACCTGCATGGGACTTAAGGAGGGCGAAACCGTCACGCTTCAGGCATTGGTGACAGGGGCAATGCTTGCCAGCGGAAACGACGCGGCTAACGCAATCGCCGTAATGCTGAGCGGCTCGCCGGGCACCTTTGCCAACAAAATGAACGTCCGCGCACGGCAGCTTGGCATGGACGACACTCATTTTGTAACGCCGTCGGGGCTTGACGCTGACGGGCACGAAGCCACCGCATACGACATGGCGCTGCTGGGGCGCGCGGCTGCGGAAAATCAAGCCCTGGCAAGCATTTGTGCAACCAAGAGCGCGAAAGTTTCCGCAGGTGAGAGAACAATATACCTCAGCAACCACAACCGCTTGCTGCGCGAATACCCGGGTTGCGCGGGGCTGAAAACCGGATACACAAAAAAAGCGGGACGCTGCTTGGTCACGGCGGCGCGGCGGAAGGGCGTCACGCTGGTGTGCGTAACACTCAGCGCACCGAACGACTGGGCGGACCACAAAAAGCTGCTGGACTACGGCTTTGCGCAGATGGAAAACCGCGCGGGGAAAAGCGAAGACTACACGCTAGCGGTAGTTGGCGGAGATTCCGAAACAGTGACGCTGGAGTGCCCGCAAACACCGATTTTGCCAAATAACGTCACGGCGGAGTGCGTGCCGCTGCTGCGCCCGTTTGAATATGCGCCGATAGCCAAGGGACGTATTGCGGGCGAGGTTCGTTACTACTCAAACGGCGAGCTGATTTGCAGCTTGCCGCTCATAACAACAAGGGAAGTCAGGGGAAAAAGAACGTGAATTTTGATGTTATCGACCCGCGCACAGGCGCACAGGAGGGATTTGCCCTGCTGAAATCAGTCACGCGCAAAACAGGGAAGAACGGCGCGGATTACCTTGATATAATCCTTGCCGATATTGACAGCGAGCTGCCTGCCAAGCTCTGGTCCTATAACCCGGAGCTGCACGGCGAATACAGCACGAACCAAATCGTCAAGGTGCGCGGCACGCAGGAGACATACCGCGACCAGCCGCAGTTCCGCATAGAGCGGATTCGTCTTGCCGGGCAGGACGACGGCATTGACTTTACGCAATTTATCGCCGTTGCAACGGACGAACCGGAGGCAATGTACGGTGCGCTTATCTCAATCGCCGAAGGCTTTGAGGATGCGGGGCTGAAATCGCTTGTGCTGGAGCTTTATGCACAGCGCAAAGAGCAGCTTCTGGTGTTCCCGGCGGCTTTCCGTTTGCACCATGCGGTGCGCTCCGGTTTGCTCTGGCACACACTCAGCGTGGTGAGGCTCTGCCAAGGCGCGGTGGAGCTCTATCCTTTTCTGTGCCGCGATTTGCTTCTGTGCGGCGCAATGCTGCACGATATCTGCAAGCTGGAAGAATACGCCATTGCCGATACCGGGCTTGCGTCCGGCTACACCGCGGAAGGCACGCTGATTGGGCATTTGGTCAAGGGCGCAATGCTCGTTGAGCGAGAGGGTGAGCGCCTTGGTGTGCCGCCGAAAACGCGTATGCTCTTGGCGCATATGCTCATATCCCACCACGGGCAGCCGGAGTTTGGCGCGGCAAGCCGTCCGCTGTTTTTGGAGGCGGAGGTCCTTTCGCAGTGCGACTTGCTGGACGCGACGGTGTTCGAGTTCCACGAAGCGCAAAAATCCGCCATGCCGGGCGAATTCAGCCAGCGGAAATGGTCTCTGCACGACCGAAAAATATTCAATCACGGCGGCACCGGCGAGTTTCGTCCCCATATTTTGGAGGGTTCTGAATAGTGAACAGCAACTACACACGGCTGACAATCGACCTTGCCGCAGCGGATATTGAAACAGCGGCGGCGATTGCGCACATGGCTGTGCCCTACGGATTCTATGTGGAGGACTACGCGCAGTTGGAGGAGGAAATTGCCGCGATTGCCCACACGGACTTGATTGACGCGGATTTGCTGGCAAAAGACCGCAGCCGCGGGGCAATTCACTTGTTTATCCCGGCAGAGGAAAGCCCGGCGGAAGCTGTTGCGTTTTTGCGCGTGCGGCTGGATGCGGCGGGTATTGCCCACACAATCGCCCTTGCCGATTGCCGCGCCGAGGACTGGGAGAACAACTGGAAGCAATACTTTCGCCCAACGCCGGTTGGCGAACTGCTGCTGATTATCCCCGAATGGCTGAGGGCGGAAACCGTGCCGGCGGACGGGCGCGTGCCGCTTTATATTGACCCCGGGCTGGCTTTCGGCACGGGCAGCCACGCAACTACGCGCCTTTGTCTGGAGTTGCTGGAGAAAAACACCACGCCGGCGGGCGAGGTACTTGACGTTGGCTGCGGCAGCGGGATATTGGGTATTGCCGCGCTGCTGTTAGGGGCGGGGAGGGTTTTTGGTGTGGATATTGACCCCGTAGCAGTCCGTGCTGCAACGGAAAACGCCGCGTTGGATGGGTTTGCGCCGCCTGTTTATACCGCCGCGCAGGGCGTTCTTGCCGAGCAGCCCGCCGCACAATATGACACAGTGCTGGCAAACATTGTGGCAGATGTATTGATACCGCTTGCGGCGGATATATGTACCCGTCTGCGTGAAGACGGGCGGCTAATCCTCAGCGGAATTATTGAGCACAGTGAAGCGGATGTGACCGCCGCATACGAAGCACATGGCTTGCGGGTAATGGAACGCAGTGAAAATGACGGTTGGGTTGCGCTGGTTATGGGCGCATGATGCGGCGATTTTGCGTACGCGGCTTATAGTAAGCTGAGGCGTTATAGACTGCGCCGGGCAGAGTTAGTCTCTTCCAAATTTTGGGCAGGATTATCTGCGCAAATGCCGCACTCCGCCAAAAATCGGAAGAATCGGTTTACGGCGCGGGCGGCGGACACAATGCCCGGATAATGCTCACGCCGCAGACAGCGGAAAATCGCCTCAAGCTCACGCGCAGAAACGCTGTCAAGGGCTTTTCGTTCAACAGGGTCAGGACCTCGCGCAACCTGTCAAGCTGCTTTTTTACCGTTTTTTGCGGCAAACGTTTATCTTTCAGCAAGTAATTTCCATATTCGCGCAGGATATTTTCGTGCATAAACATCACACCGCCGATTCATCAATCGGCAGCGCGGCAATGCGTCTGCCTTCGCCCAAATTAAGCTTCCGCGAGCCCAAAATCTGCCCTATTTCCTCTAAATCCGCGCCCGAATAATCCGCGCCAGGCAACGGTTTATCATAAACACGCAGCGCAAAATTGCGCACCCAGCGCAGCACGGTTGACGGCGCAACGTCCAGCATGTGCGCGATTGCGTTCATCGAAAGCCCGGCCGCGTAAAGGTAGAGCGCGAAGGCACGTTTGGCGGCGTTCCTGTCGGTCAGCTGCGTGAATTGCCGCCCGCAATTCTTGCACTTGTAGCGCTGCGCACCCTTCACAAACCCGGCCTTGACACAGCGCTTGCCGCCGCATTTTCCGCACTGTATTTCCGCATCAAACATTGCCGTGTTCACCCCCTTTTCGCCGCTTTCTTCGGTCCGCAAACATGATGATTTGCAACGCGGCGCCGCTGACGACCATCAAACTTGCCCACAACCACACGTTGTTTTCATCGCCCGTGTTGGGCGCAGCACCCGGTTTGCCGGGGCTTGGCGGCGGTTCATCGGGGTTGTATGTGTTGATTATGTTGTAGCCGTCCACTCTCTTGGCGTAACATGCTACGTCCGCTTCGTCCACGGCATACGTGATTTCTCTGCCGTCATTGTCATATTTTGGCAGCTCGAATGACCACCTCCAGCCATCGTCAGCGGTGACTGATTTTTTCGCCGCAACATACCGCCCGTTTATCACGTAAACCGTGATTTTGCCGGGGTGTTCAGCTTCCGGATTGCTGCCGTGCAGCCAGGTCTTTTTGCCGCTTATGACGACTGTTTCGATGCCGCCGTTCGTCGGTGAGGTCGGTTCTGTCGGAGAAGTAGGTTCTGTGGGTAAGGTCGGTTCTGTCGGGCCGGTAGGCGCTGTGGGAGAAGTAGGTTTTGTGGGAGAAGTTGGTTTTGTTGGGGTGGTCGGCTCTGTTGGCTCGCCCACATAAGTGTTGGTTTTTGTGACGATTATAGGCGCAGCTGTGGCGGTGCCCTGCCCATTGGAAATGGCGGTCTGAAGATAGCCATCGCCGCTGTAGCCGTCCTCCAGCACCTCATAAACCGCACCAACCGGCAGCGGAATCGGCTCGCAGGTCTGACCGGCTCGCAGGGTCAGCTCCATTGGCTCGCCGTTGATGAGAACTGTAAAGTGAAAGAACTTGTCAAGGTCGCGCACTGGCGGCGTACCCTCCACAATTTTGGTGATGATTAGCTCGGTTTCTTCGGGCTCGCGGATGATATTTTTGTAGTTGATAAACGTCACATTTGCTTCATGCTCCCCGACGATTGTGCCGTTGACGGTGTAAATCGCGGCGGAGTAACCCTCGGCGGGAACCTCGGAAACGGTGTAACTTGTGCCTTTGGGCAAGCCGTCAAAAGTAAGATTTTCGCCCGGTTTGAGCAGGAAAACCTGCGGATATTCAGGCATGTCGCCGCCTGTAAAAGTCACTGTGAACTCGAACTCTGTCTCCGGGTCAACGTCCTCACCAACGGCGGTTTTGCTTACGGTCAGCGAACCCGACCCATCGCCGATATCAAGCACATTGACGAACGGCAGCGTGATAACAGCGTTGGCGGCGGGGATTTCACCCGTGTATCGCCCAACGGTTGCAGTGTAGCCGCTTTCGCCCTCAACGATGCGGTATTCGGTGCCCTTGGGCAACTCTGCGAACACTTTTTGCTCGCCGTGCTTGAGCGTAAACTCCTCGCTCACGCCGCCGATGATGGCTGTAAAGTAAAATTCCTTGTCAGTGTCCGCGTCATCGCCCTCAACGCTTTTTGTGACAATAAGTTGCCCGCTTTCGGGCTCAATATTGTGATATATGTTTACAAACGCGGCGATTATTCCGTCACTCGGAAGATTGCCGCTGTGATTATTGCTGACTGCAGTGTAGTTAGCCGCCGGGGTCTCGTTGATGATATAATACGTGCCGGCGGGCAGACCGGAAAGCACTGCGCGCTGAGCGTGCTTCAGCTCGATTGTAACCCGTGAATCGACGAGCGGCAACGTGCGTTTTTCGCCGCCGATGGTGATATCTACCGCGTCACGCACAAGGTCGGGGAATGTGACGGTGAACGTGAATTCCTGCTCAAACTGCTCGGCGGAGAGCTCGCTGCCGTCGTCGTTCAGCACGGTTTTGCTGATTGTGAGCCGTGCGTTTCCGCGCTCCGACAGCGGCGCATATTTGCCCATGACAGCGTTGGTTTTGTGCTGCGAAAAATCCCGCCACGCAAGGGTTCCCGTCATGCCGGCGGACAGCGCAAACGCAAGCGCCAATAACAGGCTCAGCGCTTTGTATATGGCGGGCAGATGAGGCAGACGGCGCGTTATCGGCATGATTTTATTTCTCCTTTTGGGGGTGAATTATTGCATTGTATTGACAGGCCGCGTATAATGCAGCAGAATAAGTACTGAGAAGCTGAGCAAAGAGAGCGGCTTAGTCCCCCGCGCCCCGCAGGTTTTGCCCTGCGGGGCGTTTTGCGTTGGGGAATGGCGGGTGTGCGGTGTTAGTTAAAGGCAGCGTCGCTGACCCACATTGCGGGGCGTGCCAAAACTAAAGTAGAGGTGGCGTAGGTGTAACCGATAGACGCATCGAAGGAGAGTACTGTTCCGTTGTTATTCGATGGTATATAGCGGGGCGAACGAAGCCACGATGGGGCAGTCGTTCCGTCCGTCAGGTTTTTCCAGTTGGTAAATGCCTGCAAATCAGCGCCGCCGATTTGGTTGCCTGCCGCGTTGTATTCATACTGGCTTAAGTTTCCATTCCAAAAGCCCCAGCTGCAATACTCTGCTGCTTCATCAACAGAAAGCGGGAATATCGTCCCCGCCGCGCCTGCCGTCGGAACGGTTGCGTTTGGCGTGCTGAATCCGTCAAGTGTGTGTGCGTAGCTGGTGCCGAGTTTCGTCAGCGCATCGTGTCCGGCGGCTTTCGTCACCAGCGGACTGGTGGTGTTGCTGCCGGTAAACGCAGCGTACCATGTGTCAAGTTTTGTTTTCAGCGATGTGTAGTTGTAATCGTTGCCGTTGCCGCCGGCATCATATTTCTCGATACCCAGTGACGTTCTGCGAATGATGAGGTAGTAATCATTGCCGCTCACGGTCTTGCGGGCAATCGCCATCCACTCCGACGTGTCGCCCGTTTTGGCCGTAGTTAGGATGTAATCGGCAGAGTTCACAATCGTTGCGTTTGTGCCGTCGTGTTTGAGGTCTTTGTGCCAATCTTTCAAAGAAAACACAATGCCTATGCTTGTGTATTTGCTCGGGTCGTCCTTTGACTTGGCGATAACCTCAAAGCTGACAGCTGCCGCGGGCATACCGCTCAGGATTCCTGTGCTGTAATCAAAGCTCAAGCCTGCAGGCAAGGCGGTACTGATGGTATATGTCACGGCCGCCTGACCTGTGGCTTTGGTTCTCTCTGTGTTCAAGCTGCCGTATGTCAGCCGCGTACCTGTTACTGTAGGCTCAAAGTACATAGTCAAGCTGCTGCCGCCAATCTCAATTTGAAGCGGATAAGAAGAGAAATCAACCGCAGCACCGGTTGAGTTCCATCCCAGAGCAACGCTGCTTACCGTTGTTTTCGGCGAATTATCTTTCCATGAATCCGTAATTCTTCCCGGAGCGTCGGGCCATGCGGACGTTTTGCCGAACAGCTCGTCCAGTGACACTGTTTCCATTTCGGTGTGGATTGCGTAATAGAAATCTCCGTTGGGCTGTTCAATCAGCTCAATAGCTTCCATAAAATTGGCGGTTTTCTGCTCCGGTAAAAGCAGCTCTCCCCAATAAATCCATGGGTTGGCATTACCCGCAGTGTCGTCAATAATCCACTTGGCGGCGGGCTTGCCGTCCCAATCGGACAGCATAACTATCTCTGTTCCCAAAAGCCACTTGATGTAATCATTCGCTCCGGGCTGCGCCGTCACGTCCTGTGTGAGGTCAGTGCCATCCCACAGGTGGATTGGGTACGCACACTCGCCGTTTGGCTTAATGTCGTGCATACCGCTGATGCTCTTGTTGGCGTCATTGCGGGCGTTTTCCATTGCGGAAGTGCCGACAAGGAACTGCTTTGCGCCAAGCTCATACTTGGTTACAATGTGTTTGCCATACTGACCGTTGTGGTCGTCCTCCTGCGTGGGGATGAACCAGCCGGTCACGCCGGAAACTGCGTCCGTCAGCTCGTTGTATCCGCCGTTCACCTTGCTGTACGGCGCGCCGGGATACGCTGCCTGGGCGGCCGCTTTGGTGCTGAAGCAGATGTACGCACCATCTGTGTTGATCATATAGCGGTCTGTTGTGTATTCAATAATCATCGGGGTGAAGTCCATGTACTCCTTGAGTTGGATGCGAACATAGGTTTCCTCAAAGCCCTTGCTTGCAATGCCCGTGTTCTTGACTGAAATCTCCTTGGTGATTTCTCCGTCGAAGGTCTTCCAGTCTTTCTTCTCATCAAAGTTTTCCACAAGCACTGTTTCGTACCTGGGAGCTTTGTTTGAGGCTTCGTTCGTCTTGTGCTGTGAGAAATCCCGCCAAGCGAGGGTGGAGCCCAAGGCCGTCGCCAGCACGAGGATGACGGCTGCCACGGCTGCGACTTTTTTCTTCAAGCCGCGTTTGGTCAATGTTGCCATGTGTTTTCTCCTTTGTTTTTCTTCCGGTCGGCAGTGATTTTTGCCGGCCGGGCTGCTATGTTTCGGAAGCGGCCCTTCACGGCGGTCGATTCCGAATTGCGGTATCTTGCATGCCGCTTGCTCCTTTCTTTAACTTGGGTGTGCGCTTACGGTTGCTTTTAACGTACTTTTCAGTCATGCGTAAGGCTGAGCGCAAGCAGTGCGGGTTTCAGCTTCTCGTTCATGCTTTTTCATGCTTCCTGCGCGTCATTTTTACTTGCTGTTCATTTTCGGGCTGCTCCTTTGCAAAGACGATTTTCATCATAACCGCGGCGCCGATTAACCCACCCGGCAGCAGCAATATCATCAGCCAATGACCGCCCAGCCAATCAATCGTGCCGCCCAGACCTCTCGTGTGATAAACAACCTTGCCCAAAATGTTTTCCGCTGCAACAATCTCTGCGTCCGGTTCGGGATTTTCCACACCCTGAGTCTGAAAGCCCCGTGTCCCGCTGTCCTCGTAGTCCTCATAAATTGCGGCGATGCGGTGCGTCCAAATGGCGTCTTTATCGTGCAAAAATGTGATGTCGTCGCCCACCTGCAGTGTGTTCGGCTCAACGCGCTTCACCAAAACCATTGAGCCCTGCGGGATTTCGCTTTGCATACTGCCGCTCAGCACGTTCATAATAGAATAGTTAAACACACCGCGTGAGCCGTTGCCGCCGGCGCTGTAGATTAGTCCCGCAAGCAGCACGCTCGCCAGCGCCAGCCAGAAAATAATGTCGCCGGCGCATCGCAGCATTTTTTTACCCTTTGCGCCCTTTGCCGCCGCTATTTCCGAGGTGTTGGGCTGCGGCGCGCTCAAATCCTCAAGCATTGCACCCAAATCCGGCCGCGCGGGCTTCTCCCGCGGTTCGCAATCCGAACAGAATTCGCTGTCAATTTCTTCCAGAGTCTTAGGCCTTGTGTTCGTCAGTTCAAAGCAAAGCTCCTCCAAGCTCTTCGGTCTTGTGTTCATAAGCGTCATTTCTGCCTCCCGCCGCGTTTGCAAGGTCTATGTGGAAATATGCGGAATCCTCTCGGTCTTCGTGCCGTCCGAACCCTTATCCTGAATTTGTGGGTATGTCGCCTTTTTCGCAAAAGGGGACTTATTGCGATTCGCATTCTAAAAACCTTGTCACACAGGGCTTTCTTCAGCGGATTGACGGCGCATTTTGACGGCGCGGCGAGCCGTCCGAGGCGTAAAACGGACTGCATGAACCGCAAACGGCAAAAAAGCCGCTCACGGCAGCTGAATATACGCGTATTTTCGATTTTACGGCACAGCAAAAAGACCGCCCGCCGGGACAGTCATTTGGCGGCTCGGACTACGCCGCTCTCAGCATACAGTGCGTGTTGAGCACTTGCACCGCCTGCTGCTTGTGCTCCATGAGCGAATCGGTATAGACATCCAGCGTCATTTTGGGCGACGTGTGCCCCAAAAGCTGGCTGAGCGTCGTCACGTCAATTTGTTTTTCAAGGCAGCGCGTGGCATATGTGTGGCGAAGCGCATGAAAATTAATTCGCTTAATCCCTGATTTCTGCAGCAATATACAAAAACGGTACTGCACAGTGCGCGGGTCAGATACCTGCCCATGCCGACCAAGGACATATTCGCCTGCAGAGTTTTCCATAAGCCCGCGCAGATAGTGCAACAGCAGGCTCGGAATCGGTACAGCACGCTCCGACGACTGCGTTTTCGGCGATCCGATAACGAGAGCCGTTTTTCGTCCGCCATGCCCGCCGCCGGCTTTTTCTATTTCTATCCGCTGGACGGTTTGCCGCACATGGATAATCCCCTCGTCCAAATCAACGTCACGCCAGCGCAGCGCGCAAAGCTCGCCCAGACGCATCCCCGTATACAGTGCCAGCATTACCGCCGCGCTGTCCGAGCCGCTATATAAAGCAGTCCGCTCCAGCTTTGCTTGCTCGGTTTTTGTCAGAACAGGAACTTTATTCCTGTTTGCTTTCGGCAGCTCCACCCTGAAATCCTCGCCCGGCACGGCATCCTTCAAAATCGACTGCAGCAGCCGGACAATACCGCCAATCGTCCGTCCGCTCAGACCTTTTTCACGCAAAAGCTCCACAAAGGCACTCACGTTTTTACACGAGATTTTGTCCGCACGCAGCTCTCCCAACGCGGGCAGAATATGCACACGGATATTGCGGTGATAGACCGCGTGGGTCGATGGCTTTACCTGCTGCTCCAGTCGCGCCAGCCACAGCGGAAGGAATTCCCGCAGCAAGCCCCCGAACGCTTTACCGTTCTGCGCCGCACCGACGCATTTCTGCTTCACAAGCTTCAGCTTTTCACCGGTTTCCTCATGGCTTTTTCCATAAATGTAGCCATATTTTACCTTTCCGTTCGGCATTCTGCCCTTCACATACCTTCCTTCGTGACGTCCGTCCTTACGACGGTATATGTTTTCGCCTAGTCTGGACATAAAAGCTCCTTATGAAATTTCTTTTGTCACTTCAGCATGACAACAGAATGATAACAGAAAATAAACAAAAGATAAACTAACGATAAATGAAGCGCAAGGCGGCGAACTCGCGAAAAACTCAAGCAAATTTTTAAACCGTCAAAATGACGGCGGAAAACTCATTTTTTTTGAGAGGAAGCACAATTAATGGCTCAATGGGCCTCGAGCGATTTTTCGGCGGCAAATACGTCTGGCATTTATGACCGCTTTAGACGCTGTCAAGGAAGTAACAAAGAAATAACTTTCAAAACAATAAACATTTATATTCGTAAAATAATTATAAATTCGCTTGACTTACGGCGCCTTACCTGATAGAATGAGCGGCGTAGGCGAATTGGGGCGCGGCTTGCAGCGTCACTTTTCGCAATAAGTCCCCTTTTGCGATTTTTTCTTGTGCTTTTTTTCTACATTTTTCGCGGGCGATTTTATTAAAAAATACAGTAATATCAGGGAGTTTACAGCTTCAATAACACCGTCTCGCTCATTGCGTTTGGTGATTATTGCTGACAAACCGAGCGGCTGCTTATGCGTCTGATATGCGCGACGTATGTTGTGATTTGCGACGAATAATTCAACGCAAAGGATTTGAGCAAAAGCCTTTCGAGGGCCTTTTTGCGGGCTGAAAAACACCTTGACATTGGATTGAATTCAAAACATTTTATGTGGAATTGAGCATGAACGGACAAATTACAAACATTTTATGCGCTGAAAAATCACAGCTTAATCCAAATCTTTTGACGCTGCTATCCAATCAATTGGTGTTCCGAAAAAAAGCGCACTTGGCTGTTCTGCTGCTTGCTTCTCGGGTTGCTTTTGCGGTCAAGGCACAATTTTCTGACTGATGGGTATCTTCCTCTGTAAACCCATATACGTCATCGGATATATAATAATTACCTATATGGACAAGTAGATAATTCTATTCGGATTTGCGAAAGGATAACCAAAAACTCCCTCCAATTTTTTGGGGTTGACAAAGTCGTATAGATAGTATATAATAACAATAATGATTATTGATAGCGGTGAAGAAATGGAACAAAAACGGCACAGCAAAAAGCGCACGGCAATTTATGAACTGCTCAGCAGCACAAAATCCCACCCCACGGCAGAATGGATTTATTGGCAGCTCAAGCCGCAGTATCCCTCGCTCAGCCTGGGCACGGTCTATAGCAACCTTGCGGTGTTTCAATCGGCGGGAAAAATAATCAGCGTGGGGGTTGTTGGGGGCAAGGAACGCTTCGATGCCGATACCTCAGCACACGCGCACTTTGTATGCCGGTGCTGCAATGCGGTGATTGATGTGGCGGATGCGTCGGCTCCGATCGTCCCGCTGCCCGGCAAAGCGGAGAGCAGTAATGTTTGCTATTTTGGCGTCTGCGAGGATTGCCTAAAGATAGAAAAATCACAATCAACAAAGGAGAAATCATCATGAAAAAGTACGTTTGCGCCATTTGCGGCTATGTCCACGAGGGTCCCGAGGCACCGGATAAATGCCCGCAGTGCGGCGCGCCTAAGGCGAAATTCACGGAGCAAAGCGGTGAGCGCGTATGGGCGGCGGAGCACGTTGTTGGCGTTGCGCAGGGTGCGCCGGAGGAGATACTTGAGGGTCTGCGCATGAACTTCACGGGCGAATGCACCGAGGTGGGGATGTACCTGGCGATGGCGCGGGTCGCCCACAGAGAGGGCTATCCGGAAATTGGGCTTTATTGGGAAAAAGCTGCCTATGAGGAAGCGGAGCACGCCGCCAAGTTTGCGGAGTTGCTGGGCGAAGTCGTGACGGACAGCACGAAGAAAAATCTCCAACTGCGCATTGACGCCGAAAACGGCGCGACCATGGGCAAGTTTGAGATCGCAAAGCGCGCAAAGCAGTTGGATCTGGACGCAATCCACGACACCGTGCACGAGATGGCTCGTGACGAAGCTCGCCACGGTCGGGCATTTGAGGGGCTGCTGGCGCGGTATTTCGGCTAAGCACCGCGCGGAAAACAATGGGCATGGCTTGCGAGAGCGGGCTTTGCCCTTTCTGCTTTTTTGAGTCTTGCTGCAGAAAGCGGATATGACCTTTAGCTATAGCTCTAGCTAAAGGTTAACCTAACGGTTTAGGGAGCGGTTAACCTAACGGTATATTTTATAACAAAAAAACAAACGAACACGGCATTTCTCCGCACCCGCTTGTTTTCCAGACACACCGCCCTTGCCTAGCCGGCGTATTTTTCGCCCTTCCTCAATATAAATCTGCCATACGCTTTTGTGTGTTGTCCTCAACAACAATTGCATCAGGATAAACGCTCAAAAAGGTTCGCTCAATGTAGGAAATCAGCTTGTAAATGCCTATATTGCATCCTGCATTATCAAACCAGTTTAGAACTTGAAAAAACAATTCAGTATGAGTATCATTATTAAAGACCATGGCACATTCCCATTGAACGATACCGCTCCAAGCTACATTTTGGAATCGCATTCCTGTCTGTTGAGGGTCAACTTGCATTTTAAGTTGAGAAGTTTTGTGCTTATTTTGCTCGCAATACTCCTGCAACGCAGATAAAACCAAATCAAGACTGATTGGCTGAGAAAACCTAAATACCACAGGAGACTTCATCCATTTTCGGGGGCGGTCTCTGCCCTCTCCCGTCTTTTTCATCTTTGAAATGCTTGCTGATTGTGCGATTATATCAATCCAACCTGCCATAGCTAAGTTTGCTCCCTCCTATTTTTCTCAAAAAAGTACACCTTGTGAGACTAAACCATTGCGTTATGCGCTGTTCCACAAGTCCATTTATTAAAAAACGCGCCCGTGTCGCATTGATTTTTAACAAGGATATAATAACACAAAATTCCCCCCGTATTTCCATATTGGAAAAATAGGAAAGTTTTCCGGCAAATTGCGTGGAAATGTATCACAACGTTTTAATATCTGCCGCACCAAAGCACTTCCGCGCTAGTCATAATGGTGCACTTCCTTGAGCATCATGTCCTTGACCTTCATCAGCCGGGTGGTGGTGCTGCGCTCGTTTTCGTCCAGCTTCATTGCGATGTAGCGTATGGTTTCCTCGTATCCCGGAATCATCACGTGCTCCAGCGCATTGACGCGGCGGCGCGTTTTCTCTATCTCCGCCGCCATCAGCTGGCAGGATTTCTCCACCTCGGCAAGGCGCAGCAGATCCGGCATCAGCCCCGCCATATCCGCGATAGCCGTGTCCAAATCCGCCGCGGTAAAGGCTAAGCCATAGGAATAGATATCGTTATCATCAGCGGTCTTGAGCGTTGGCGAAAACACGGGAATCCGCACGCTCATCACGTTTTTTTCGGCTACCTCAAGGTGCATTTCCTGCATATTGAGCATCAGCGCAACGTCCAGCTCCTTGTCGCTCATCTCGGAGCGTGCCAGCGCCATGTGGCGGTTGACCCGGTGCATGGCAGCCTCAACCTTAGCGCGCAGCGCCTTGTTTTCCCGCACTAGTGAAAGAAAAATGCGCATCAACTCGTCCCGCTTGTCTTTAAGCAGGTGGTGACCGCGGCGGGCGGTCGTCAGCTTGCGCTTCAGGTTGGTCAGCTCCATGCGCGTTGGGTTGACGTTGATTACGGCCATTTTTCTCCCTCTCAGCATTAACTCAGCAGGCTATTATTGTTAATTGCTTGCGTAGTATTTGTCTAATAGTTCGTCACTGATGCGCTTGAGTTCGCTGCGTGGCAAAATGCGCAGGAGCTTCCAGCCCAAATCCAGCGTTTCCTCAATGCTGCGGTTGCTTGTGTTGCCCTGATTGACGTATTCCTGCTCGAACGCGTCGGCAAATTTGGCGTAGAGTTTATCCATCGGGGTCAGCGCCGCCTCGCCCAAAATGACCATCAGCTCCTTGGCGTCCTTGCCGCGGGCATATGCCGAAAACAGCTGGTTCATCGTTCCGGAGTGATCCTCACGGGTTTTGCCTTTGCCAATGCCCTTGTCCTTTAGGCGTGAGAGCGAGGGCAGCACGTCAATCGGCGGAGCGATTCCCCGGCGGGAGAGTGCGCGGTCCAGGATGATCTGCCCCTCGGTGATGTAGCCGGTCAGGTCGGGGATCGGGTGAGTTTTGTCGTCCTCCGGCATGGAGAGAATGGGGATCATGGTTATGCTGCCTTTTTTGCCGATTTGCCGCCCGGCACGCTCATATATTGAGGCGAAGTCCGTATATAAATAGCCCGGATATCCGCGCCGCCCGGGCACCTCTTTGCGTGCGGCGGAAACTTCACGCAGCGCATCGGCGTAGTTGGTGATGTCCGTCAAAATAACAAGCACGTGCATATCGCGCTCAAATGCAAGGTATTCGGCGGCGGTCAGCGCCATTTTGGGTGTGGCAATGCGCTCAATTGCCGGGTCGCCCGCAAGGTTGAGGAAAACCACCGCGCGGTCAAGTGCGCCGCTCTCGCGGAAGCTCTCAACAAAATAGTCCGCTTCCTCAAAGGTGATGCCCATGGCGGCAAAAACCACCGCAAAGTTTTCGTCCGTGCCGCGCACTTTTGCCTGCCGTGCAATTTGTGCCGCCAGTTGTGCATGTGGCAGACCGGACGCGGAGAATATGGGCAGTTTTTGTCCGCGAACAAGGGTGTTCAGCCCGTCGATTGCGGAAATGCCGGTTTGGATGAACTCCTGCGGAAAGTTGCGTGCGGCAGGATTCATGGGGGTGCCGTTCACGTCAAGGCGCTTTTCGGGTATCAGCTCCGGGCCGCCGTCAATCACGCGCCCAAGCCCGTCAAACACGCGCCCGAGCATATCGGCAGAGACGCCAAGCTCCATCTGCCGCCCCAAAAAGCGCACCTTGCTCCCCGCCAGATTAATTCCGGCAGAGGACTCGAACAACTGCACCAGCGCGTTGCTGCCGTCAAGCTCCAACACACGGCAGCGGCGTTTTTCTCCGCTCTCAAGCTCAATTTCGCCCAATTCATTGAACGCAACTCCGGATACCTCACGCACAAGCATAAGCGGTCCGGAAACTTCCTGTATTGTTCTGTATTCTTTAGGCATAATTAATCCTCTCCGTCCTTTGCGTCCTGAATCAGCCCGCCAAGCTCGTTGCTCAGCTGGCGCAGCACCGTTTCGTATTCCGCGCCCACGGCTTCCTCGCGCACGTATTTAAAGCGTCCGATGGCTTCGCGCACAGGCATGACGGCAATAGCCTCAATATCGGCGCCTTGGTTCAGCGCGTCCAGCGATAGCTCATAGAACGCCGTCACCAGTTTGATCATCCAGTATTGCTTGTTCAGCGATGTGTAGGTATCCACCTCGTGGAACGCCAGCTGGTGCAGAAAGTCCTCACGGATTGAGCGCGCCGCTTCCATCTTCAGCCTATCCGGCGGACTGAGCGCGTCCATGCCAACCAGGCGGACGATCTCGTCCAGCGCCGCTTCATCCGAGAGTAAGCCCATCAGCTGCCCGCGCAGTTCCGTCCAGTCCGGCGCAACGTTATCGTTGAACCAGCCGCCAAGGGTATCGGCATACAGCGAATAGCTGGTCAGCCAGTTTATTGCGGGGAAATGGCGCTTATAAGCCAACTGCGCGTCCAGCCCCCAAAAGACCTTAACAATCCGCAGCGTCGCCTGGGACACCGGCTCCGATATATCACCGCCCGGCGGCGAGACCGCTCCAATCACCGAAAGCGCTCCCTCGCGCCCCTCGCTGCCTTGAGTGATAACCTTGCCCGCCCGCTCATAAAACTGCGCCAGACGGCTGCCTAAATATGCGGGGTAGCCCTCCTCGCCGGGCATTTCCTCCAGCCGCCCGGACATCTCACGCAGAGCCTCCGCCCAGCGGGACGTGGAGTCCGCCATAAGCGCCACGGAATACCCCATGTCACGGAAATATTCTGCAATGGTGATTCCCGTGTAGATTGAAGCTTCACGCGCCGCCACAGGCATCTCGGACGTGTTGGCGATCAGCACCGTGCGCTCCATTAGCGATTTGCCCGTGTTGGGGTCAATCAGCTCCGGGAACTCGTTGAGAACGTCCGTCATTTCGTTGCCGCGCTCGCCGCAGCCAATGTAGACCACTATATCCGTCTGCGCCCACTTTGCCAGCTGGTGCTGCGTGACTGTTTTGCCGCTGCCGAACGGACCCGGGATTGCCGCCACGCCCCCTTTTGCCAGCGGAAAGAGGGTATCCACCACGCGCTGCCCTGTGACAAGCGGCATGTTGGGCGGCAGTTTTTTGGCGTATGGACGACCCTTGCGCACAGGCCAGCGCTGCATCAGTGTGAGCGTTTGCGTTCCGCCAAATGAATCCTCCAGCGCGGCGATTGCGTCCGTGACGGTGTATGAACCCGGGGCGGCAATAGTCTTCACCATGCCGGAAATCCCCGGCGGCACCAGGATTTTGTGCAGGACGACGTCGGTTTCG
>JAITOD010000063.1 GCA_031290105.1 Oscillospiraceae bacterium
CGTGGTTGTACGGGAGCTCAGACGCAGGTGTCGCCGTCCAGCCGCCGGGAACTTTTTTGCTCAGATACAGCTTTTCTACGCTGTATGGGCAGCTATGCAGATGCGGGCAGCCGTCCAGGCAATATTGCGTAGCGCTGTGCGGTTTGTTGCTCTCGCCAAAATGGTAGAGATTGCCGTATGCGCTGACGGACTCACACGGCTTTTGGATGAACCAGTGCAGCAGATCAAAATCGTGGCAGCATTTTGCCAGCAAAAACGGCGCGGAAAACGACGTGTTGCCCCAGTTTCCGCGCACAAATGAATGCGCAAAATGCCAGTAGCCCACGTTTTCCTCGTGCACAATGTTGACCACATCGCCAATTTCGCCGCTTGCAATAATCTCCTTGATCGTGCGGAAATACGGCGTATACCGCAGCACGTGGCAGACCAAAACGGTGCAGTTATTGGCATCTGCCAGTGCACAAAGCTCGTCCAGCTCCGCCGGGTTTGGCGTGACGGGTTTTTCCACCAAAATGTTGTATCCAAGCTCCAGCGCGCGCTTTGTGTGACGATAATGCACCAAATCCGACGACGCAACAATCAGCCAATCCGCCAGCCGCCCCGCCGCAAAAAACTCCTCTTCGCTGCCGAAAATACGCTCAGGCTTTGCGCTTTTTGCGCTGTATTCCAGGTTGAGTTTGTTGCTGTCGCAAAGCGCCGTGACGCGCACATCGCCAAATCGACGCAGTTCGCCCAAGTACATCCGCCCGCGGCCCCCCAAGCCAATTGCTGCCAATGTTGGCCGAGCCGTGCCCGAGAGAGATCGTGCAGCAAAATCCGACGAAACCTTGCGGCTTTTATCCCGCGCCTTAACTTGCATGGGTTTCAAACTAATCGCTCCCCGATACCTAAATATTAAGGATAAATTATAGCAGAAAAGCTGTGTTGTGTCAAAATATAGCATGGATAATATAATATATACAGTGCGGTAACATGCACTGTTAACAGTACTGTTAACCGCAATGTATATATTATCACAAAACCGGGAGGAAGGACCGGGAGTAGTTTTTTATTGTCCTGCTACATTCATTATTCGTCCAAGCCGCGCGTGACGATTTTCAAAAGGCAACGCCCTCGGGGCAGGTTCTGCCTGCAGGAAGAATGCGCTTTACTCCGTGAGAACGGAAAAGTTGCGTTCTCGGCAGCTGAATACGGCATGGATAATATAATATATACAGTGCGGTAACATGCACTGTCAACAGTACTGTTAACCGCAATGTATATATTATCACAAAACTGGGAGGAAGGACCGGGAGTAGTTTTTTATTGTCCTGCTACATTCATTATTCGTGCAAGCCGCGCGTGATGATTTTCAGCAGCCGCGCCTTGACGCCGTGCGGCAGTGAGCGCCGCAAAAGCTCTGCCGCCCGTTTAGTCGCCCGCTTGCCTACTTCCTCCGCGCGGTAAATCATGCTGCTGCGTATCCCGCCAAGCCGCGCGATTTCCTTCTCCCGCAAGCGCAACACGCCCAATATCAGCGGCGCGATTGACGGCGCGTCGCCATTTGGGTAGTATTCGGGGCGAATCATGCGCTCCAGCCGCAACAGGCGCTCCAAGATCTTCGGGTTTTGTGCGCTGAGATTTGCGGCGAGTGTGCGCGGAAGGTCCCTCAAGGCCCGGCAGATTGTCAGGCGGTGCAGCTCAGCCAGCCTGTTTTCGTTCGCCATGCCCAGCACTTCCGTCAACCCGTCCAGCAGTGCCAGCGTGCGCGCTTTGTCCCAGTTTACGTTTTGGTGTCCCCAGCGGTATTGGTAGCTCACGCGGCGCAGAGCGTAGAATTCCCCGGCGGCAAGCATTGCGCGGACGAAAAAAGGCGGGTCCTGATAGCGCCGGTACGGCGGAAAAAATAAGCCGTGCTCCAGCAAAAAATCCCGCCGGAATATGAAGCGCTGATAGCCGAAATCAAATTGATAGTTGCGGTAGGCTATCATTCCGTCGCGCGGAAACGAGAACTTGGCGTCAGCCCCCGCAAACTGTGTGATTAGCGTCCCGCCCGCCAATTTGCTCCATGAGCCGCCGCAGATTTTGACTGAGTTTGCCTTTGCCGCCGTGTATAAATCCGCAAGCACGCCGCCGTCCGGGTAGCAGTCGTCCGGGTCCAGGAAGGCGATGAACTCGCCCCGCGCCGCACGAAAGCCCCTGTTGCGCGCGGCAAAAACACCGAGGTTTTCCTGAGTGAAGATGCGAAGGCGCGGCTCTGCTTGGGCATACTCGCGCAAAATCTGCGGGCAAGTGTCCGGCGAACCGTCGTCTATTGCAATAACTTCAATGTCCGTCAGCGACTGCGAAAAAGCGCTCCGCAGGCTCTCACACAGATAACGCTCAGCATTATACACGGGCATTATAACCGATACTTTCATCGCCGGCGCTCCAATTAACAAACAACAACTAACATCTCATAGTGTAACCATCAGATGCCCTGTTAATTGTTCTTGTTAATTGTATTTCATTCTCTGCGCAGCGCATCGATCGGGTGCATCATTGCCGCGCGGCGGGCGGGATAAATCCCGAAGAACATACCGATTGCGCTGGAAAAGCCGATCGCAATTGCCACGGTGCTGCCCTGCAGTTCAATTGGCACGTCAAGATACATTGCCACGGCAAAGGCGCCGCCAACGCCCAGCCCCAGCCCAATCAGCCCGCCAATGACGCAGAGTATAATGCTTTCTGTTAAAAATTGGATGAGAATTGTGCGGGTCTTTGCGCCCAGCGCCTTGCGTATGCCAATCTCGCGCGTGCGCTCCGTGACGGAAACGAGCATAATGTTCATCACGCCAATGCCGCCCACCAAAAGGCTGATTGCACTCACCGCCGCAATAAACGTTGTGAAAATATTGATTACGCTTGCCAACAGGTCAATCATTGTCGCCATGTTCAGGCTGTGATAGATTTGGTTTTCACCGCCGCTGTTGCCGTGGCGGGCGTAAAGCGTATTTTCCGCCAGGGGACCGATGGTGTCCAGAAGGGACTCGTCCGCCGCGGTGATGTAAACCATTTGGTAGCCGAAGGTGTTGCCGGTAACGCGGTCAAGGAAGGTGCACGGCACGCACATTCCTATGGAGCTGCCTATTATCCCGCCGCCCATCATGCTGCTCATTGCTTCCTGATTGGCGCGCATATCATCGCTGCCCATCATCTGCATGTTGGCGACGCCGATGATTTGCAGTTGCGCGGTTATCCCGGATTTGTTTATTGTCAGGTATTCGCCCACGGGGTTTTCGTATCCGAAAAACACCTTTGCCGATGCGGTGTCGATAACGGCGACGGGGCTTGCGGCGTTGAATTCTTCCTCGCTGAAGAAGCGCCCGTGAATCATCGTTGCGCCGCCCGCCTGCTGCAAATCCGGCGTGCCGGCAAGAATCATGGCGTAGCTGGTTGTGTAATCCGTGGTGGTTTTGGCCATGTCCATCACCAATGGGGATACATACCGCACGCCGTCCAGCTGCTTGAGCGCGTCAATATCCTGCAAGGTTATGTAGTCCTGCGCGGTTGCGTATTTTGTTGTGGAAAGGCTCACAACGCTCTGCCCCATGTCGCGTATCATTCCCACAATGTAATCGCGCCCGCCGTTGCCCAGCGTGATTATTGCAATAACCGCCGCCACGCCGATAATAATGCCCAGCATAGTCAGCAGGGAGCGCATGAGGTTGGATTTAATGCTGAAAACCGCAATGCGGATGTTTTCGCGAAAATTCATCACTGCTCCTCCGCCGGATTTGTAGGGGAGAACATTGTTTCCCCGCTGCTAACGACAATACCGCTCACTGTTAATGACAATATCGCCCGCGAGTTATTTTAGTTTAACCTTGCGGTCTGCCGTCAATTCGGGCGGCACCTGCGTGAGTATTACGTCGCCTTCAGAGAGCCCGGAGAGCACCTGATGACTGCTTTTGTCCAGCAAACCCAATTCCACGGGAACCTGTTCGGCGGTCTTGGTATCGGCGTTATATTTCCAGACGTAGTGTCCGTTTTCGTCGCGCATGACAGCTTCTATGGGAATCAGAACCGCGTCCTGCGTGGAGTTGACCTCCAGCGAGATGCCCACATCCAGCCCGATAATAACGCTTGAGTCCGGCTCGGGTATGGAGATTTTTGCCGCAACGCCGGCTTCGGAGCTGCCCGTTCCGATAATGGCGCTGATATCCACGCTGCCGGAGGCGCTGTCCGCAACGGGGCTGATGAAGGTGAGCTCACCCTCAAGCAGTCCGCCGGACGGAGTGGTGATAGTCGCCTTTTGCCCGACCTTTACCTTTAGCACATCGTATTTATTGAACACAACCGCCGCAGTGAATGGGTAATATTCAAGGCTCATGCCGTAGGTTTTGCCCGTGCCGCCAAGCATGGAGGCCAGCAAATCGCCAAGCCCGGCAGTGCCGCCGCCCTGCACCAGCGCAAGGATGGAGCTGATATCCGGCGCGGAAGCCGCAGAGTTTTGCTCATTCACAAATACTTCGCCGGGAACGACGTTGATTTCGCGCACAATGCCGTCTTTCTCCGCGACCCAGCCGCCGCGCGCCAAATCGGTTACGGCTTTGGTTTCGTCCAGCGCGGTTTTTGCCGTGTCCGCCAGGGACTGATAAACGCTGCCAAGGGTATTGCCGGCCTGTGCCTCAAGCACGGTTTGCTGCAGTTGCAGCTGCATTTTCTCCATCTCCAGCGTGGACGAGCCCGTGAGCGCGGACATATCAAAGCCCAGCGCCGAGCCGCCGCCCAGCAGACTTGTGACGCTCTGTAAGCCCTGCGCAACCTGGCTTATGTCGCCGCGCAGCAAGCCGGTTATGGAGCTCAGCAGGGTTTCCGGCAGCGTGGCGGCTTTGCTTGATGTGTCGCTTGCGCTTTGTGCCGCGGCAATTTCCTTGTCGATTTCCGCAAGGCGCTCTTTGGCGGCAGCCAGCTGTGATTTTGCAGTCGCCGCCGCAGCTTTTGAGTTCTCGTATGTGGATAGCGCAACGTTGTAAGCCGCCTGTTTTTCGGCAACTTGGCTGTTCAGCGTGGATTCGTCGAACGCCGCCAAGACCTGACCCGCAGTCACCCGCTCGCCAACCTTAACGTTGACCTCCAAGACCTTCATGCCGCTCAGCACGTCAAAGTTGCCGTGGTTTTCGCCGGTCACTTTGCCGGTAGTCCCCAGCAATTGGGTGATATCGCCTACCCTTGCGGCGGCGGAAGCAATCTCCAGCGCGGCGGGCGGCTTGAACTTCAGGTACAGCACAGACCCCAATATCAGCACCGCACCGATAATTCCAAGCGCGGTGAGGATTTTTTTCTTTGAGTTTTTGCTTTTCGCCATGGCGAGTCCCCCCTCAATAAAACGACCGATAACCGACAAACCTGCGCCGGCAGGTCAGATAACAGACATTGATTACCAATTAGCCTATCCGGAGTTCATTATACTCTTTTTCACACACAAATGCAAGCGCCGATTGCTTTGTTTAATCGTTGCAATTGCGCCCGATTTTGTGGTATAATTATCCGCGGTACCGCTAACATCTGATGTCTAATATCTAAAAGTTTGGGAGCCGGCTATGACATACCGTTTTTCGCAAAAGATTTCCGCCCTCAAGCCCTCGGCGATTCGTGAGATACTCAAGGCGGCAAGCGTGCCGGGGCTAATCAGCTTTGCGGCGGGCAACCCCGCTCCCGAGGCGTTTCCTGTGGACGAGGTGCGCGAAATCACCGCGCAAATCCTTGCCGAAAACCCAATCCCCGCGCTGCAATACGGCGTAACCGAGGGCTATGAGCCGCTCATCGATACCGTGCGCGATTGGCTTCGCGAGGACTATAACGTTGGCGGCGAGGGCGACGCGGTGATAATCACCAGCGGCGCGCAGCAGGTGATGGATTTGGCGTGCAAGGTCCTGTGCGACGAGGGCGACACCGTGCTGTGTGAGGACCCGTCGTTTATCGGCTCACTCAATTGCTTCCGCGCTTATAACGCAAAACTGGTGGGCATTCCGATTGAGCCTGACGGGCTGAACCTGAACGCGCTCGAAAACGCGCTCAAGTCCGGCAAAAACATCCGATTTCTCTACACGATCCCCAATTTCCAAAATCCAACGGGTGCGACTATGTCCCTCCAAAAACGCCGCGCGGTCTATGCTCTTGCGCAAAAATATGATCTCATCATTCTGGAAGATAATCCCTATGGCGATTTGCGCGTAACCGGCGAGGATATCCCCGCAATCAAAACTATGGACAGCGACGGGCGCGTGATTTATGCCGGATCGTTTTCCAAAATACTTGCCCCGGGCTTGCGTGCGGGCTTCTGCATTGCTCCGGCGGAAATCTCCGCAAAAATGACCGTCGGCAAGCAAACGGGCGACGTGCACACCTCCATGCTCACGCAGCTGATTGTTTATAATTGGCTGACGCGGCACGATGTGCGGGCACATATCGCCAAAATCCGGGCTGTTTATCGCCGAAAGCTGAACCTTATGTGCGACCTGCTGGACGAAAAGCTGAGCGGATTTTTCACTTACGTGCGTCCGCAAGGGGGGCTGTTTGTTTGGGGGAGTCTGCCGCAGGGCACTGATATGCTGAGCTATTGCCGCGCCTGCACAGAAAAGTGCGTGGCGATTGTGCCGGGCAGCGCGTTCCTTGCCGACCAAAACGGCACGACCAATTGCGTCCGGCTGAATTTTTCCACGCCAACCGATGAGCAAATCCGCGCGGGGGTTAAGCTAATGCGCGAGGCTGCGGATGATATTTAGGTGCGCTGCGCCCTCATGGTCCGGGCAAAATCGAAAGGTCAAAATCATTCTTTAAACGAGCCAATTTCTATCAGGTTACCATCCGGGTCCGCAACATAGCTTGTGCGCTGTCCCCATGGTTCAGTTGTCGGCGGCATTATCGGCACAGCTCCAAGCCCGACTACCCGCTCGTATTCGCGGTCAACTGCGGCAAAGCTTTCCACCTCATAAGCAAGCTCCATCGTGCCGTTTGTCCCATTTGGATAACCGAACTTATATGATGTCATTTTTTCAAAATCGTCACGCCCATACATAATCAGACGGAAACCATCAGCTTTCAGTTCTGCGTTGGGTTCTTTCCCGTCCCAATCGGTCTTCATTCCGATTACGTCGCGGTAAAATGCGGATGACTTAGTCACGTCAGTTACAAATAGTCCAACTGCGTCAAATCTCATAATCGCTTCCTCACATTCATAATTATAACTCCCGCGGCGCAACCATAATCGTTTCGTACTCATGATAGATAGCCATGCCGGGTCTGCCGCCGACGGGCTTTTTGAGCTTTTTTGCCGCCGTGATATCCACCGCCACCTTGCCACCCGCTCGCGCCGCGCTGTGGTATGCCGCCAGTGCCGCCGCCTGCTCAATCACCTCCGGCGGAATCTCTCGCCCCTCCGCGCGAATCAGCACGTGCGCCCCCGGGACCTTTTGCGCGTGAAGCCACAAATCCCCGCGCTTAGCCTCGCGGAAAGTTATACGCTCGTTCTGCGCCGCCGTGCGGCCAACCAATATTTGGTAATTATCGAGCGCATATTGCAATATCGGCATGGGTTTTGGCAATTTTGCCGACTTATGCTGCTGTTTTTGCCTCGGTTTATCTGCTGCCAAAAAGCCCTCTGCCGCCAACTCTCCGCGCAGCGCCGCGATTTCCTCCGCAGTCCGCGCCCGATCCAAGGCATCCAAGGCGTTCTCCAAATAGTCCGCATCAGTTTCGCCGCGCGCAATTTGTCCGTGCAGATTTTCCTGTGCGCTACGTGCCTTTTGGTAGCGTTTATAGTAGTTTTGGGCGTTCGCGGTTGGCGAGAGCCTTGGGTCTGCGGGAATCCGCACCGTTTCGCCGGGATTCTCGTAGTCGTCCGCATCATAGAACGCACTGCCTGCGCGGAGCTTATATTGCTGCGCCAAAATCAGGTCCCCATAACGTCGCAGCATATCTCGCTCACCCGCACGCGCCAAATCCGTCCGCTGACTCTCAACCCGGCGGCGTGTTCGCGCAAGCAGCGTTTCCAGGCACTGCCGCAGACCGCCGTCCGTGCGGCGCAAACGTTCGCGGCTCTCGCGCTCGGAGTAGAACGCGTCCAGCAGTGTGCTCAAATTCGTGTAGTTTTCGGCGGTATATAAATCGCCGTACTGCCGGATATTCACGCAGGAAAACTCGCGCGGCGTGCCGTCACAATCGCGCAGCAAGGTCGGCGCACACTGAGCCGATTGCAGAAGCTTTTGAAGAGTTACCGCGCCGCATGACGGGGCATCGTCGCCGCACAACTCCCGCGCCAGCAGCGGTGAGACGCCCTCCGCAATGTTGCCCAACGGTTCGTCAGCAAGATTTTTGGGGACCTCGTCAATCAAGAGATTGAGCTTCGCAGGTCGGTGCGGCGCTAAATACGTAGCCCCCGGCATGACCGCGCTTGCCGCCTTGCCTTGGGAATCCATTTCAGGATAAACGCGGCGGATCGCGTCCAAGATTTTGCCATTTTCTGTTAATATCAGGTTTGCCCTGCCGGGAATCAACTCGGCGCAGAGCGTGAGCGCGGCCGGGTCGCCCAGATCGTCCGTGGCGGCAAAATCCAAATAAAGCACGCGGTCAAGGCCCTCCTGCCGCACGTCAATGAGACGCGCGCTGCCCAATCGCTTGCGCAAAAACATGCAGAACATGGGCGGCGCGGCAGGATTTTCCGGCGCAGAAGCCGTGAAGTGTGCGCGTGGGGCGTCCGGACGTGAGCAGAGCAAAAGCCGCCCCGAAAAATCGCGCGACTTCAGCGTAATCACCAGCGAATGTTTTTCCGGCTGGTGGATTTTCTCCGCACGCGCCCCAACCGCATGGAGGATTTCCCCGCGCAGAAAGTGCAGCGTCACTCCGTCTAATGGCACTGCTTATCCCCCAAAAGTAATTTTGCTGCGCAGGAAATTGATAAGCCACTCAAATAATGCCGGGAAGGTAAACTTGGGCGCTTCTGCCGCAAAACTTGCGTTAGGCGTGCCTTGAATATAGATTTTCAGGTTGTGCGGGTCGGTTTCGCCGTTGAATGAAGTGAGTGTAAATGTGAGCGTCCGCCCAAATTTGCGCCACTGCGGAAAGAGCAGCCCGTTGGGGTCCAAGGGGTTGGCGGGCAGCTTCGGCACAATATCAGCAGTGTTGACGGTGTTGAAAATATTGTCGAAAGCCCCGTCGCTGGCGGCCTTGCTTGTGTAGAGATTCGGCGTTGCAAAGCCGTATGCGTAAATGTCGTTTTTGTCCGCGATTTTCTGCCCTGCGTCCGAATCCAAACGCACCGTCAGCAGATTTGCGCACGCGCCGCCGGAGCTGTGACCGGTGATGAGCAACTTCTTCTTCGCGGGCAAATTTGGGTGCTCGGCAAGGAATTCATTCAGCGCCGCCCACACTCTGTCCGCATATGCCTTAAACCCGGCATGGACGGAGTAGCCGTAAAATGGCACTATGGCAATATTAAGGTTGTTCAGCCACTCCGCAGCGGAGGCGCCGGAGTCTTGCATTGCCACAAGAATCAGCGCGGTTTCCACGCCGTTCACAGTCCATTCTTGGTGAGCGATAATAAAAGGCGGCAATTCGTCTGTATCATTATATATTTGAAGTTGATTTTCAAAGCCGAGAATATTCAAACTCTGCTCAGTGTCATGGTGCGCAATCTTGCTCAACACCATGGAAACCAACGCGAGATCCTTATTATAGACGTTTGACGGCTGAGCAAACAATTCCGCGCCCCACTTGATATTTGCCCCTTGCATGGCAATCTCTGCCGTTGCCGGGGAGAATGTGCCCGCCGCTCCGGCAGCGCTTGCGGGCAGGGTCATTGCGGCGAGCGCGGCAAAAACCATTGTCAGCGCAAGTAACACTGAAATCACTCGCTTTTTCATGCTCAAACCTCCAAATAATACTACGCCCTGTATTATACCCCTTATGCAGTGATGCTGTCAAGGAAACAAATTGCAAATTCTCCATCAATTTGCTATAATATTGCAAAACAAACATAAACAGAAAGTGAGCCGCCATGAAACTCGGTATCGTCGGTCTGCCAAATGTTGGCAAAAGCACGCTTTTCAACGCCATTACCAATGCGGGCGCGCAGTGCGCAAACTACGCATTCTGCACAATTGAACCCAACGTCGGCGTGGTTTCCGTGCCGGATTTTCGCCTGGATAAACTTGCCGAAATCTATCACCCAAAAAAAATCACACCCGCCGTCATGGAATTTGTGGATATCGCCGGGCTGGTTAAAGGTGCGTCGCGCGGTGAGGGACTTGGCAATAAATTCCTTTCGCATATCCGTGAGGTGGACGCCATTGTTCATGTGGTGCGCTGCTTCGAGGACGGCGACATTATGCATGTGGAGTCCGAAATTGACCCGCTGCGCGACATTGCCATTATCGAGACCGAGCTGATTCTTGCGGATTTGGACGCAATTGATCGCCGCATCGCCCGCTTGGGCAAGAGCGTCAAGAACGATAAATCGGCAGCGGCGCAGCTTGTTTTTTTTGAGCGGATCAAAGCGGAACTGGAGTTGGAAAAGCTCCCCAACATAGCCGAATTTGATGAAGCCGAGCGCGCATGGCTCACCGAACAGCCGCTGCTGACCGCAAAACCCGTTATCTACGCCTGTAACCTGAGCGAGGGGGACCTGGCGGCGGGCACCGGCCACAACGCCAAGTTTGCGGCGGTGCAGAAGCTTGCAGTAGCGCGCGGAGCTGAGGTGCTGCCAATCTGCGCGGAACTGGAGGCGCAGCTTGCAGATCTGCCGGAGGATGAGCGTGGGGAGTTTTTGACCGAATCCGGCGTAGAGGAGGGCGGACTGGCTCAGCTTGTTCGCCGAGGCTACCATCTTTTAGGGCTTATCAGTTACCTCACCGCAGGAGAGCCGGAGGTTCGCGCCTGGACAATCACACGCGGAACCAAAGCACCCCAGGCGGCGGGTAAAATACACACGGACTTTGAGCGCGGCTTCATCCGTGCGGAGATTGTGCCATATGAACAGCTAATCACGTGCGGATCGATTGCGGCGGCAAAGGAAAAAGGGCTTGTTCGCAGCGAGGGCAAGGAATATGTTGTGCAGGATGGCGACGTGGTTCTGTTCAGATTCAACGTGTAGGCATATAAAAACACCCCTGCCCTATTAGAGCAGGGGTGTTTACATATGCTATAGTGATTTAATTGAACAAATTGCCCAAGAACCCCGTGACTTTTGAGACTGCGCCGAAGAAAGTCTCAGCCGCGTCCGCAATGATCTTCAACAGCCCGCTGTTCTCCACCAAAAGCGATTTTGCCGCCTTGATATCCTCCACAGCGATTGCAATGTACTCATCGTTTGTGGGCATGGCGCTGCCAAAGTTATAAGCCATATCCACTTGTTTAAAGTATGCGTCTATGCTCGCTCTGGTGTAGCGCAGATAGAAGATGATCGGGTTGAAGGAAGTTGCGTCATTGCGAGCCTGCGTCAATGGATCGAGGTCCGGCGGCGGAAAAGTGGTGAACGTGAGCGGTGCGCTGGCAACGCTCACGCCGTTAAGCGTCACGGTGCAGACTGCGGAGTATGTGGCGTAAGGGAATAGTCCCCAGTACAATGAACCGCCGGCAATATATACGCCGGGGCGAAAGTCGTTTCCGTCAGCGTCCTTGATGCTCCAGGAATAGACGGCGGCGGCTTTTTCTGCTGCATCCAGGGCGGGTTGGCAATAGATCGTCAGCTCGACCGATTCACCGCTGCCGTTTGAGCCGATCCATGTCATACGGCTAACATACACGACCGTGTCCTCTGAGAACGCGAACGCGGAAACGGCGATGCTGCCGAAAATCAGCGTTACCGCCAGCAGAACGCTAAGGATTTTTCTTGTCTGTTTCATGATATTCTCCTTCTGTTTTGTGTTAGGGTACTAACTGTCTTAAATTATATACTATCTGTGAAAAAATGCAATAGTTTTTACAAAAAAAGTCAGAAAATATCAGTCAAATTGCAGCGATTTGACAAACGCGCAGTATTCTGCTAAAATACTGCGATATACTATTCAGTAAACAGCCAAAGGAGTTCCATCCCTAATGGACGCAGACCCTGCCGGTCTTATATTACAAATCTTGCTTCTGCTCGTGCTCATTGGAGTGAACGCGTTTTTTGCTGCAAGCGAAATCGCGGTTATCACACTAAACGACAACAAAGTTGACCGCCTTGCCGCCGGCGGCAACAAAAAAGCGCGCATAGTGCAGAAGCTCACCAAAAATTCCAGCCGATTCCTCTCAACCGTGCAAATCGGTGTGACTCTTGCCGGATTTTTGACCAGCGCCAGCGCCGCAATGTCCTTTTCGGATATGCTCGCGTCGGGGCTGTCGCATACCTTCCTTGATAATCTGCTGAGCGGCGCGGTTATCCACGGCGTTTCCGTTGTGATTATCACGCTGATTATTTCCTATGTGTCGCTGGTGCTGGGTGAGCTTGTGCCAAAAAAAATCGCAATGCAAAAGCCGGAAAAAGTCGCTTATGCCGTTTCCGGGATTCTGTACGGCTTTTCAAAAATAGTCAGCCCCTTTGTGAAGGTCTTGGCGCTCTCCACCAACGGATTGGTGCGCTTGTTTGGCTTTGACCCCAACGCGGACGAAGAAGCGGTCACCGAGGAAGAAATCCGCATGATGGTGGACGTGGGCGAGGAGAAAGGCGTAATCGAGAGCGACCAGCGCGAAATGATCGACAATATCTTTGAGTTTGACGACCTGACTGCCGCGGACGCAATGACTCATCGCACGGATATGGCGTCCATAAGCGTGAAAAGTCCGCTGATGGCCGTGGTGGAGCTCTCTGTGGAGGAGGGGCATTCGCGCGTCCCGATCTATGAGGGCAACCCCGATAACATTGTGGGCATTGTGTATATAAAGGATTTGCTGCCATATATTGGTTCCGAACTGCCGGGGCACGTCAACATCAGCGACTTCATGCGCAAGGCGTATTACGTCCCGGAGAGCAAGCCCTGCGGCGCGCTTTTTGCGGAGATGAAACAGAAGCACCTCCAGATGGCGGTGGTTGTTGATGAATTCGGCGGCACGGCGGGAATCATCACTATGGAGGACGTGCTGGAAGCAATTGTGGGTGATATCCAGGATGAATATGACGACGAGGGTGAGGAGGTCACCAAAATCGACGAGCGCACGTTCACTGTCGACGGTGTCACTTATATCGACGAGTTGGAGGAGCTGACGGGCGTGCGTCTGCCGGACGGTGATTACGACACCGTGGGCGGGTTTGTGCTCACGCGGCTGGGTTTTCTGCCGGAGGACGGCGAGATGGACGTTGCGGAGTACGATAACCTGCGCTTCACCGTCCTGAATGTTGAGGACAGGCGTATTGGCCGCGTGAAGATTGAGATAACTCCGCGTGACGGCGGCGCAGATTGATAGCCTAAAAAGCACGCTTTTGATAACAATGCCTTCTCGTTGAGATGGCATTGTTCGTTGATAATACAGGTTTTTTGCGCTTATTATCAGTAACTGCTCTGCTGTGAAAATGAGCATTGCCTGTTTTCCGCTGCGCAGTGAGCGAACCTTTGATGAACTTCATGCCTATCAAAAGTCAAAAGGCTATAGATGTAGATTGCGCACATTAAATGTTGCGAATTATAACAGCTCTTTTTATCGCGAAAGGCAAGGAGAAAAGCGTGTGTCTGCGGGATTTGCAATATATAATATATACATCAAGGATACCAGTGCGGCAACATGCGCGGTTAGCAGTACTGTTAACCGCACTGTATATATTATATTATACCGGGGCTATACCTGCAGCATTTTGTTACCGAGAACGCACCTTCCGCCGCGTGCAGCTTCAGAAGATATTCGGCAGGCAGAACCGGCCCTGATGGCCTTGCCTGCCCCGAGGGCGTTGCCTGTTTTTCCGCTGCGCAGTGAGCGAGCTTTTGACGAACTTCATGCCTATCAAAAGTCAAAATGTTGTAAAATATACATAAGATCCCCAAATACCCACTCCCAAATACCCCAAAAACAATGCCCCCCGGGAAGTCAAATCCCGAGGGGCATTGTGCGCCGTGCGCGTTTGGCATTGGCACAGCGTGCGTCAGTTGCAGCCGCAGTTGCAGTTGTTGGCACCGGCATATCCGCCGCAGGAGCCGCAGCCTTCGTTACTGCCCAGCAGACCGCCGCCGCTGTTGCACAGCAGGAGCAGGAGCAGGAGCGAACAGCTGTTGCTGCCGCCAAGCCCGCCTCCGCCGCAGCCTCCGCCGCAACCGGAGTCGCCCGGCAAGCCGCCGTTTCCGGCGCAGGAAAGGAGCAGAATCAGCGGCAGACAGTTGTTTATACTACCACACATGAGAACCTCCCTCTTGTCAAAATGCGAAAGACGGGGCTAGCGTATGTAGTCAATGGAGTGCTGTACCGCCGCTCTCGATGTATTTTATGCCCGATGGATAAAGGTGGTTACAATATATTGCCTTGCAAGAAAACACGTAAAAAAATTATCGTATTACGATAAAAATCTATTGACAAACGAAAACCACTGTGCTATACTTTCCTCAAACACCAAGGAGGTATGTCCGTATGTCACCAAAAACTTTGAGCCGTTTGCTGCAATTGTCAGTTGTCGCCACAGCCGCCTGTGCGCTGTTTATTTTGCTATTTGTCGTTCCGTCGTTCGGCGAGGGCATCGTCACGCAAAACCGGCAGATCGCCGACTGGTATTGGCCCTGGCTGAGCTTCATCTGGCTCACCGCGGTGCCATGCTTCGCGATTCTCGTGCTAATCTGGAGAGTCTCCGGCGCCGTCAGACGCGACGAAGTTTTCACCGTAAAAACGGCTAAGCTCATCAAGGCGGGCGCGGTGATTCTTTTTGCGGACGTCGGATTTTTCTTCGCGGGCAATATCGTCCTGTTTATCCTCAAAATGAGCCACCCGGCGGTGCTTCTGC
>JAITOD010000024.1 GCA_031290105.1 Oscillospiraceae bacterium
CTCCACCCCCGATAATAGTTTGCCCCCGCACGGCTTTTATGTTATACTGTATTCTGGTAATTATCCGCCATCAATTATCAATTGGAATATCCATGTCACTCCTGAATACAAAAAAATTCCCCGGCGAGCTGAAAACCATGTCCTATCGTGAGATGGAAGAGCTTGCGGCGGAAATCCGCGAAGTGCTCATTGGGACTGTTTCCCATACGGGCGGACACCTTGCGTCCAACCTTGGCGTGGTGGAGCTGACCATTGCCATGCATTGCTGCTTTGATTCCCCCGCCGACCGTTTTGTGTTCGATGTTGGGCATCAGGCTTATACGCACAAAATACTCACCGGGCGGCTGGACAAGTTTGACACACTGCGCCGGGAGGGCGGCATTTCCGGCTTTTGCCGCCCCAACGAAAGTCCGCACGATATTTTCTCCACAGGTCACGCGGGAGCGTCGGTTTCTGCTGCGTTGGGTTTGATTGAGGGCGAACGGATTAAGGGCGGCGGCAAGGGCTACACAGTTGCGGTTGTGGGCGACGGCGCGTTCACGGGGGGCATGATTTATGAAGCGCTGAACAACAACAACTCCCGCCGCGGAAGCAGATTAATAGTCGTTATCAATGAGAACGAGATGTCAATCAGCAAAAACGTCGGCGCGCTGGCGCAGTATCTGGCGGATATCCGCGCAAAACCCGCTTACCACAAGTTTAAGGCGGACACCGAAACCGCGCTGCGCAAAATCCCAATCATGGGTAAGGCGGCGGCGCGCGGCGCTTCCAAAATCAAATCTACCATCAAAAATTGGATGTACTCAAGCACATGGTTTGAGGACATGGGCTTCCGATATATCGGCCCCATTGACGGGCACAACCTGCCCACGCTGGTGCGGGCTTTTCAGAGCGCTAAATGGCTGGGGCGCCCCGTGGTGATTCATATTCACACAACCAAGGGCAAGGGCTATCATCCGGCAGAGGAGTCGCCGTCGGTTTTCCATGGAATCGGGCGCTTTGATCTGGAAACGGGCGAACCATTGCCTTGCGATACCGATTATTCCGCCGCGTTTGGTGCAAAGCTCTGCGAGCTTGCCGCGCGAAACGCAAACGTGTGCGCAATCACCGCCGCAATGAGCCTTGGCACCGGGCTGACGGAGTTCTCACAGCGCTTTCCCGGCAGATTCTTCGATGTTGGCATTGCCGAGCAGCACGCCGCCGCCTTTGCCGGGGGACTCGCCAAGGACGGCATGATACCCGTCTTTGCGGTCTACTCAACGTTTTTGCAGAGGTGCTATGACCAGATTTGGCACGACGTTGCGCTGCAGGGTCAAAAGGTGATTTTTGCCGTTGACCGGGCGGGCTTTGTGGGCGGGGACGGCGAGAGTCATCAGGGGCTGTACGATGTGTCCATGCTGTCGGGCGTGCCGGGGCTGGAGATTTACGTGCCGTCCTCCTATGCGGAGCTGGAGCACATGTTGGAGTACGCCGTCCTGGAGGCAAAGGCGCCCGTGTGTATCCGCTATCCGCGCGGCTGTGAGGACAAGCTCCCGGCGGACTTCATGCCCTCCGGCGGCGCGTGGGACAGCTATGGTGAGAGCGGCGCGGCAATCACGCTGGTGACGTACGGACGCTTGTTTGCGCAGGCTGTTCAGGCACTGGAGCTGCTGAAAAAGCAAGGGACAAGCATACGGATTATAAAGCTGAACCGCATTCTGCCGGTCGATTTCTTTGCCATTCAGGCGGCGGCGCAGAGTCAGCGCGTGTTCTTCTTTGAGGAGGGCGTGCGTGCCGGCGGCGTTGGCGAGCGATTCGGTGCGGCGCTATTGGAGTTGGGCTGGCGCGGCGAATACAAAATAACCGCAGTACCGGACGGCTTTGTGCCGCAAGCGAGCGTGGAGTCCCTGCTTGCGCGTTACAGCTTGGACGCGGCGGGGATGCAATTGACAATGTGCTTGCACAGCTGAGCAAAATCGGCGAAATTACTTACGCCAATGTGACTGAGAGCAACAAAACCGCAAAGCACACGGCAAGCAGCGCGTGAACAAAAACAAGCGGCGCTTGGCATGGGATTGTTGAAAAGGCGCAGAGTGGCTGCGCCTTTTTCTGTTTTCGGCAAGTGTGCCGGCACTATTAAGCGATAACCCAATTAAACAGCACTTCCAATTTATACTCCGTTTACATTTCCTGTATATAATAAAAAAATCATGCGGCATGGAGGTGCGGACAGCTTGAGTAAAATCATAATTGTAGACGACGACGCATATATCCGCGAGCTGGTGCGTGCCCTGCTGCGCAACAACGGCTTTGACGCTTGCGAGGCGGCAGACGGGTGCGACGCTTTGGCAAAAATTGCCACCGAAAACCCGGAGCTTGCCATTGTAGACGTAATGATGCCGAACATGGACGGCTTTGAGCTTTGCCGTAATTTGCGGCAATATTACGATAACCTCCCGGTTTTAATGCTGACGGCAAAAACCGGACTTTCCAGCAAGGCAAAGGGCTTTGAGCTGGGCGCGGACGATTATCTGACCAAACCGTTTGAGGGCGACGAGCTGATTATGCGCGTGCGTGCCTTGCTTCGGCGCTACAAAATTGAGGCGTCGCAGGTGATTCAAATCGGCGCGGTAACGGTGGACAGGAACAGCCGCAGCGTCACAATCAACGGCGCGCAGGAGGATATTCCGCTGAAGGAATTCGATTTGCTGTTCAAGCTGGCAGGGTTTCCCGGCAGGACTTTTTCCCGCGACCGGCTGATTGAGGACATCTGGGGCTTTGATTTTGACGGCAACGAGCGCACGCTGGACGTTCACATAGGGCGGCTGCGCGAACGCTTTCCGGAGGAACGCGCACAGTTCAAAATCACCACAGTCAGAGGATTGGGATACCGATTGGAGGTTTTGGTATGATAGAAGAGCACGACGAAAATAATCGTTTTCGCTTAAGAATACTTGCTATGCTGCCGCTGGCTGCTTTGGGGCTCAGCATATGCCTTACGGGCGGTTATTTTATTGCAAAATGGCTTTTCGGGCTTTTCGGCACGCCGTCCGAAATTGCCGCGTACATCATTTCGGGGCTGCTGGGCTTCTTTATCTTTGTGCTGATTGGCTTTGTGACTGCCGCAATTCAAAAGCACAGCCCAAACGGCCGTTCACGCAGCAACTACCCGCTGCTGCTGCAAAATATTACGCAGGCAATCACGCGGATTTCCGGCGGCGACTTCAACATTCTCGTTCCCGTGGACGAACACAACCCCTTCGGCGAGCTTGCCGAAAACGTCAACAAAATGGCGCGCAAGCTGGGTTCTATGGAAAAGCTGCGGCAGGATTTCATATCAGATGTATCGCACGAAATCCAGTCGCCGCTAACGTCAATCAGCGGATTTGCCGCGCTGCTCTGCAACGAGGAAACGCCGCGTGAGGAGGCTCTGCATTACGCCTTCATTATTAAGGCAGAGAGCCGCAGACTGTCTAAGCTCAGCGAAAATCTGCTGAAGCTTTCAACGCTGGAAGCGGATCTCATGTCCTTTGAGAGTAAGCCGTTCCGTTTGGATAAGCAAATCGAGAACATTTTGCTGATGCTGGAGCCGCAATGGAGCGAAAAAAACATTGTGCCGGAGCTTACGCTTGCCAAGCTCACAATCAGCGGCAACGAGGATTTGCTGAGCCAGGTGTGGATTAACCTGCTGCACAACGCAATCAAGTTTACGCCGGAGGGCGGCGCAATCCGCGTTACGCTGACTGATGAAACAGATACGCTGCGCTGCGTTGTTTTGGATAATGGTATCGGAATCCCCAAGGATGACCAAATTCACATTTTTGAGCGCTTCTATAAGGCGGATAAATCCCGTGACAGGGCGCTGGGCGGCAACGGCTTGGGGCTCTCGCTGGTCAAAAAGATTGCGGAGCTGCACGGCGGGCACGTTTCAGTGAAAAGCAAAGAGGGGAAGGGCACGGCGTTTACCGTAACGCTGCCCAACGCGCCCGTTATATAAAACGGCAAATTAACGCCGCGGTTAAGCTGATTGCTCAATTTTTACGCTGAAGGAACACGGGAGCACAAAAACTTCCGTATCTTTTTTCCCGGTTTACATTCTGTTTAAGTTCCATTTAATTTGTGTTTAATTTGGGCACTTATACTGGTATCATAAAGAACAAGGAGGGCACAGAAATGAGCATTCTCGTATTAATCGGCTGCGGAATCAATCAGGCAATCGGTTACATCAAAGCCGTAATTGAGCGGCACCAAACACAGAAAAGGGGGTTGGCGTTATGCATCCAATGATTGCAGTGGAAGGACTGGTAAAGCAGTATGACCGCGCAAAAGTGACCGCCGTTAAGGGCGTGAGTTTTGCGGTGGATGAGGGCGAGTTCTTCGCGTTCCTCGGTCCCAACGGCGCGGGCAAGACGACCACAATCTCAATATTGACCACCACGCTTTCCATGACCTCCGGCAGTGTCGCCATAGCCGGGCATGACGTGCAAAAAGAGGCAAAGCGTGTGCGCGAAAAGGTTGGCATAATCTTTCAGCAGCCCAGCCTTGACCAGCAGCTGACCGCTGAGGAAAACATCCGCTTCCACGCCTGCCTTTACGGCATGTACAGCTACCGTCCCGCATTCAAGCTGATGCCCGCCGCTTACAGAAACCGCGTGATGGAGCTTGCGGAAATCGTCGGGATTCGGGATTCGCTGTTCAGGTCAATCAAAAAGCTCTCCGTCGGTATGCAGCGCAAGCTGGAGATTATCCGCAGCTTGATTCACACACCCGCCGTGCTCTTTCTGGACGAGCCGACGCAGGGACTGGACGCGGTGAGCCGCCGCAGCCTGTGGGAATACATCGACAACGTGCGCAAGGAATTTGGCACCACGGTTTTTCTGACTACGCACTACATTGACGAAGCGGAAAACGTGGACAAGGTCTGCATAATCAACCACGGAGAAATTGCCGAATGCTGTTCGCCGGAGGAAATGCGCCACAGTCTGCTGCGCCAGGAGCTGATTCTGGACGCGGACGACAGGGACGCTCTGACCCGCGAACTCTCCGAACTGGGGCTGTTCCACAAAACGAAAAACCACATCATCGTGCCGTTCCGGGACAGCACGGCGCAGGAAATCATATCGCGGCTGAACACAAAATTGAGCTTACTTGAAATCCACGAGCCTACCCTTGAGGACGCTTATGTGGAATACCTGAAGCAAACAGGAGGTGAATCGAAATGAGTGAAGCAAAGAAGAGGTCACGGTTCTTCCGTGAGCTGAACGCCGTTATAACCATTGCCGCGCGCGATATCTCTCTGGCGCTCAAAACCCCCGCCATGCTGATTATGAGCCTTGCCATGCCGATTGTGATGATGGGTCTGCTGGGCGGCAGCCTTTCGCAAAATATGGCGGGCGGGCTGGATTTTGACTATAAGCAATTCATGATGATCGGCATGATGATCAACATGCTCTTCATGACCACCACCACCGGGATTTCCTCCCTTGTGGACGACCACGAAACGGATTTCACGCAGGAGATGATGGTCTCGCCGGTTTCACGCGTGTCAATTGTTGTGGGCAAGATTTTCGGCTCGTCCTTCGGCGCAATTGTCAGCATGATCGGCACGATTGTTGTGGGGCTGTTTATGGGCATTACGCTCACGCCGCTGCAGCAGCTGCTGATTTTCGCCCTCTCGCCGCTGATGTGCCTTTCCGCCGGAGCGATGGCCATGGTGATTATCGGCCTAATCAAGAACAAAAAGACTGCAAACATTGCCGTAATGCTCATCACCATGCCGCAGATGTTCCTTTCCGGCGCGATTATCCCCATCAACAACTCCAGCGGATTTTTGCTGTGGCTCAGCCGCGTTCTGCCCATGACATATTGCCTTGACCTTGTGCGGGCTGTGGTTTATGGCGGCACACCGGAATACGACAGCGTGGTGCTGTTCAACCCTGCCGTAACACTCGCCGCAATTTTGGGCTTGACCGCGGTGTTCCTGATTATCGGCACGTTCTTCTTTGCCCGAACGGAGAAAAACCGGTAACGCTTTCCCGCAAAGGGCGGCTGCCGTTGGGATTTCCTTTGCCGCACGCGGTGCATTATGCTTGTCAACGCCGTTTTGCATTCCGCCGAAGATTAATAACCGCAAGTGCGCTGCAATGATATGCGGCGTACTTGCTTTTTGCCGCACGATATGATAGAATAGAATCGATGAATTTTATATAGGAGGCTGCCAATGAAAAAGACTTTTGCATTGCTTTTTGCAATTGTGCTGACGCTGTTGCTGCCGCTGAGCGCACCTGCTTTTGCCGCAGATGCCGGCGAGCCTATGCTCGGACTCATTAAATCCCCTATTGAATACATAAACGAAGCCGGGCGGGCTTTCCGCAGAGCGCCGACGATAAACGGGAACGAAACCCCTGCGGAAATGGCGGCACGGGTGGCGGGGTATACGTTCAATGGAGTTGCGTATATCCCATATACGCTTGAGGACGGGCGCGAGAGTGTGGCCATTAAGTTTTCCCTTTATACAGGACTTTACGTATGCCTGATGAATGATGATGTTCTGCAAGCCTTCTGCTCAATTTTGGCGGAGGAACAGAACGCATACGGCGGGGCGGACGCTGTGCGCATGAACAAAACGCAAATTATTGAGGCGGCACGCTTAAACGTTATTGGCTATTGGTTCACCTGCTTGCTGGGCGGACCAGACGGGCTGATGGGCCATTATTACGAGAATTTCCGCATAGTGACACTCAAAACGGACGCTAACCGTTTGCCCGTGTGGGTCACGGTCTTGGCGCAGCTGTTATTCTAGAGAATTCTTTTCACTGCCCATCAAGCTTCAGCAACGGACGAACACGGTTTGTCCCATATATTTGTCTGCAATAAATAAAAGCAGTGAGGTAAAAATGCCGCACACCACCTATGAATCCCCCCTGAGCACCCGCTACGCCGGCCGCGAAATGCAGGAGCTGTTTTCCGCCGACCGCAAGTTCAAAACCTGGCGGCGGCTTTGGATTGCCCTTGCCGAAGCTGAGCATGAGTTGGGTCTGCCCGTCACGCAGGAACAAATCGCCGAGCTGAAGGCTCACGCCGAGGACATAAACTACGCCGACGCCGAACGGCGCGAAAAGGAGTGCCGCCACGACGTGATGGCGCACGTTTATGCCTATGGTCTGCAGTGCCCGGGCGCAAAGGGGATCATTCACCTTGGCGCAACATCGTGCTATGTTGGCGACAACACCGACATCATCATAATGACGGACGCGTTGCAGCTGATACAAAAAAAACTCGTGAATCTGCTTGACTCTCTCTCTCGGTTTGCGCTACAATATAAAGCCCTGCCCTGCCTTGGCTTCACCCACGGACAGCCCGCCCAGCCCACAACCGTTGGCAAACGCGCCGCGCTGTGGCTGCAGGATTTTCTGCTGGATTACCACGAAGCCGCGTTCAGAATATCGCAAATGCGCTTGCTTGGATCCAAGGGGACGACGGGCACACAGGCAAGCTTTCTGGAGCTTTTTGCGGGCGACCACGAAAAATGCCGCCGCCTTGACGCACTCATTGCGCAGAAGCTGGGCTTTGATTCCTGCTTTGCCGTCAGCGGTCAGACATACCCGCGCAAGGTTGATTCCGCTGTGCTGAATACGCTGGCGGGGCTTGCGCAGTCGGCAAGCAAATTCTCCACAGATCTGCGCCTGCTCCAGCACCTGAAAGAGCTTGAGGAGCCGTTTGAGAAGCAGCAAATCGGCTCAAGCGCAATGGCGTATAAGCGCAACCCCATGCGCTCGGAGCGGATTGGCTCCTTGGCTCGCTATCTGCTGGTGGACGCGCTGAATCCTGCGCTCACGGCAAGTACGCAGTGGTTTGAGCGCACACTGGACGACTCCGCAAACAAGCGCATTGCCGTGCCGGAGGCCTTCCTTGCGGCGGACGCTGTGTTGGAGCTGTGCCTGAATGTCACAAACGGCTTGGTGGTTTATCCCAAGATGATTGACGCGCGTTTGCGCTCGGAGCTGCCCTTCATGGCGACGGAAAACATTCTTATGGACTGCGTATCCAAGGGCGGCGACAGGCAGGAACTGCACGAGAAAATCCGCGTGCATTCCATGGCGGCAGGGCGCGCGGTCAAGGAGGAAGGACTGCCCAATGACCTGCTCAGCCGAATTGCAGACGACCCGGCGTTCGGGGTTACGCTTGCGGATTTGGAGAAGCTGATGGATCCGGCAAACTTTATTGGCAGAGCGCCCGAACAGACGGCGGAGTTCATCGAAGCGGAAGTCGCGCCAATCATTGCGGAACACGGCGATTGGCTGGGGCTTTCGGGCGAAGTGAGGGTGTGACGCGGTGCCGCCGGGTTGGGTTATTCTTGTGCCTGTGCTGTTGAATTTGTTTTTGTTTATCGCAAAAGTTTTTTCAAAAGATTTTTTCACGCCGCAACAAAACTGCACCGCACCATCGCCGTTAGTGGCATAACCAAGCAGGAATACCATGAACGCAGACGCAGGGAAAGCAAGGGAGGGAATATGAAAAGCTCCACGCTCATTAAAAAGCTGCTGAACCGCGAAACGCTGCTATACCTGGTTTTCGGCTTGCTGACCACGGTGGTAAATCTGGGGCTATATTGGGGTATGCAAAAGATTTTCGCGGCGGTTGCTTGGCAGGGCGTGGTTCACCTGTTTGACGAGAGCAAAAACTATGACTACCTGGACGCAAACACAATCGCCTGGTTGGCGGCGGTGCTCTTCGCGTTTGTGACGAATAAGCTGTTTGTTTTCGAATCCAAAAGCTGGGAGAAGAAGCTTGCGCGGCGCGAATTTCTGTCATTTGCGTCAGCGCGGCTGATTTCGTTCGGCGTTGACCAGGGATTCATGTTCCTGCTGGTGAGCGTGGCGGCGCTGGACGCATGGGCAGGCGGCGTATTGCTGCGGCTTTGGGATACGCCGTTGACGCAGAGTGCTGCGGGTTTTGCGGAGTCGTACTCGCTTCTGGCAAAATGTATTGTGCAGGTGTTTATTGTGGCGCTCAATTATGTGTTCAGCAAGCTTTTTATTTTCCGAAAGAGCGTTTCCGAATAAGCCGCGCGTTTTTGCGGGCATATGCAGTAAAAAGCGTACACCTCATTCAGCAAAATCCATAACGTCCTTAAACGGGAAATTCTCCGCATCCGCGGGCAGTAAGCGATCGCCTTCAACGCGCAAAAGCCCGTAATCCGTGCCGTCCCCGCCAAGCAGCTTCACGTCCGTGTCACTCACTTTGACTATATTGAGCCAAGCGTTGACCCATTCATTGCTGTATGCAGCATAAGGCGCGCCGGACTGAGCGTCAATTTTGTAAGCATGTATGTTACACACTGTAATGCCCGACCCCATAACATACATACCGATAAGCTCGTATTCCCCGTCTTTGTCAATATCAACAACGCAGCTGTACGAAAAATCCAAGCCGTACGAAAAGCCCCAAAAAGTGCGCAAGACCTTGCCATGGCTGACGACAAAGCACCCGAATCCGTTTTTTTCGCCATATGCGGAGAAAATCTGTATCTGCATTTTGTCAAAAGCCTCCGGCAAGTCCTCTTCAATGAGCGCTGTGATGTCTTTCCCTTTCTCATAATCAAAATAAGGATCAGCGTCAACCGCCGCCCGAATGAGCGGCAGCGCATCCGCTTTTGAGATTCCGCCGGGACGAAGGTTCCCCGCAAAGCCCGCATAGTAATTCAGCCGGATATACCCGCCGCCCTCGCTTTCCGCAAAAAAGCTCTGGTCCAGAAAGGACAAGACATCGTTGCCGCGAACATATGTGTAAGAAGTATCATCGCCGCCGGAAACCCGCTTCCAAGCCGCGTCATTGAACGCGGCGGTGTCGCCGCTGTTCATGCCGAAGCAATAAAGCGCGTCCGAGTATAATCTAAAGCTGTTGGCGAGCGGCTTTGGAAACGGAAAATCGCAGTCCTCCCAATTAACGCAGTATAAACATCATCGCTGCCGCGCTGTGATTCTGAAGCGCCGTTCGGTTCAGTGCTTGGATTGTTGCCGCCGCTGGGCTCAGTGTTGGGTATATCCTGGCCCGCGCAGGACGCCGGCAATACGCACAGCAGCAAAACAGATAAAATAATCAAAAGGTTCCTTTTCATCCTTCAGCCCCGTCTGCAAAAATTCGCTGTGCTTCATTGTAGCATTTATGCACAGCGTTGTCAATGTCCCCGGCGGAAACACGTCACGCCCCTTGGACATATAATAACAGCCGCTCACGCCCCGCGCCAATCGCCCATACAATAGTACGTAACTCTGTAAAAAGGAGCTGTGTTGGCAATGCTGTATTATATAGGTGACCAAGTATCGCTCATCGGCGCGCTGAATAATCCGGAAAGCGACATTGAAATTGTCGTTACATCAAGCTTTGTCCTTAGCGATAAAGTGACCTTTCCGGGCAGCAAAAACATCGTTTTAACCACTGCGGGAGAACCGCCGTACGCAATTCTCCGCGGCTTCAGCGGCGATATGTTCGAGATTCCGGCAAACAGCTCCGTCACCTTGACGGACATTGTGATTGACGGCAACAGCAGCTCCTATCCGGACGCGATGGGCAGTATTTTTTTCATCAGCGGCGGAATGCCAAACAGCTCGCAGGCAAGCCTTGTTATCGGCGGCGGCGCTGTGCTGCGCAACAACCGCACCAACCATACGCCCGGTGGCAGCAACACCGGCGGAGTGCGCGTTATTGCCGGAACGGTACGGCTTGAGGACGGCGGCATAATCACCAATAACACGGCTGATTCCGGCGGCGGGGGCGGCATTGCACTCTTTGGGGCAAATAGTCTGCTTTTGATGCACGGCGGCGAAATTTCACATAATACAGGGCAATTCGGCGGCGGGGTGTATATTGACCTGTACGCCGCATTTGATATGTACAGCGGAAATGTGGAGTACAATCAGTCCGTGCCGGGCGGACACGGCGGCGGAGCGGACGCTGTTGGCGCGTTCAATATGTACGGCGGGAATATCAGCTATAATTCGTCTGAGGAGGGCGGCGGGCTTTCAATACATAACAGCGGCAGGGTGAACATATACCAAGGCAATTTTATCGGTAACCGCGCGGCGGGCGGCAATGGGCACGGCGCGGGCATTTTGTTATACGAATCGCCAATCAACAACGTGAACATCGGCATGACGGACGGTCAAGTCAACTTTATCGGCAACATATCCGATGGCATTGCGGGGGCAATCGGCACAGCGTCCCGCCGGGATTTGCAGAAGCTATATGTGGGCCCGAACGTTGTTTTTGCCAACAACCGTTCCTCCCGAGGCTACTTCATGACCGACCCCGCCGATATTGAGCTCTATAACAGCCGTGTTCAGGCGGCGCAGGTCACCGAGCCGTTCCGCTATGCCTATAACGATTTTGACATTCAGTACGCCGCCCCTGAGCTGAGCGTTTACACCGTGGAGTTCAACTCAAACGGCGGCAGCTCTGTGCCCGCGCAGACGGTTGAGGAAGGGAGCACAGCCGTTCAGCCGCCGGCGCCAACCCGCGGCTGCGATATTTTCGACGGTTGGTACCTTGACGCCGCGTTCACAATCCCGTGGAATTTTGCCGCCGCCGTTATGGACGACATGACCCTTTACGCCAAATGGATACTCAACGCCTGCCCGCCGCCTGAGCCGCCTCTCCCTCCTGAGCAGAACCGCACAGTTTGCTTCAACAGCAACGGCGGCAGCGGTATTGCCTGCCAAAGCATTACGGACGGCGCGGCGGCAATCAGACCCGCTGACCCCGTGCGCGGTTGTGATATATTCCTTGGCTGGGTGGACTGCGATAATCCGTCACGAAAGTGGAATTTCAGCGAGCCCGTTACGCGCGACTTAAGGCTGTGCGCCGTTTACTCCCGCCGCACGTGCCCGGGGCAGTGCTGCCGCTGTCAGTGTCCGTGCCGCCCGTGCAGACGATACAATCCGTGGCGGCTGTGGTAGGGGAAACGCGAAATTCAATGCAGCTTTTGCGCTTCTGCCGGCTGTTACCGGCAATCGGATAGGAGTAATCGCAAAAAGCTGCAGCATCAACGAACAGCTTCTGCGGCTTCAACAAAAAAACTCCCCGCTGACTTGCGCAGAAGGGAGTCTTTGTTGTTTAGCTTGAAAAGCAACGTTGCTTTTTGGGTAATAGGATATGGGCGGTCGGTTTTTCTACAGCGCCGGATTTTTCTCAAACGCCGCGCTGACAGCCCCGGCGACGTTTGACGCAAAACCGGTTTTCTCAAGCGCAAGCACGCCCTCAATCGTAATTCCGCCGGGTGAGCAGACTCGGTCAACAAGCTCCTGCGGGTGCACGTTGCTTTCCTTCAGGTTATGCGCGCTGCCCAGCAAAGTCTGCACCGCTGCTTCAAGCGCTTCGGTGCGCGGCAGACCTAAACGCACGCCCGCTCGGGCAAGCGCGTCCGCAAAGAGGTACACAAACGCCGGTCCCGCTCCGCTGAGCGCAAGGTGCGCCCCAAAGCGGCTCTCGTCAATCTCCAGCGCAGAGCCGAATGACTCCAGCAGACGCACAAGCGCGGCTTTCTGCTCCTGAGTGACAAAGCTGTTTACGCTGTAAACTGTTGCGGATTGCCCCACCGCAGCATTAAGGTTCGGCATAATCCGTGCAGCAGCCGTGCCGGAGGGCATCTTTGTTTCCAGTTGAGCCAAGGTCCAGCCCGCTGCGGTTGAAACCACCAGCGGCTTTGCGTCCGCAAGCTCCGCGCCGATTCCGTCCAACACATCCGCAAGCTGCGCCGGCTTGACTGTTAGCAGCAGAATGCCGCTGTTCGCCGCCTCGTTTGCGCTTGCGGCAAGGGTCGCCTTGTATTTTTGGGCGAGAAGCGCAGCCTTGTCCGCGTCCTTGTCATAGAGTGTGAATTCCTTGAGCGCCCCTGCTTGATTGCCCGCAATTCCTTGCAGAATCGCACTGCCAAGGTTACCCGTGCCCAGCACCGCAATGCCTGCTGCAATGGTGTTTTCAGGAGCGGCAGAAGCGGCTGTTTCAGGGGCAACAGTGCCGCGTTTGGTGTATTTGCGCTTTGCCGGTTTATCCTGTACAACGGGAGCGGCGGCGCGCTTGGTGTATTTACGCTTGGCAGGCGTTGCCTCTGCTTCTGTTTTGGCCTTGGGCGGACGACCGCGCTTTTTGGGAGCTGAAGGCACGCCCTCCGGCACTGCTTTGGCAGCTTCTTTCGGCGGTCTGCCGCGCCGCTTGGGCTCTTCGGCAGCCAGAGGTGTGTCCAGCCGGGTGAAAGTTACCGTGTTGCCGTGAAAGCCGTCAACCTTGTACCCGGCTGTCAGCCAAGCCTTTGCCTGCGGGGATTTGGGCGTGTTTGCCCACCACGTGCGCTGGTGCGCGGATTGCGGAATAGGCTCGCCTAAAATGTTAACCAAAGCTTCCAACGATACCGCAATGTTGTCTTCGGTTTGCTGGGAAAGATAGTTTCCCCAAACCCTGTACTTGCTTTGTCCTGCCATGATTGTTTGCCTCCTAAATTTAAATAACTCTATGCGCATTATTATTTAAGGTCATCGCACCTTCCCGTCTTGAAAAGCCCGTTACAATCTTTATGAAAGCGAGCAGTTTTTAGGCCGAAATTCAAAACACCTTGCTATTATATCACATTCACAAGTGGATTACAAGCGCTTTTATTCTAAAAAAACTCAAACCGGAAGTTTTATAATTAAGCTTGAAAGGTATTCAACATTTTTGGGGCTCAAATTTTCGGCAGTGCTTACAAATCAACGAAATTTGCGCGTAATACCCGCGATATCTTATTGGGTTAAGCTCCGAGTTGCATTATATCCTGAAATTAACGGCTGTGTCAAGCGTTTTTTCGGTCCCAAAATATATCGGTCCATAGCTTTTCGCCTCCTTGCATAAAAATTTAATCCCAAAAGGCGTAAAGACCTTTCAAGCTTAATCATAAAACCTCCGCCGTCAGCTTGCTCATCCGCAAAGCCCTTGACTTATCAAGATATTTGGTGTATCATATAGCGTGTTTATTTTTAATGTCCCTCCGATTTCTCAGAACGAATTTCGGGAGATACGGCTTTAAAGATATTTGCCGCAGTGGCGGAACTGGCAGACGCCCGGGACTTAAAATCCCGTTCTGGCAACAGAGTACCGGTTCGATTCCGGTCTGCGGCACCAACGCTTTGAATCCGAACTCGCAACGCGTCCTCACGTTTTGGCAAGGGTTCGGATTTCTGATTTGGGTTCGGCATTCCGGCTGCAGAACCCTTTGCCGATGGGGGGCTTGCAATCCGCAAAAGATTGTGATATAATACTAAGGCTTTGCGCCGTTAGCTCAGCTGGATAGAGCGTGTGGCTACGGACCACAAGGTCAGGAGTTCAAATCTTCTACGGCGCGCCAGCGGGTAATGTCCGCGAAAAGACGTTCATTCACACTTAATCAAAAAGGACAGCACTATGCTTGACCAAATCATTTTTGCAATCAACGACTTTCTCGGCAAGGCGATCACTGAGCCCAGCGACAACCCTATTTCCGCAATCTTCGAAGGCATTCAGCAAACCATTGCTTATCTGCTTGCACAGCTTGGGATTGTCTGAGCGGATACTTCCGCGGCGCACAGCTTTCTGCAAGGCGACCAAACGCTGACTTTATTATTCAGGGCAGAGCTTACGCAGCGTCTGCCGTCTGACATCTGACATTTATGAAGCGGAGAAAAAAATGGAAATCCACGAAATCGTTTTAGGCGTACTGCTGCTTATCATCTGCGTTGCGATTGTGGCGCTGGTTCTGCTGCAGGAGGGCAAATCGGCAGGGCTTTCCGGCGCGATTGCCGGCGGCGCGGACACCTTCTTCGGCAAGAACAAGGGGCGCACAATCGAACAATTGCTGGTTAAGATTACCCGCATTGTGGCAATTGCGTTCTTCGCGCTCGTCTTGGGGACGTTCCTGCTGTTCCTGTTCCTGTAATCGAGGGGGCTTTGACAAGCTTCACTTGCCCGTGGTATAATCGCCGCGGGCTTTTAGATTACAGCTGTTAGATTTTAGGCTTTAGATGTGCAACACTAAAAACGAGAGGGAATTATCGCCATGGCTAAAAAACGCACTCCGCAAAAGGAGTCGCCGGAGCGCGACCCTAATACCCACATCCTAGGCTCCGGCGCGGTGCTGAAGCAAGCTATCCCCGAAACGCTGGTGACGAACTATATGCCATACGCCATGAGCGTTATTCTCTCTCGCGCAATCCCGGAGATTGACGGCTTCAAGCCCTCACACCGCAAGCTGCTCTACACAATGTACCTGATGGGGCTGCTGCGCGGTCCGCGCAGCAAATCCGCAAACATTGTCGGGCGGACTATGCAGCTGAATCCGCACGGCGATGCCGCAATATACGACACAATGGTGCGGCTCTCGCGCGGATACGAAACCCTGCTGCACCCCTTTGTGGACAGCAAGGGTAATTTTGGCAAGAGCTATTCCCGCGACATGATGTGGGCCGCTTCACGATACACCGAGGCACGGCTGGAGACGCTTTGCGCGGAGCTTTTTCGCGATTTGGACAAAGACGCTGTTGATTTCAGCGATAACTACGACGGCACAATGAAGGAGCCGAATCTTCTGCCCGCAAGCTTCCCCACGGTCTTGGTGAACGCAAACACCGGCATTGCAGTGGGCATGGCAAGCTCCATCTGCTCTTTTAATCTGGAGGAAGTCTGCAAAACGACAATTGCTTTGATGGACGACCCCGGGCACAACGTTGCCGATACCCTTCAAGCGCCGGATTTTTGCGGCGGCGGATATCTGCTGTATAACCGCGAACAGTTGGAGGAGGTCTATCGCACGGGACGCGGCGGCATTCGCGTGAGGGCAAAATACAACTACGACAAACTGAACAACTGCATTGACATAACCGAGATTCCGCCCACAACCACAGCGGAGGCGATAATTGAGAAGATAATTGAGCGGGCAAAAGCGGGCGGCTTGCGCGAGGTAAGCGACGTGCGCGACGAAACCGACAGGAACGGCCTGAAGATCACTATTGACCTTAAACGCGGCGTGGACGCAGACGCCCTCATGCGGCGGCTATATAAGCACACCACGCTGGAGGACAGCTTCTCATGCAACTTCAACGTGCTGATTTCGGGTATGCCGCGCGTTATGGGCGTTGCGGATTTGTTGCTGGAATGGATTGCCTTCCGAGAGGAATGCGTCCGCCGCAGGGTCAGCTTTGAGCTGGGCAAGGCGCAGGAGCGACTCCATTTGCTGGAGGGCTTGGCTAAGATTCTGCTGGACATAGACAAGGCTGTGGCGATTATCCGCAAGACCGAGGAGGAAGCGGAGGTCATACCAAACCTGATGATTGGTTTTGGGATTGACAAGCTTCAGGCGGATTTTGTGGCGGAGATTCGTTTGCGCCACCTTAACCGCGAATACATCATGAAGCAGACGCGCGATATTGACGACCTGAACCGCGAGGTTGCGGACAAAGAAGAGATTCTGCAAAATCGCGGGCGCGTGCACAAGATTATCCGCGGTGAGCTGGAAACGGTGATGGAGAAATTCGCTCAGCCGCGCCGCACAAAACTACTGTTTGCGGACGAAATCGAAGAGATCGAGCCTGAAGCTGTCACGCCGGATTACCCGGTGCAGCTGTTTTTCACGCGCGAGGGCTACTTCAAAAAGATAACGCCGCAGTCGCTGAGAATGTCGGGCGAGCAGAAGCTCAAGGACGGCGACGAAATCGTCATGCAGCTGGAGAGCAGCAACACAGTGGAGCTGCTGTTCTTCACCAATAAATGTCAATGCTACAAGAGCCGCGCGGCGGATTTTGACGACGCCAAGGCAAGCGTGCTTGGCGATTACATCCCCACAAAGCTGGAGATGGAGCCGGAGGAACGGGCTGTTTTTATGGCAGTCACGCGGGACTACAGCGGGCAGCTGCTGTTCTTCTTTGAGAACGGCAAGGCGGCAAAAGTTGAGCTTTCGGGATACACAACAAAGCAAAACCGCCGCAAACTTCTAAACGCTGTGAGCGATAAGTCCCCGCTGGCGGCAGCATTTCAGCTGGGCGCGGAGGACGGCGCAAAGGTGTATTTTGCCGAATCCACCGTCGGGCGCGGCTTGATTATTCCCGGCGCGTCAATCCCCGCCAAGACAACGAAAAACACCCAGGGTGTTGGCGTAATGACACTCAAGCCGGGCGTGCGCGTGAATCGTGTGACGCCATACGTGGACGGCTCTCTGCCCGACCAGCACCGATATAAAACCAAAAATCTTCCGGCCGCCGGTGCCAAAATTACGGGAAATTTGGGCGAACAAATGAGGTTCTAGCGCCCGTGTTGCACGCAACGCGCCGTCACGCCGCACCCAAAATTCACACAATGTTCATTGACATAACCCACACTCTTCCGCTATACTATATGAGTCGAAAAGGAAACTAATTAAAAGACAAAGGACTTGAATATGTCGTTCATCGAATTTGATTCCGTTTACAAACGTTACCAAATGGGCGAAATCACAATCAATGCGGCGGATAACGTCACATTCCAGATTGATCAAGGCGAGTTCTGCATTGTGGTCGGTCCCTCCGGAGCGGGCAAGACCACGGTTCTCAATATGCTGGGCGGCATGGACGGCTGCTCCGACGGCTCCATAAACGTGGACGGCGAGGTGGTCAATGAGTTCACACGCAAACGGCTGATTGAATACCGCCGCTTCGAGGTTGGCTTTGTTTTCCAGTTCTATAACCTTGTGCAAAACTTAACAGCGCTGGAAAACGTTGAGCTTGCCACGCAAATCGGCAGAAAAGCGCTCAACCCGCGCAAGGTTTTGGAGCGCGTTGGTTTGGGCGAGCGCCTGAACAGCTTTCCCGCGCAGCTTTCCGGCGGCGAGCAGCAGCGTGTATCAATCGCCCGCGCGCTGGCAAAAAACCCCAAGCTTCTGCTTTGTGACGAGCCGACGGGCGCACTGGACTACAGCACGGGCAAGCAGATCCTCAAGCTTTTGCAGGACACCGCGCGTGAAACCGGCATGACAGTCATCGTCATCACGCACAACCAGGCGATTACGCCCATGGCTAACAGAATAATCACAATGCGCTCCGGCAGAGTGCACCGCATTGCGATGAATAATCGCCCCATGCCTGTTGAAAAAATAGAATGGTAGCCAATTGATTTTTGGAGTTATGAGAAATGAAAAACGCACTGTTTAAGGATATTCTGCGCACAATCAGCAAGAGCAAGGCGCGCTTTTTCTCCGTGATTGCAATCGTCGCGCTGGGCGTCGCCTTTTTGGCGGGAATGAACGCCACGCCGGTTGATATGCTTAAAACCGCAGAAGACTATTTCTATCAGTCCAACCTGATGGACATTTGCGTGACCTCCACGGCGGGAATGACCGACACCGATATTTACGCAATCATGACCAAAAACAGCAAGCAGATTCAGTCCTTTATGCCCGCAAAAATTGTGGATGGCTTGCTGTACATGGACGGCAACGGCTTGGTGGATATTGACGGCTCGGCCTTCACGTGCCGCGCCATATCCATGGATTTTGACATGGTGCGCGAGTTTGAAGCGCAGAACCCGGATTACCCAAACTATAAGGATGGCAAGGTGCAGGTCAACGACGTATCCTACATCAATCGCCTGACCCTGCTTGAGGGCAGATACCCCGAGTTGCCGTATGAGTGCCTTGTGGACGACAGCGCGCTCTCCACGCCGGACGAGTTTGCAATCGGCAAATTTTTCACAGTAAAGGGCGACAGGGAGGATCTGAGCAAGTCGCTCCTATACACCACGTTCAAAATCGTCGGCATTATCCGCACGCCAACCTACGTTAACTTTGAGCGCGGCAACACCACAATCGGCACCGGCAAGCTGGGCACCTTTGTTTATGTGCCGCAGCAGACCTTCCTCAAGTCGTATTATTCCATGCTTTACCTAAAGCTGCAGCACGCAACTCCAACGGATTTTAACGGCGCTTATGACCCCAACTACACCCGCTATGTGGATAACATAATCGCCAATATTGAGGAACTCTCCGCCACGCGTTTGCCGATTCGCCGCGCGGCCTTGAACGCCGAGCTGACCGAAAAGCTGGCGGACGGCAACGCTTTGCTGGCGGAAAAAGAAAAGGAATTTGAGGTATCGCTGGCGGCCGCCCAAAAGCAGCTGGAGGATGCTGAATACTATTCTCAGCACGGCGACGAGGAACTTGCCAAGAAGAAAGCGGAGTTTGAGGCGACACTCAACGAGAATCAGCGCAAATGGTTTGCCGCGCAGGATGAACTAAACGCCAACACAAAAGAGTATAACGAGGCGGCGGCTAAGCTTGCGGAAGCCTTGAAGGTGCGCGACGAGAACCCCAACTACAAGGCTGATTACGAATCCGCCAGAGTTGATTTGCAGAACGCAAAGGCTAGGATTGATAATGCCGAAAAGCAGATTAAAAGCATGGAATCGCTGCTGACCACGGTGCACGGCTTCCTTGACGGGCTGAACGCAAACAGCCCGTGGGAAAGCATGATGCAATCCCTGCGGGACGTGGGGCTTTCCACCGAGATTATTGACAAGATGAAAGCCGCAAGCGCGGTTAGCGTGGCGGGCGATGTCTTGAACTACGCGGAACCCACCTTAGCGCAATACGAGGACGATTTGGCGGTGCAGAAGCAAGAGCTTGCTGACGGCAAGCTTGAATATCTCCACAACTACGTTGAGTGGCTGAGCAAGGCGGACGACATTGCCAAGCTGGATAACCTTGCCGTGCTCCAACAGCAGTTGGACGAAAAACGCAAGCTGCTGGATACGGCTAATGCGGACCTGAAGCTGGGCGCGGTTACGCTGACCGCCGCGCAGTCACAGGGGCAATATGAATTGGTGATTGCCCAACAACAGATTGAGCAGGCAAAGGCGGCGTACCCAACCGCGCAGCAGACCTTCAACAAAAAGAAGGCCGAGGCGGAGGAAAAGCTCCAAGACGCGAAATATGAGCTGGAAGCTGCACAAACCACGCTGGATAACCTTGACAAAACCCGCTGGATTGTTGACGGGCGGGACGCCCTTCCGGGCAACAGCAGTTACGAGCAAAACGCCGACAACGTGAAAATTTTGGGCACAATCTTCCCTATAGTGTTTTTTGCGGTGGCGGCTCTGGTCGTCCTCACAACGGTGGCGCGCATGGTAGAGGAAGAGCGCACGCAAATGGGTACGCTCAAGGCGTTGGGCTATGAAGAAACCGCAATTGCGTGGAAATATATCTTCTATGCGCTGCTGGCGGGCGGAATCGGTTCGCTGATTGGCTTGGGGATTGGGTTCACCGCGCTGCCGTTTGCCGTTAATGCCGCATTTGGGATAATGTTTGATATGCCGCCCATTGAGCTGTCGTTCCGCTGGGGATTGGCGGCAATCGGCGTGGCGGTTTCGCTGGCGTGCTCCGTGGGTGCGGCTTTCTTTGCCTGCTGGCGCGAAATGCGCACAAACCCGGCGCAGCTTATGCGCCCCAAGGCTCCCAAGGCGGGCAAGCGCGTGCTGTTCGAGCGCATACCCATAATCTGGAACACGCTGAACTTTACGGGCAAGGTCACGGTGCGCAACCTTTTCCGCAACAAACGCCGCTTTATGACGACCTTTATCGGCATAGCCGGAGCGAGCGCCCTGCTGCTGGCAAGCTTTGGCTTGGGCGACTCCATCAGGGCGATAATCAACTATCAATACGGCGCGGGCGGCATTTCTCAGCAGGACGTGCAGCTGGTTTTGCGCGACCCGCAGGACCCGGACAATACAAGCGGCGGCATACTGGCCGCACTGAACGCGCAGACGCAGCTTGGCTCCAAAATGCCCGTGGCCATGAAGGTCCTGAACGCCGGCAGCGAGAACGCGCCGAACGAACCGCTGCAGGAGGTTAACATCCTTGTGCCGGCGGACGCAAGCCGCATGGGCGAAATCGCCAATCTGCGCGAACGAACGGGCAAGGTTCCGCTAATGCTGGCCGACACGGGCGTTATTGTGACCGAAATGTTTGCTGACCGCGCAAACGTTGATGTGAACGACTATATATTTATCCACAACAGCGACGGCTTTGACGTGAAGGTAAGGGTCATTGGTGTGGCGGAAAACTATACATTCAACTATATCTACATGACGCGCACCGTGTATGAGGCGATCTTCCTTGCAAAGCCCGAATTCAACATGGTTTATGCTCAGCTGAACAGCGATATCCGCGCCATGGGCGAAACCGAACGCAACACCGAAAAGGCGGCGCTCTCCACTAAGCTGATGAACATTGACGGAGTGAGCGCGGTTGTTTACACCACTCAGGTTGTGGATAGCTTCAGCAACATTGTCAAAAGCCTGAACTACGTGATTCTGGTGTTCATTATTGCCGCCGCCGCGCTGGCTTTTGTGGTGCTGTTCAACCTTTCAAACATCAATGTGAATGAGCGGCTGCGCGAGATTGCCACAATCAAGGTGCTTGGGTTTTACGACAACGAGGTTTCGGCGTATATCTACCGCGAAAACATCCTGCTGACTCTGCTTGGCATGGCGGGCGGCGCTGCGGGCGGGATTTTTATGCACAGAATTTTGGCGGGCGTTGTTAAAATCAACGTGGTTATGCTGGGGCAGACGCTGGAGTGGACCAGCTACCTTTGGGCAATGCTGCTGACGGCGGGCTTTGCGGTGTTGGTCAATCTCCTTATGCACAGGCGGCTGAAGAAGGTCAGCATGGTTGAGTCACTCAAAAGCGTGGAATGATTTTGTTACGGGGGGCAATATGAAAAAGCAGATTTCAGGAGCGCTGTATCTCATCCCGGTGCTGCTGCTGATTGCCGCGATTGCGCTGCCGACTTTCTTCGGCGTCAGCGCGGCGGAAGCTTTCAAGGCGCCTCGGCAGGAGGCCTTTCTCAATGACGACGGGAAAGCGCGCTTTGATTTCACGGAGCTTGGCGCATACGAGCTTTTTCAAATTAACGATTACACAGTAACCGAATCCGCAACGATTAGCTTTGAGAACAAAAACTCCGGAGATATTGTAACTCTCGCCGCTGATTCTAACGTGAACGCTACGATTAGCATAAACAACCGCACTTACCGCCTGGTTGCGGAGTTTAACATCTCCGAAAATCCCGGCGAATATTTTCTCACGGTTACCTCTGCAAACAATAAACCCATGAGCGGGCAATTCCTCGTTGTTCCGCAGGACACGTTTGCCAAGGCTGTCATCTACATACTGGCGGCGATTTTTGGCGGCGTGTTCCCGTTCATCGGCGCGGTTATCGGCTTTGTTGTAATTGCAATTATCCGCGCCGCCCGCAAAAGGCGGCAGGCTCCCGATGGCTATGCTCCGCCGTCACAGTACGCACCGTATCAGCCGATACAGCCGAACGGAGCTGTGTCGCCGCCGCCGCCGCAAGCCCCGCAGGATATTTATAAGCGCTATTCCCCGCCGCCCAAGCAATAATCTAATACCTAACAAGCGGAGGTTTTTCCCATGAAGCTGCTCAAAAGCCTTGGCAAGAGCTTTCACACACGCATCGGGGCGTATGTTTTCTTCGCGCTTGCGGCGGTTGCCATAGCCGCTCTGCACAGCGCCAAAAGCGCATTTGGCTGGATAGCCGAGCTCTATCCTCAGGGCTTTGTCACAACGCTCTTCTGGGCGCTTGGCGTCTGCGCCGCGCTCACGCTGATTTTTCTGCTGGGAGCGGAGAAATTCAACAAAAACCGCGCCCTGTGCGCTGTGCACACCGTGCTTGCTGTGCTCACGGGGATTTTCTTCGGCTACACGCTCGCGCTTATGCTGGGAGAGGGCGACGGGCTGACACGTTTCATCGCCGACCTGCCCTTCCTTGGCGTAGCGATTGGGCTGCCGTTTGTGCTTTTGCTCTACCCAAATTTCAAAAAAGCGGCACAGGTTGTCTGCGCGGTGTTGATAAGTGCCGCTGTGCTTGTTTCGGTGGTATTTGTGTATGTCGTTCCCGCAAAAATCCCGTTCGCTTTCAGCGCAAACCCGCTGGTGCTGGACATTGGCGGCGACAACTACAGCATTGTTTTTGCAACAAACCGCAACAGCACCGCCTATTTGACATACACGCTCGGCGATGAAAAAATAACCGTACCTGATGCGTCCTTTGGTCGGCTGAATGTGCGGCGTGTGCACCATTTTGTTGTTCCGCGCGGCGACTTGAACGGCGGTAATTACAGCGTCCGCGCCGTGGAGGTCACTTCATCAATAAACGCCATAACAGAGTTTGGCGGGGCGCTGGAGAGCCGGATTTTCAACTTCAAGGGCGATTACAAGGACGCGCTGAACATCCTCATTGCGTCCGATTGGCACGATCAACCTGAGAAGCTGCTTGCCGCGTCAGCAAATTTCCCTGCGGCAGATTTGTTCATCATGCTGGGCGATTTTGCCAGCAATTATAACAGCGACGACGAGTTCATAATCAACACAATCGCTGCCGGCGCGGACGCAACAAATAGCGAAATTCCGGCGGTTTATGTGCGCGGCAACCATGAGCTCTACGGCGAAATGACCGATATTATCTTCCCGCTGCTGGGGCTTGACAGCTTTTATTATCAAGTGCAGCGCGGCAAATATCTCTTCACCGTCTGCGACGGCGCTGAGGGCGGCGAGGCGGCAAGCAGCGTCAACATGGACGCCGAAAGCTACCGTGCGCAGGAATTGGCGTGGCTGGAATCGCTGCCCGTGCCGCCGAAGGGCACTTTCCACTTTGCCGCGATTCATGTCCCCAACTTTGACGAGGGCAGCGTTGACATGCAGAACCGCTTTTTTGACGATTTAGCGCGGCTTGGTACAGATCTTCAGGTCTCCGGGCATGAGCATTGGCTGGAATATCCGGCAAAATATGCCAACTCGCAGCACCCGATTTTGGTTGACGGCGGCCCCACGGAGGGCTACAGCGGCGACTACATCTGCTCCATGGCGCAGGTCAGCGCGAACGGCACGGTGCGCCTCACCGCATTCACTACCGTTGGCGAACAGAAACTGGACGTGACGGTAAACATTGAATGAGCTGCGTAAAAATGACCGCGTCCGCTTGACCGTCAGCGGCATGACCTTGCAGGGGCAGGGCGTGGCGCGGCATGAGGGCTTGGCGGTGTTTATCCCGGCGGCTGCCGTTGGCGACGAGCTTTCGGTGACAATCACCAAGCGCGAAAAACGCCTTGCCTACGCCAAAATAGACGAGATTTTGCAGCCCGGCGCGGCAAGAATCACACAGGATTGCGGCGCTTATCCGCGTTGCGGCGGCTGTGTATTTCGCCACATCACATACGAGGAGGAACTGCGCGTCAAGGCACAGGCGGTGTCGGACGCCCTGTTTCGCTTGGGTAAACTCACGCCGGAAATTCGCCCAATTCTGCCTGCGCCGCAGACGGAACACTACCGCAACAAGGCGCAATATCCCGTGGGCGAATTTGGCGGTCAGCTGCGAAGCGGATTTTTTGCTCCGCGCAGTCACCGGCTGATTCCCTGCGAGGATTGCCGACTACAGCCGCCGGAGTTCGCCGCACTCACGCGCGTTGTGCTTGAGCACGCAGCTCGGCACGGCATTGCGCCCTATGACGAAACAACTCACAGCGGAACACTGCGGCACATCTATCTGCGGCAAAGCGCACTGACCGGGCAAGCTCTCGTCTGTCTTGTGACGAACAGCGGCGCGGCGCGAGACATAGAGTCACACGCAACGCCCGCACGGGTTTTCCCACATGCAGATGAACTTTACGCAACACTGCAAGCCGCGGCGCCGATCTGCGGGATTGTGCAAAATATCAACACACAGCGCACAAACGTTGTACTCGGCGAAAAAACGCAGCTGCTTTTTGGCGACGACGCGCTTGAGGACAGCGTGCTTGGGATTGCCCTGCGCGTTTCGCCGCAGTCGTTCTACCAGGTCAACCATGCGCAGGCGGAGCGGCTATATGCGCTGGCGGGCGATGAGTCCGCGCTTTCGGGCGGCGAAACCGTGCTGGAGCTGCACTGCGGCTCAGGTCTTTTGGGGCTGACGATGGCGCGGCGCTGCCGTGAACTCATCGGTGTGGACCTGGCGCCCGCCGCCATACGCGACGCGAAGGAAAATGCCCGCCGCAACGGCATTGAAAACGCCCGCTTCATCTGCGCGGACGCAAACGATGCGGCAAATCTGCTCTGCGCCGAGGGGCTGCGCCCAAATGTCGTTCTGCTGGATCCGCCGCGGACGGGTTGCGGCACAGGACTGGTTGGCACAGTGTGTAAGCTTGCGCCGCCGCGCATTGTGTATATTTCATGCAACCCCGCCACGCTGGCACGGGATTGCTCGTTGCTTGCTGAGAACGGCTACACGCTCCTGCGCGTCACGCCTGTGGACATGTTCCCGCGCACGGCGCACGTGGAGTCGGTAGCTCTGCTGCAAAGAGCGGATGCCTAGAAAACGGTTGTTCGTGCGGAGCTCAATACAAGTTGGCACGCCGCCCCCGCGCAGGGGTTGCACTCGCAATGTGATTATTGCTTTATAATAACCCTGTAAATTTTCAGGGGGCATTATTATGAAGACGACGCAAAGATTTTTGAGTGTATTGTTGGCGCTGGTTTTGGCGGCGGGCCTGCTGGGCGCTGTGCCGTTTGCCGCAAGCGCGTTGACTAGCGGCGATTATACCTATACCGTCGCTAACAGCAACGCAACCATTACCGAATATATCGGTGTCGGCGGCAACGTGACCATTCCCTCCGTTTTGGGCGGATATCCGGTGACTATTATTGGCGAAAATGCGTTTTATGGTTGTGCCAGCCTAACCAGCGTGACAATTCCCAACAGTGTGACAAGCATTGGAGCGAATGCGTTTACCCAATGCAGAAGCTTAACCAATATAAATGTTGTGTCAGACAACAAAAATTACTCCAGCAAAAACGGTGTTTTATATAATAAAGCCAATACTACTTTAGCATGTTACCCGGCCGGAAAAGCGGGCGCGTTTTCTATTCCCAACAGCGTCACCTTCGTTGGCAATGATGCGTTTGGACGTTGCCCCAAAGTGAAAATTTCCTGCTACGCAAACAGCACAGCCCACAATTACGCCATTGGCAACAAAATCCCCTTTGTTCTCCTTAACAAATACGCCGTCACCTTCAACGCAAAGGGCGGCAGCGCCGTTGCGGCGAAGTCGATTGCGTACAACACCGCCGTGGGCACGCTGACCACGCCCAAGCGCACGTGCTACAAGTTCAAGGGCTGGTACACTGCCGCGAGCGGCGGGACGCAAATCACAAAGACGATGAAAATCACAAAAGCTGTCACATTTTACGCGCAGTGGACCGCAATCGCGCCGACAAAAATCGTGCTGAGCAAAGCCGTCACGCTTGGCGTTGGCGAAAAATTCAGCACAACCGTGACGATCACTCCCGCGACTGCGCTGA
>JAITOD010000043.1 GCA_031290105.1 Oscillospiraceae bacterium
CCGTCGCTAAGGGATGTTGCGGTTTCGATAGACTCCGCAAGCCGCCCGCGAATCCCCTCGCCAAGCACAAGCCGGTCAACGATTATCTCCACAGTGTGCGTAAGGTTTTTGTCCATGGATATCGGCTCGGAAAGGTCGTAAACACTGCCATCAACCCGCACGCGCACAAAGCCGCCGCGCCGTGCCGCATCAAGCTCTTTCATGTGCTCGCCCTTGCGCCCGCGCACCATTGGCGCAAGAATCTGCAAGCGTGTGCCCACCGGGAGCCGCAGCACTTTTTCCACAATATCGTCCACTGTTTGGCGTTCAATTTCGCGTCCGCACTCGGTGCAGTGGGGCGTGCCTATGCGGGCATATAGCAGGCGCAGATAGTCGTAAATCTCCGTCACCGTGCCCACCGTTGAGCGCGGGTTTTTGGACGTGGTTTTCTGGTCGATTGAGATTGCCGGAGATAGTCCGTCGATTGCGTCCACGTTGGGCTTTTCCATTTGACCCAGGAACATCCGCGCGTAGCTGGAGAGCGACTCCACATAGCGGCGCTGACCCTCGGCATAGATTGTGTCGAACGCCAGCGACGACTTGCCGGATCCTGAAAGCCCCGTGAATACCACAAGCTTATCCCGCGGAATTGTGAGTGTGACGTTTTTGAGGTTGTGTTCGCGCGCACCCACGACTGTTAAATCTTTTTGCACCGGTTATGCTCCTTTTTTGTGTAGGGGTAATCAATTAGTGGAGTTTTAAGCACGTTTTTTGAGGATATAGAAATCTGCGCAATGCGGAATACCGAAAGTTTCCGGCTGACGCGATAAAAAGCGCATTAGATTGCGCACATCAAAAGCAGTATTTATAAGCTAACGTCAGCAGAGCGGTGCCGCAGCAATTGCGCACACGGCGTCCGCGAAAGCGTTGCACGCGGCACGGCACGCAGCTTGCTCGCCGGTTAGCAGACCGCCCGCAAAGTTGGTCTCGCTTGGCGGTCCCCAAAACACGCACAAGCGCACGTCCGCCGCCTTGAGAGCCGCATCCAAACCCGCCATTGCCTCCAGCGGCGGGGCGATTAAATACGCAAGCGGCTCGCCCGCGCGGATACCCGCCACGCCCGAAAGATAAGTCCCGGTGGAGGAAATACAGTGGGCAAAGTAGCAGACGGAATTCCCCGCGTTTGCGCTGTAGAACGCCGCGTCCTCGCTCACGCAGGCAATCGCCGCATCAAGCGCGCTGCGGATATCCTCTGGGTTATCTGCCGCAAGCGCACCGAAAAACTCGCCCGCCAGCGCCGTGGACGCATTGCCTGCCCCTGCGTACATGCTCTTGGCGTAGACCACGCGCACACACGCTTTTTTTGTGGCTTCGTCAATGGCGGTGTAGGCTACGTCGTCGCTGTCGCAGGTGAAAAATCCCAGAGAGCGCTCGCTGCCGTCCGTCGCCGCGCCGAATGATTCCAGCAACGCCGCGTCTGCGTTTGGCAGGATCCGCGTGCTGAGAACCCTTGCTTGGAGTTTGTCGCCGATCATAAATATCTCCTAATCAACAGGACGCAAAAGTTGTGCGCTGTTCATTGTCAACTGTCTCAGTGCGTTGGCGGCGGCGAGTTGCTCCGCGCGCTTTTTGCTGTGTTCCGTACCGCGCCCGATTTCGCGCCCGTCCAGCATAACAGCCGACGTGAACAGCTTTTCGTGCGCCGGACCTTCCTCGCCGATCAGCGCATATTCAAGCAATGCGCCGGGAGTACGCTGAACAACCTCCTGCAGCAGCGTTTTGTTGTCCTTTGCGGAGACGGAGCTGAATCGCTTGTCGCGCAAAAATCGCAGGATAAACCTCCGCGCACAGTCCATGCCGCCGTCCAGATATATTGCCGCCAGCACTGCCTCGAACGCGTCCGCCAGGATTGACGGGCGCTCCCGGCCGCCGGAGGACTCCTCGCCCCGGCCAACGCGCAGGTGCTTGCCAAGGTTTATGCTCTTGGCGTAGGCGCTCAGTGCGCTCTCACAGACGGCGGCGGCGCGTTTTTTTGTCAGCTCGCCCTCCGGAAGATTGCTGAACACACCGTAGAAATACTCAGCGCTCAAAAAGCCCAGCACAGAGTCGCCAAGGAACTCCAGCCGCTCGTTGTGAGCGCCATGTTCGCCGCGCTCGTGGGCATATGACGAGTGAGAAAGAGCAAGATCAAGCAAGGCGGCGTCGCCAAAGCTGTAATCCAGCGCGGTTTCCAAAAGCTCCATTGGTTCCTCCCGCAGGGCAAAATCGACCTGATAGGTTAGTATAACACTTTGGCGGGATATTTTCAATCCTACGCGGCATAACTCCCACGCACAAGCGCAATAAACATACGGCAGTTGCCAATTTTCCTCTCTTATGCTATAATGTCAACACGCATTACACAGGAGAAAGCAAATGGCATTAAAGCCCGAAACAATCCGTCCCGAGGACTTTGGCGCGGCAGGCGATGGCAAGCTTTTCGACACTGCCGCTCTGCAAGCCGCACTTGATACCTGCGCTGAGTTAGGCGGCGGGTCGGTTTTGCTCTCCGGCGGCAGGACGTACCTTTCCGGCTCGCTGAGAATCGGCTCCAACACGGTTTTGCACCTTGAGGCGGACGCGGTGCTCAAAGCCGGCCGCAACATTGCCGATTATATTTCACCCGGCACGGTGGACAACGACTCTAACCGCCGCGTCGGCACGCCCGTTACACGCAAGCCCGCATACGTTTTCCTCTATGGTCTGCACGTAAAAAACGTTGCTATCACAGGGCAAGGCACGATTGACGGCAACGGCGCAGCCTTCATGCGGCGCGTCAGTCCGCATTATGTTACGGGCGATTTTTATCCGCGCCCCACGCTTGTGTATATTGAGGACTGCGAGAACCTCACCTTGCGCGGCGTGACGCTGCAGAACGCGCCTTTCTGGACTCTGCACCCCGCAGGCTGCCGCGGCGTGCTGATTGACGGAATTCGCATTCAAAACCCGCTCGACTGGGCGAACAGCGACGGCATTGACCCCGACCACTGCCAAAATGTGAATATCACAAACTGCCGCATTGAATGCGCGGACGACTGCATCTGCCTGAAAAACACCGCCGGCAACAGCGAATATTCACACACGCGCGGCGTAAAAATCAGCGGCTGCACGTTGACATCGGCCAGCGCGGCGGTGAAAATCGGCACGGAGGGCGTGGACGATTTTAAGGATATTCTGGTGGAGGATTGCGTCATAATGCGCTCGAACCGCGGCATTTCTATCCAGATACGCGACGGCGGCAGTGTGCGCGGCGCCGTTTTTCGCAGCCTGACGATAGAAACATGCTCATTCCCGCCGGATTGGTGGGGCAGCGCAGAGCCAATCGCCGTAACGGCATTTGACCGCGATGAACAGACCCGCGCAGGCACAGTACAGGACGTGCGCTTTGCGGAAATCAATTGCGTTGGCGAAAACGGCGTACTTGTCTGCGGTCAATCGGGGCGTATAAGCGGCGTCACGTTTGATAATGTGCGCGTCCGGCTGAAAAAAAGCCGTCGGGAAGCGCTTGGGTATGATTTGCGCCCGGGCTGCGCAACCGGGGACAGGCTGGAACGTCCGCGCGTGCCGTGGCTGATTGAAAACTCGGATGTTGCAATAAATTATACTTGAATTCTTGTTCGCCGGCTTAGGATTTTACAGATCCCACAGTCTTCCCCCCTTATATAAAAAATTCAAGCCCAAAAGGTGTAAGTACCTTTCAAGCTTAATTATAAAACTTCCCTCCACAACCGGAGTTCGTCCCCCCTCTTGACATTTTGCGTGATATCGGTTACAATTATATGCCGCTGTTTTTTGCTCTTATAGCTCAGTTGGCAGAGCGCGTCCTTGGTAAGGACGAGGTCTCCAGTTCGAATCTGGATAAGAGCTCCATCGAAACCCGCTGTTTTAGCGGGTTTCTTGCTTTTTACCCGCCAATTTTTTCACTGCAAATGTTCCTTGTTTTTACTGCAATTGCTCTGTGCCGGGCTTTCGCAGCCGAATGATTTGCTGTTTTGGGGTCAATCGTCTCAAGCCATCTAACTGATTCTGACTGCCTAAAACGGTCTAAAGGTACCTCATTTGCAGTAAATTGCAGTACGGATTTATGCCGACTGCTCAGCAACAACAGCGGACAGTTCCTCTAACATGCCGTCCAGTTTTTCGGCGGCTGTGTCGAGCATTCCGACCGCGACATGGGTGTAGATCGCCAATGTGGTCTCGACATCTTTATGCCCCATCATAAGCTGAACCACCCGCGGATTGACGCCTGTTTCAAACAGCATCGTTGCGAAGGTGTGCCGAAACGTGTGAAAATGGATGTGCTGCTTGTCCATTCCATGCCTCCGCAGAAAGCGATTCAAAATGGTACGCAAACCATTGTAGGTGCGAAGCGTTCCTTCGTCCGTGCTGAAAACCAGTGAATCGTGATTGACAAAGTTGCCCCCCGTCTTCTCCTGCAGAGCTGTGCGAATTTCTTTCCATTCCTTGAGCGCGTTCGTTAGATTCAGTGGTATTGGTACGCTACGCACACTCGCGCAGGTCTTTGTATTAGAAATGGTCGTTCGCCGGGACAAAACATTGCCTTCCTCATCAACCTTTGGGATGACTGTTACCGCTTCCCCAATGTGCAGAATGCCATCGGTCAAGTTAACGTTTCTCCACTTCAAAGCCAGTACCTCTCCGATTCGCATACCGGCAAGCATCATGGACAGCACAATTGGTTTTAAGGTTTGATGCTCTTCTAACGCCTTGATCATTCGGATTCTGTCTTCTTTCGGCAGCGCGATGTAGTCATCTTCATCCTCAGAAATGTCCTTTCGGGTTTTGGTGTGGATTTTTGTCTTGACAACAGGGTTGTCGGTCAGTATCTTCAGATTGTCAACCAGATACTGAAAAAACTGACTCATCGTCTGACGCACTTTTTTGACTGAATCCAGTGCCATTCCGCTATCGTACAGCTTGTTGATGTGCTTTTGGACCATTTCGCAACTGATGTTACCCGGAAAATGGTCTCCAAATGCCGGGTAAACGTGGAGACGAACTCTTCTTGCGCAGGACTCGTATGTGCGCGGCGCAATCGTTGCCCGCTTGTAGGTGTACAGCCAATCCTGCATCAGGACACTGATTCTGGTTTTTGAAGCTGCTTCATTCTTCTTGCGTGGCAAAATAATACCTCCTTCCAGTCCACGCAAGCAATCAACATTTATATTATACAGTTGACAGGCGCAGATTGCAATTAGCCATGCGTTATTGTTTCTCATCAAGGGCACAGGCCCATGCCACAAAAGCAGCAGCACTTACCACTTTTCTGCCGCCGATTGTTTTGACGGGAAAGTTTTTGCTCCTCATCAATCCGCGAACATTGTCGCGCCCCACACCTAATATCTTGATCAAGTCATCGCATTCAAAAAAGTCTTTACCGTATTTCTCAGAGAGCCGTTTAGCTTCCAGCGCTGCAGCGACACCTTGCTCCATCAGCAGCTGAAACTCATCTTCGTGGATTGTGATTTTCATCTTACATTCGCTCCTTTCATTGATTTTTAATACCGCCCCTCGGCGCCCGCAGCGAACAGGCTCATAGAGTTTTCTCTCCCCGCATTCTTATGCCGGGCCGTCCAATGCAGTGACGCGTTCAAGACGGAAGTACCATTGTGTCCCCGGAAGGGTCGTGGCGG
>JAITOD010000003.1 GCA_031290105.1 Oscillospiraceae bacterium
GCGTGGGCGAAAACCTCCAGTGGTCAACAAACAACTCGCCTAAATTGGCGGTTGACCAGTGGATGAGCTCGCCCGGACACCGTGCCAATATACTGAATCCGGAGTTTAAGATGCTTGCCGTCGCTTACTACGGCAACACCTGCGCGCAGTTGTTCTTGACCCAATAATGCGTTTGCCGATTAAGCAAGGTAACAATCAAAAATCAGCGCCGCACCGTGCTTGGTGCGGCGCGTGAAATCCTGCTGACTAAATTATGTTAAATTTCAGCGTATCATATTATGGCGTGTTTGGATAGGCGCTGTATCGGAAATCAGGCACCCCGGCATAAACATCCGCATCGTAAGCCGCCGTGATGTCCGCCTTCAGCGCGCGGTCATAATATGCCAGCCCGCCGCGGAACATCAGCGGCACAAAAGGCATATCAGCCGCAAATACCTTCAGAAAATCCGCCGCCGTCACCGCGCTGCGGCGAAACTCACCGTAGCTCTGCGCGGCACGCCCGGCACTGTCAATGCCGTAGTGCGCACCGCCGTTTTGACTGAAAAACGCAGTCAAATCCATATTATTGGTCAAGCGGACCTCGCCGAGCAGCAAATCGAACGCGCCGCGCGCCGCCGCAGACTTGTATTCCGCCAGCGGCAGGCTCTTGAGCGTTACTTTAAGCCCGCCAACCTGCAGCGCGTTCATAATCCGCCGTGCACATTCAAGCTTGGCAGGGTTATCCTTGTTGGCCAGCAGCGTCAGCGCGGTTTGTTGCAGCTGCTTGCCTGTCGCGCCCGTTTCGTCGATCAATTTCTGTGCCGCGTCGCGCTTTTGTGTCTGCACAGTTGGGTTTTCGTTCACATACCACGCAGGGTTGAAGGGCGTATCCGCCGGGCGTGCGTTGCCCTGAAACGCGCCCAGCACCAAATCCTCCCGGTCCAACAGCAAACTGACCGCTTGACGCAGCTTCGGCTCCGTCAGCGCGCGTTTGCCGGTATTAATTGCCAAATACACAAGATTATTGAGAGGCAGCTGCACAGTCCGTGCGGAAACCCGCTTTGCCGTTCCTGCGGATAAATCAGACACTGCAAAGCTGAGCGAACCAATGCCCACGCCGTCCGCAATGGTGTCCGGGTCGGTGATGTTGTTGAGAATAATGCGCGCGGCGCCGTATTCAAGCTTTTCGTGCCAGCGCGGATTTGGCGTGAGCACAGGCGCGCCCTGCTCCTCCTTTAATATATAGCGTCCGCTGCCGATTGGCGGAAGACCGTCCGCGCTCTTGCTGCCTGACGGGAGTATTGGAAAATCCAGGCACGCGGCGGCGTATGGATCGCCCCGGGCAAGGGTAAATACAACGGTATCATCTCCCTGAGCCTTGCAGGACTTGAAGTTTTTCAGCCGCTCTTTGTATTCCCCTGATTTTTTTGCAAGCAGAAACGACGCGGCAACGTCGTTGGCGGCAATTGCTGTGCCGTCACTGAAGACCTCCTTGCGGATTTTTACCGTGAGCACCAGCATATCCGCGCTTTCGGACGCGGCAAGACCGGGCTGCGCTTTGTATGAGCCGTCCACTCTGTATAGGCTGTCATAGAGCAAGGACGCAATCCGGCGGTTCATGGCAATTTTTGCCTCGTATGGATGCAGTGAATCTGATGTACTGTATGGCAGGCGCACGGGCTTGTCCACTGCGTCCTGCGGCTGCGTGAGCGTTTCGCCCGGCAAAGTGGATATCGGCTCGGTTGCGTTGTTCCCATCCCCGCCGCCGTTGCAAGCGGTCAGCGCCAGCAACAGCAGCGCCGCCAACAAAGCACATATGCGTTTCACGTCAGCCCCCTAACATTTACCACCGATATCTAATGCCTAAAAATCTAATATCTAAAATCTTGCGGAGCATACTACTGCCATACAGCCATAAGGAGGGTATTTCATGTTGGATAAAATTGCGCTGGTGCTTGCCGTACTCGGCGCGCTGAACTGGGGCTTAGTGGGTCTGTTTCAGTTTGATGCCATCGCGTGGATTTTCGGCGGCTCGGCGGCAATGGTCGCGCGGATTCTTTACACGCTGGTGGCGCTGGCAGGCGTCTGGTGTATCTCCCTGCTTTTCCGTGAGAATGCGGTTATGCGCGACAGGGGCGACGAAATTGCTTAACCTGAGGACTTTGCAGGAGAAGCTTGAAAAACACACAAGCTGAGACGCGGGATAAGCCACCTTGATATTTCATCAACCGTTGGTGCGCGCTCTCTCAGGCATGACCGGAGCAATCAAACGGGCGGACCGTGTTCGCCCCTACATAGCAATTAACAATTTTTCCGCGCGGTGCATTGTTTATTGTCTTGGCAGCAGCATTTGGATTTGTCCGCCAACACGGTATTCCAGGCGCAGGTGTTCGCTGCGCGGGAGCTTGAGGCATTCGCCGTCGTTATCAAGGTCAACCTCCCAATCGGTGTTGTCGAACTCAAGCACAAGCTCCCGTGCCTGAAGCGTGCGGATATTGTCGCTGTAGCGTCCAAGGTCAACCTGATTGCGAACATAGTCGCTCATAAGCCGGCGGAAAAGGTCTGGACCCAGCTTTTCCAGAATCGCTAACTCGAATACGCCGTCGCCAAGCTCAATATCGTTATAAATGTTCACACCGCCAAACACGTGGGAATTGCTGATGATTGTGAGGATTGACTCCGTTTGAAGGAGCGCTCCGTCTGCCGTTATGCGTATTGCGCGCCGGCGCGGTAATTTTTGCCAGCCGTGCCCCATAAAATAAGCAACATAGGCTCCGTGCCCCAGCCTGCGCTTGAGAAAAGATGAGGTTTTATAAGGCACATCCGCCGCATAGCCAAAGGCGGAAACATAAAACACAGGGTTGCCGTTCACCGTCAAAAAGTCAACGCCGCGCTCGCGCCCGTCAAGCAGCAGCTCCAGCGAGGCAAGCGGGTCCTTGGGAATGAGCCCCAAGCTCTTGCCCACGTCGTTGGTTGTGCCCATGCTTAGGTGGGCATAGCACGCGCTCTGCTTCAGCCCGAAAAATCCTTGACAAGCCTCGCTCACAGTGCCGTCCCCGCCAATTGTGAGTATGAGGTCGCACTTATCGTTGCGCTCCTTCACAAGCGGAATAACCGCCCCGGCCCTGTTGGACTTGACGACAGAGCACACGTAATCATCGTCCTTTAACCGTTCCAAAACCGCAACCAACAGCTCATTATCAAAGCTGGACGCAACGGGGTTATAGATGACTGTGCAATGCCGCATGTTATTTCTCCGTTTACTAGAAGTCATTTGTTTTAGGTACAACAGGCTTGTTCCATACTTATGGAAGCGCCCTGCAAGATTATACCGCAAAATACGGCTTGCGTCAAGTATTCCGGATTTTAGACTTCAAATATTAGATTTTACATGTTGGGCAGCGCGCTGTTTTGCGTGACTTTGGGGTAAGCGGCGGATGGCGAGAAATACTGCAAGTGCTAACACCTAAAGTCTATTATCCGGCTTTTCGCATATAATTGAGCATGGAAAAAACACGCACACGCAAAGTAATCGCCAACACTCTCCTGCTGACAGGGGCGGCGCTTCTAATGCGCAGTGCCGGCGTGTGGTTCAACGCGCTGCTGGAAAACCGCGCAGGAGCTTCGGGCGTGGGGTTGTTCAGTCTGCTGATGAGCGTATACTTTCTGGCAGTTACGCTCGGGTCGGCGGGCGTACGGCTCTCCGCAATGCGCTTGAGCGCCGAGGAGCCGGACGTACGCCGCCGCGGAGGCGGCATGAGCCGCTGCTTCTCACTGGCGCTGCTGTTGGGCGTCGCCGCCGCCGTAATCCTCTATTTTACCGCTGATATCTGCGCCGAGCTGTGGCTTCATGACTCCCGCGCCGCCGAAGCCCTGCGCATACTCGCGCCGTCAATACCCGCCGTCGCGCTCTCTGCCGCAATCAGCGGATATTGCACAGCGGCAGGGGCGGTGCTCCCATTCGCAATGGTTCAGCTGACAGAGCAGGGCATCAAAATTGCAGTCACGCTCTTTGCGCTGAAGCACCTGAGCCTCGGCGCTTCCGGCGGAAGCGGGGCGGTCTGCGCGGCAATGGCGGTTGGAATTACCGTGGGCGAATGGATCTCATGCGCAATGTCGTTCGGGGTATATGCAATATGGGGCTTGCGTAAAAAACACGCCAAGGGGGCCAAAACGCCGCTCGCGAACCTATCGCGAATTGCGCTGCCGGACGGACTTGGCACCTTTGCACGCGGCATATTGCTCACGGCCGAACACCTGCTGATTCCGCGCGGACTGCGCAAAAGCGGCGCGGACGCTGAATCCGCCCTCTCTTCATACGGCACAATACACGGCATGACATTGCCGCTGCTTCTGTATCCGTCAGCGGTGTTATCGTCACTTGCGGGGCTGCTGATACCGGAAATAACCCGTCTGCGCACCAATCTGCATTCGCGGCGAATAAGCGATGTATCCTCGCAGCTGATCCACTGGTCACTGACGTTTTCGATTGGCGCGGCGGCGATCTTCTATGCATTTGCGCCGGATTTGTCCCGCGCGGTCTACGGCGACACCGGCGCGGCGGATTCGTTGCGGCTGCTGGCGCCGCTCGTGCCGATAATGTACCTGGACATGACTGTGGACGGCATACTCAAAGGGCTTGACGAGCAGCGCAAGGTCATGCTTTATAATGTGCTTGATTCCGCAATCTGCGTGGCGCTGGTGCTGGCGACGCTGCCGCCGCTTGGGGGCAAGGGCTATTACCTCATCCTCTACGCCAGCGAACTGCTGAACTTTGCCTTGAGCGCAAACCGTCTGTTGAGCGTTTCTGACGCGCGGCTGGACATATGGGAGAGCGTCAGCAAAACACTGCTCTGCGCCGGGGGGGCATTGGCGACGGTGAAGCTGCTGTTTGCCAAAGCGGCGGCGGGAATGTCCCCCGTAGGCGGCGCGGTTCTGTTGATTTTCTGGGCGGCGGCGATGTTTTTCGTTCTGATCACCGTTTTCTCCAAGCGGAGCCGCAAGCTTTCGGCACTGATGCGAAGCGAATAAACAGACCTCATCAACGGCACACAGCGGCGGTCGACCGCCCCCGCACTGCACGGTTTCCCGGGAGGTCTATTAATCACAAGCAACTCGGCAAGAGGGAGAACGCCATGCAAACTCTGCAAAATATCCGCCCCGGCAAAACCGTAACCGTGCTGCGCGTTGTTGGTGAGGGAGCACTGAAATGCCGCCTTATGGAGATGGGTCTGACCTGCGGCACACGTGTGACCGTGCGCAAAACCGCACCATTTGGCGACCCGATTGAGGTCAATGTGCGCGGCTATTCACTATCGCTGCGCAAGCAGGACGCGGCACTCGTTGAGGTGATCTAAACACGTCTGCATATACACAAGCAATAGATTCAAGGAGCAACGCATGGCGACCAAAATCGCCCTGGCAGGCAACCCAAACTGCGGAAAAACCACTCTTTTTAATGCGCTGACCGGGGCAAATCAGTTCGTCGGCAACTGGCCGGGGGTTACGGTGGAGAAGAAAGAGGGTCAGCTGCGCGGGCGCAAGGATATCACACTGACAGACCTGCCCGGTATCTACTCGCTCTCGCCGTACTCGCCGGAAGAGCTTGTGGCGCGCGGTTACCTGCTGAACGAAAAGCCCGCCGCCGTGCTGAACCTAATCGACGGCACGGCGCCGGAGCGCAGTCTGTTCCTCACAACGCAGCTGCTGGAACTTGGCGTGCCGGTGGTCTGCGCGGTGAACATGATGGACGAGGTTCGTCGGCAGGGCATCAAAATCAACATCGCGCTGCTATCAAAAGAACTTGGCGTGCCGGTGATGGAAATTTCCGCGCTCAAAGAAACCGGCTTGCGTGAAGCTGTTGCGGAGGTCATATTGGCGGCAAAAAACGCTCAGCCACCCGCGCCGCGGCAGATCTTTGGCGGCTGCATGGAACGCGCGCTGACGCAGATTGCCGGGCACGCGCTGCACAATCTGCCCGCGCATTTGCAGCGTTGGTATGCCATAAAGCTGTTTGAGCGCGACGGCGGCATGACCAAAAAACTTGGCCTGACTGCCGCACAACTGGCGCACGTCGAGGACCTCATTTGCACCTGTGAAGCCGAGCTTGGCGACGACTGCGCGAGCCTTGTGATCAATGGCAGATATTCCCACATCGACCGCATTTGCGCCCCCGTGCTCCGCTTTTCACGCAAGCCCGGCAGCCTTAGCGTCTCGGACAAAATCGACTTGATTGTGACAAACCGCGTGCTTGCACTGCCGATTTTTGCCGCGGTGATGGGGCTTGTGTATTTTGTGTCCGTCAGCTCAATCGGCGGCACACTGACAAAGTGGTTCAACGACGGCGTTTTTGGCGAAGGCTGGCAATATATGGGGCGCAACGTGCCGGGAATCCCGGAAATAATGCGCACCGTGCTGGAAAATCTGCACGTGGCTCCGTGGCTGCAGTCGCTCGTCCTTGACGGCATTGTGGCGGGCGTGGGGGCGGTGCTGGGTTTTCTGCCGCAAATGCTCATTTTATTTTTCTGTTTGGCGTTCCTTGAAGCGTGTGGGTATATGTCACGCATTGCATTCATTCTGGACAAAATTTTTCGCCGTTTTGGCCTGTCAGGCAAGTCGTTTATCCCGATTCTCATCGGCACAGGCTGCGGCGTGCCCGGCATTATGGCCAGCCGCACAGTGGAAAACGAAGCTGACCGCCGCATGACAATCATCACCACAACCTTCATTCCGTGCAGCGCAAAACTGCCGGTGATTGCACTGATTTCCGGCACGTTTTTCGGCGGCGCATGGTGGGTTGCCGCAAGCGCATATTTTGTTGGTGTGGCGGCGATTTTGCTCTCGGGCATATTGCTGAAAAAAACGCGCCTGTTTCGCGGCAAATCATCACCATTTGTGCTGGAACTGCCCGCATATCGTCTGCCAAGGTTGCGGAATCTTGCGCATTCGGTTTGGGAGAGGGGCAGCTCGTTCGTAAAAAGAGCCGGCAGTATTATCCTGCTGGCTTCTGTGCTGATTTGGTTTGCGTCGGGTTTTGGCTTTGCGGAAGGCTCCTTCGGCGCAGTTGTGAGCATGGACGAGAGTCTGCTGGCATTATTTGGCAGAGCTATCGCGTGGCTGTTCATTCCCCTTGGCTGGGGAGATTGGCGTGCCGCCGTCGCCACAATCACGGGGCTGCTTGCAAAGGAAAACATTGTCGGCACATTTGGCGTGCTGTTTGGCACGGGCGAGAACGGCGTTTCTGCCGCGTTTACACCGCTTTCGGCTTATAGTCTGCTGCTGTTTAATCTGCTGTGTGCGCCGTGCTTTGCGGCAATCGGCGCAATCCGCCGCGAGATGAACAGCGGCAAATGGTTCGCCTTCGCTATTGCTTATCAGTGTACGCTGGCATATTTTGCCGCCTTGTGGGTTTATCAATTCGGGCGGCTGATTGGCGGCGGCGGTTTCACAGCGGGCACATTCGCCGCGATTGTGTCATTCGGCGCCTTCCTGCGGCTGCTCACAAAAAAGCCCCAAAGCAGCAAAAAGGGGCAATAAA
>JAITOD010000011.1 GCA_031290105.1 Oscillospiraceae bacterium
ACTGAAAACAGTCCGCAGCATGTGGCAGAAGGGAAATTACCGGTTCGGTTTGACAGCGGTTAGGCGGCTAACAGTCTTCGCGGCCGTCGTGCGAGCAGCGTGTGCGCCAAAAGAACACACAAGCTGAACAATTCCCGCAAGAAACAAATCGGCTTTTGTCGTCAGAACATTCGACGTTTTACGGTTTGCGACGCCCGGCGTATCTTTGAGGGTATTGATGGTGCGTTCTACGGCGGTACGGTGCTTGTAAAGTTGGTTAAACTTAGGATCGTCGCGGGAAATGCCGGGGTAAAGCCGAAGATTTTTGTGTGGATACACGTAAGTGCAGCGACCAAAAGAAGCGGCAGTACAAGGATTTTCACAGCGGTTGACCATAGTCGTCCCCATGCGGTGAGCTCCCGGGCAGACAAATTTCAGGCGCGGTGAGCGATGCGCTCCGTTGGCGCAGCCATGTGACAGAAACGGGTTATTTTCGGCCACATAGCCTTCAATTCCTGTGGTGTCGAAAAGAAGCTCATCAGCCAACACTTTATCCATTTCACGGCAAATTGGTTCGGTTAAATCCACTAAACGCTCGAAAATCTGACGAATTTGCTTGCAAAAAGTTTGCTTAAAACGCGTGAGCTTAGATGCATCCGGCACCTTGTCAAACCCGCAAAAATCACGCATTTCAAAGCTATAGCGCAGCGTATTCAAGAGTTGAGAATCATCCGTGTAATGAAAAATTCGCTGTAAAAACAGGGCGCGAAGAAAGCTTTCCAAAGCATATTGGCGTTTGCGTCCCGTTCGCAGATAAAAAGCGTGGTAAAAAGTGCTCGGGATGATTTCGTCCCAGTCGAGGTGCTCGTCTAAAAGCTTGAAAAGTTCCGATTTATCGCTATCAAGGCGCTCCTCGATGCCCTGATAAACGTCAAATAGCGACATCTGAACAAATTTCTTCCGCATGGCATTTCCTCCATTTTTGGCCGGCGCATTTGTAGCTTTGATACCTGCAATTATACCACAAAAGTGGAGGAAAGTCATCTATGACAGTGGCTCGAAAGGCTTGATAATACTTGCTTTTCTGAGTTTCGCAAAAGGCTAAAATCTGACGAAGGAGGTGAGCCGCAATGCCACTGATTTCCTGCCCAGAATGCCAAAGTCGCATATCTGACCGCGCTGAAAGCTGTCCGCATTGCGGGCTTCCGGCGAAATTTTTTGTGTCGTCTGAGGTTAATCAGTCAAGCGGTACAAAAGCGTCCATAATAGAAGAGCTTGATTTGGCGGCATTGCGAAATGCTCTGATTGCTTTTGACCATAGCTATCAGTCTTTCTTTGGTGCAGGACATTATATCACGGCGCGGGAATTGGACAACATAAAAGCCTCATTCTGCAACTACGCAGAAAAGCTGTCAGAAAAAACCGTTTATGACGATTGCCGAGAACGCGCTCCGCGTTTCGCCGTTGACTTTGAAACAGTAAAAACTTGTCTGCGCCGCTTTGAAACGCTGACACAGGATGCTGAGAGCCATAACGCCGAATATACTGACAGAATTGTGGAAAAGGAATCTAAGTATTTTGACAACCTTTTGCGAGATATTGACCCCAATATCATCCTTGACGCAGAACAGCGCCGAGCAGTCGTTACCGATGACGACTATTGCTTGCTTGTTGCGGGCGCAGGCGCGGGTAAGACCACCACAATGGCGGCAAAGGTAAAATATCTTGTCGAAAAAAAACACATTGCACCGGAGGATATTATTGTCATTTCCTATACCAAAAAAGCGATTGACGAGTTGAAAGAGCGCATAAATCAAGGTCTGCATATCCCCGCCCGTATTTGTACCTTCCACTCATTCGCTTATGATATTGTCCGCAAATTCAGCGATACCCCACCAGAGGTTAACTACTCTGCCTACAACATCATTTTTGAGATGTTAGAAAAAGAAGTATTCAACGATAAAGCTTTGTTGCGAAAGGTGCTTTTGTTTCTTGGCTTTTACTTTGATTTGCCCGCAGACGCGATGAATTACGACAATTTGAATCAATTCCATCTGGCAAAAGCCGCGCAGGACTATGAAACGCTGAAAAGCGGCGCAGGGGAATATATAAAAAAGGTCGCCACTCAGCGTGGGAAACAAATGCGTACATTAACGGGCGAATATCTTCGTTCGGTGCAGGAAGCGCAAATCGCCAATTTCCTGTATTTGAACGGGTTAGATTATGAGTATGAGCCTGTTTATCCTCACGCCATCAAGGGGGCAAAGAAAAAATATACGCCGGATTTTTTGATTCGGCAGGGTGAACACACGGCATATTTGGAACACTATGCCATCAGCGAAAGCGGATATAGTTATGTTCTTACACAGCAGGAAATCGCCAAGTATTCTGCCGCCATAAAAGACAAGCGGAAATTACATCGCCAAATAGGGACGAGCCTTCTGGAAACGTGGGCGTGGTATAAGGATAAGAGGTTGTTGTCAGACCACTTGAAAGAGATACTGCTTGCCGAGGGATTTGTGTTAAAAGAGCGGGATTTTGCCGAGGTTTATAAGAAAATCACTGAAACAAGCAAGGATAAATATGTTTTCAAGATGGTGCAGTTTTTGATGACATTTATCGGTCAGTTCAAAACCTGTGGCTATGATGCCGGAGGTTTTGCAGTACTCTGCGAAAAGACCGATAATCTGCGCACGCATCTGTTTTTAGACATTGCGGAGCCGGTTTATCACTATTATCAAAAACAGCTTGCGGCTCAAAACCGCATCGACTTTGAGGACATGATAAACGACGCTCATTTTTATCTCGCTGAAATTGAGCGGCAAAATCTCGAGCTGCCATATAAATATATCATCATCGACGAGTTTCAGGATATTGCCCGCCAAAGGTTTAATCTCACGAGACGGCTATCGGAAATTACAAAGGCAAAGGTTGTCGCGGTGGGCGATGACTGGCAGTCTATCTTTGCGTTCTCGGGTTCTGAAATCGGCTTGTTTACCCGCTTTTTGGAATTAATGGGCAGCGGTGTGGAAATGAAAATAACCCACACTTACCGTAATTCACAGGAGTTGATTGACATTGCGGGTGGGTTTGTGCAGAAGAATATTTCGCAAATTAAAAAGAAGCTCATTTCACCAAAACACCTGTCTAATCCTGTGATACTGACCGAATTTGACGACAGCTTCAAGCCTGATTTTGCAATGGCAGAAGCGGCGGAAGCAACCATCGAAAAAATCATTTCTGAATTTGGCAATAAAGCCTCTATCCTGCTTATTGGGCGATATAATTACGATAGCTACAAAATCTGCCGAACAGGAAAGTTTTCCAATTTGTCCGGCAACCACATCAAGTGTGCAAAATTCCCCAGTGCGAATCTAACCTTTATGACCGCGCACAGTGCAAAGGGGTTGGGTTTTGATAATGTTATTCTGCTGAATATGTTTGAAGGCAAGTTCGGTTTTCCATGTCAGTTGGAAGATGACCCGATTATGAAATTGGTACGCTTTGAGGACACTTCTATGCCGTTTGCGGAAGAACGGAGGCTCTTTTATGTTGCGCTAACCCGCACAAAGAACTGTGTATATATTCTTGCGCCGCAACGAAAACCTTCACGCTTTTTAATCGAACTAATCAACGATTTCCATATTCCTTATTCGCAGAATTTAAATATGGAAACGGTTGATTTATTCCGCTTACGCTGCCCGCTATGCGGGTATCCACTGAAATATGAGTTCAACAAGAATTATGGCTTGGGGCTATATCTTTGTACCAACGAACCGGAAGTTTGCGATTTTATGGCCAACAACAAAACGCATCTGCACGATATTTATAAATGCGAGCAATGTCAAGATGGTTATATGATTGTGAAAACAAAAGGAACCGAGGCGTTCTACGGCTGTACCGGTTACGACAGTCAGGCGAAATCAGGCTGTAATAATATGCGGCCAATTTATACGCCGCCACACATTGCGACAAAATAGGCAGACAGAAATGCAGGGCGAACACATATCGCCGATTGGAAGACATTCGGTGAACGGTCAATTAAATGTGAAAGGATTGAATTGTTTTAATGGTCAGCATCAAAGATGTACTTGAAGAATCCGATGTGATGAAAACTATACTCAAACAGCAAGAGATATTAGACAAAATCTCCTATTCTCCTGCCATTGAAGCTGTGCGAAGAAATCAAGAAGCATATGAAAACTTAACGGTTCCGTTCAGGCAGCAGACACGGTTGATAGAAAATCTGAGTAAAACGACAGCCGTTCAACAAGCCATTGATTCTGCTCATCAGACGAACATGGGCATCAATATGACAACTTTAATGCCGGAAATACCAACTATCAACACGCCTATTGTTCAGTTGTCAGAACTCGCTGTACCGCCTATCACTGAGAACCCAATTGAAAAAATGGGTTTGGCTGTTTATGACGGACTTCACCGTATGAGTGATGTTATAGCTAAAATAACATCCAACATAAATTTTGAAGCGATTGTGAACTTCAATAATGCATTTGCCTCCGCCATGCAAAATGCCCTTAAAAACGCGCTTTTGCCTATTGGCAAAATGCTTTTGAATCTCTATAATGCCAACATTGATTTTGAAAAATATGAGAAATCCTATCTTGATTGCATGTGGAAACGCAAGTGGTTTCCGTATCTTTTGGAGAATATGAGCTTAACCGGCATGATTTAGATTATGGGAATGTATGAAAAAAGTCGTAGCGAGATAGCCTTGACCAAGAAAGTTGATAAGTATATTTTTACACTTTTTACAAAAGAGCGGTTTATAGATATGAAGAGGGATTGGAGAGAAAAAGAACTGGACAAGGCTCGTAACCGCATAATTAAGCAAGCAATTGATGCACATAATCGCCGCCAGTATGCACTGACAGTATACGCCCTTGTGCCGTTATGGGAAGGCATAATCAAAGAAAAGGTTCATCATGTAGGGCGCATATATGCCGATCAAACCAAGAAGCGTTTTACGGAACTCGTAAAAGAAAACGATTTACCAGCAATGGCAAGTGATTTTTTCTCAAGCTACATTATGGGGCAGTGTGATTCTGAAGCAGATATAATTGACGATATTCCGGGTAGAAACGCTTCAATGCACGGATGGATGAAGTGCTATCCATCAAGAAAAACCTCGCTCAATGCAATACTATTTACAGATTTTTTGTTGCGTTTGGACGCTATGTCAGAACCACCACAGATAGATAATATAACATCGGTTATGACACCAGTATAACAGGAAGAAAGGCAGATAACCATTTTGGCTCTCTGCCTTTCTTCCTGTTAATCGTAAATCAACTCATCTCGAAGAGCATCTCGTCCACACAGGCTCGAATGTTCGTAACAAGCCCGACCCAACGCATTTGATTTACCTCTTTCAGATGCTCAGTCACGCCTTGTGCTTTCATCATCTGCTCGACAATAAGCTCCTTGAGCTCGGTTGCGGTCACATCAATCTCGTGCAAATGCGCGCTTAGATTGCCGGACATCAGCAGTTGGCTGTAAAGCAGTTTCTTGTGCTTTTTCAGATAGTCAAGCCGCTGCATTCCCCAAATGCCAATGTAGACTTCATCGCCCAGCCCGTCATCGGGCAGGGTGAGGTTCGGCAAATGGTAATCGCCGACTTTGGAATAAGTGCCACCGTTTTCTTCAAAGAAAGATTTGTTCATCATAATTTCTCCGGTCATAAAGTATTTGCTACAAATACCGTGTCCGGACTGCTCTCATTAAATTTTTGATGATACTTCCTTATCGCGCCCCTTTCGTGAGCGGGTTTTCGGCTTGGCGATCTTTTTCATTTAGCCCTTTGGCAATAGGCTGACGAAAAAGATGCCGATTAAATCAATTCAAAGCTCTTCGCAAAGGCATCAAGATCGTCAATCACAAACAAATCGCCGCTCCAATTACCTGGCCATACTGCATATATAGTAGAGCTTTTGTTCGCCGCTCTCTGATAAGCCTCTAAAACTTTTTGAATATCTGACTTATTTTTATGATGCACTTGCGACACATTGCCGCTTTTATCTACTTCTATGTAACAAACTGTACTCATACGATATGGGGAATTTTCAGTCTCTTTTGCACTTCTCAATGATATTTTCACCTCTATTCGTCCTTATCGTCCTTATTTTCCGGGCGTTCATTGCGAATGACAACGTTAGTCATTTCGCGTTTCTCCTCACAAATGCCGTAGGAACGCTCTGTTTGGCGGCGCGGGTGGGATTCGAACCCACGTGCGAGTCTCCCCGCAAACGGTTTTCAAGACCGCCTCGTTATGACCACTTCGATACCGCGCCGTGTTTGTTTAATGAAAGCATTGAATTGATTGGTGTTGTCGGGTTTCCGTTTGCTCCTGAAGTGTTTTGTGTAGCCCGCTGTGGGCGCAGCCGATTATTACCATGGGATGGTTTTTGTTGTTTTAGTTCTGCTTGCCGCCGTTGCTGTTCATTCCGTGTGTTTAATGGGGGACGACAACCAACGCGCAAAGAAATTCCGTTTGGAAAAGTCTGTTCATTTAAGCATTGAAATCATCTTTGAGTAGCCAAATGCCGGTTACGTCAATTTGCATAGCGCCTTCTTCGTAAAACTGTAACAAACTTAATTGTGTTTTTAAAGAGAGTGGCACCTGATTCCCGGCGTTTTGCCACCGAGAACGCGACTTTTGACCCGAACGGACTCCGTCTTCAGTTGGCAGGCAGAACCTGCCCCAAGAATGCTGCCAACATTATACCGCAAAACGCCCCAAAAAGCAACACCGCGAGCACTGCAAAAGCCTGCTAGGGGGCGAACAGTCAGCCCGCCCCCAATCTGCAATTTATTTGCTTACTGCCTGCCGCACGGTTTCCGCAATGGTTTTCGCGTCCAGACCATATCGCCGCAGCATCTCAAGCGCAGGACCCGAGCGCCCGAATTTATCCCGTACACCAACGCGCAGGACGCGGCACGGCGATTTCTCGCTCACCAACTCCGCAACGGCGCTCCCAAGCCCGCCGATAATCGAATGCTCCTCGGCAGTAACCAGCAACCCCGTTTTTGCGGCGGCGGCAAGTACGGCTTCTTCATCCAGCGGCTTGATTGTGTGGATATTCAACACGGCAGCGGAAATCCCCTCGCTATCAAGCGCGGCGGCTGCGGCAAGTGCTTCCGCAACCATCAATCCCGTGGCAATAATCGTCATATCATTGCCCTCGCGCAGTGTGACGGCTTTCCCCAACTCAAACTTATAATCCTCACGGTTGACGCGCGGCACCGCAAGTCTGCCAAAGCGCAGATAGCACGGTGTGGGCAGCTCTGCCGCGGCAAATACCGCAGCCCGTGCTTCCACGTCGTCCGCCGGGTTGATAACGGTCATGCCGGGTATTGTGCGCATGAGCGCGATGTCCTCGCAGCACTGGTGACTCGCGCCGTCTTCGCCCACGGAGATGCCGGCGTGTGTTGCTCCAATGTTGACGCTCAGGCGCGGATAGCCCAGCGAATTGCGGATTTGCTCGAACGCGCGCCCGGCGGCAAACATGGCAAAAGATGAGGCAAACACTGTGTATCCAACGGCACTTAGCCCCGCCGCAACGCCCACAAGGTTCTGCTCGGCAATGCCCGCGTCGAAGAAGCGATCGGGGTAAGCCTTGGCGAAAACGCCGGTTTTTGTTGCGGCGGCAAGGTCGGCATCCATCACAATCAGCTTGGGATTTATTGCGCCAAGCTCCGCCAACGCCTGCCCGTATGCGTCACGGGTTGCAAGTTTAACTTCGCTCATTTCTCAGCCCTCCACTTCTTTAAGAGCAGCTTTTAGCTCCGCGACAGCCTGATTATATTGCTCGTCATTCGGCGCAGAGCCGTGCCAGCCGACGTTGTTTTCCATGAAGGAAATGCCTTTACCCTTGACAGTTTTTGCCACAATACAGACGGGTTTATCCGTGATGGTTTTCGACTCCGCGAAGGCTTCTTCAAGCTCATCAAAGCAGTGCCCGTTAACCTCAATCACGTGCCAGCCGAATGCACGGAATTTCTCCGCAATCGGGTATGGCGAGTTGACCTCGGCGATTGTGCCGTCAATCTGCAGGTTGTTGTTATCAACTATGACGGTCAGGTTGTCAAGACCCTTTGCCGCAGCAAACATTGCCGCTTCCCAAACCTGTCCTTCTTGCAATTCGCCATCACCAAGCAATGTGTAGACCCGCCACGGCTCACTCCCGATTTTCGCGCCGAGCGCCATACCCACGGCAGCGGAAATCCCCTGCCCCAAAGAGCCGGTTGACATATCCACGCCGGGCGTGAGGTGCATATTCGGGTGCCCCTGCAGCATGGAATCCGGGTGACGCAGCGTCGCTAAATTCTCCACGGGAAAATAGCCGCGCAGGGCAAGAACCGCATAAAGCCCGGGCGCCGCGTGACCTTTTGATAGCACAAAACGGTCGCGCGCCTCCCACTGCGGCTCCTGCGGGTTGATGTTCATTTGACGGAAATAGAGGTAGGCAAGGATGTCCGCCGCGCTCAAGCTGCCGCCCGGGTGACCGGATTTTGCGCGCCAAACGCCCTCCAGCGCGGCAAGACGTGCGCGTAATGCAGTTGCTTTCAGCTGCTGTTTGATTGTGTTTTCCAAAGCGCTTGCTCCTTTCGGATAGAAAAATATTGCCGCTATATGATACAACAAATTCGGGAATTTTGCAAGCGCCGGCATATTTATCGGTTTATTATAAAAACAGCATAAGCTATAGCTTGAGCAGAAGCTATAGCTTATGTTTTACCCGGTTGCTCTAATTGTTCTTTGCTTATGCTCAGCAGCTTCAATAATTACCCGGAAGCCCGTGCGCACAAGTTAACCGTCGTCTTCCGCCTGTATCCCCAAAAATAACGCCGCCATTTGCGCCAATTTAGTTTCGCCCGGCGCGGGCATTTCGCCGTTGTCGCCGATAAGCAAAGACACGCTGCCGATTGCTTCGCCGGAACAGATGATGGGGTAAACCACCGCGGCTTTGGCATTCACCTGCTCCACAGGCTGCCATGCTTCCCGGTATGTTCCCGCGATGAAGTTCGTCTGCTTTTCCATGATTTCCGCTAAAGCCCGGCTGACGCATTGATACAGCACCGCGTTTTCGGCTATGCCGGCGCAAGCGGTAGCGGCATCCCGGTCTGTGATGAGCACGGCCAGCCCGGTGCATGTGTTGATTGCTTCGGCATATTGCATGGAGATGCTGACTAATTCGCCGACAGGTGAATATTTTTGGATAACAACACTGCCGTCCGTGTCGGTATAAATCTCCAGCGGAGCGCAGTCATGAATCCTAAGGGTTCGGCGAAGCTCTTTTGGGATTACGATCCTGCCCACGCTGTCAAATTTTTTAACAATTCCTGTTGCTTTCATGATGTTTGCTCCTTTTAACAAGTATCTTTATTAGTCCGTGACGCTTTTGTTCGCTTTGATATCCTCGCCCGCATAAGCACGGCCAGCAGGAACGCACTGGCAAGCATCAGGAAAAACCAGAAGTGAAGGTGACTTTCATCGCCTGTGTTCGGCGTGTCCGGCTTGCCCGGGCCATCAGGATTTGCGGACGTGCCCGGAAGGGTTGGTCCGGACGTTGTGCCGGGTGCGGTCGGGTTCGGCGGCACCAGCGTTATGGGCACGGTCGGCGGGCAGGTGCTTGGCGCTGTACTTAGTTCCGTGGGCGGCGCTGTGCTTGGTTCCGTAGGCGGCGCTGTGCTTGACTCCGTGGGCGGCGCTGTGCTTGACTCCGTAGGCGGCGCTGTGCTTGACTCCGTAGGCGGCGCTGTGCTTGACTCTGTGGGCGGCGCTGTGCTTGGTTCCGTGGGCGGCTTGGAGCTTGTTGTATCATCGGGAGTTGAAAGATGTTCCAGCCCAAAGAACTCATTGGTTTTGTGCTGCGACACGTCCGCCCACGCCATGGTGGCGCTCATATAGGAAGACATCATGAACACTGCCGCAAGCAGCACAGTCAGCAGTTTTTGAACTGTGGGAAGCCTCAGCGTCCCAAAAAGCTTTTTCAACAAATGCATTTTTTTCACCTCATAAAAAAGAACAACCGTTGTAGACGTTCCCGCGCAAAGCAAACCGTGTTTGCCCCACGCGGCAGCGCGCGAAGAGTGCTCTTCGCCCTGCCGGAGAATTCCCTTCCCCTATGCCGCGGTGCGTGCATAGGGGAAGGGGAGCGCCTGTTAATTGTCATAAGGAGCCCAGCAGGGCCTCCTTGATGTCTGCGGGCATTCCGGTGAACTTTGCGGTCAGGTCGTATTTGTCCGCCGCAATCATATCCACGTGGAGCGCATAGTAGAACTTGCCGTCGCCGGGACGTGCGAGCAGTGTTACGCTGTTGAGCAATTGAGCGGTGCTGCTTCCGGGGGCGATTGCCTGTCCCCAGTACACCCAGCCTTCAGCGCTTGTGTCGTCCAGAATCCACACGGCGGCAGGCTTTCCGTCCCAATCAGAGAGCTTGACCAATGGCGAGCCCATGTTCCACTGCACAAACTCGTGGAAAGGGTCGGCGGCAATGCCGGCGTCGCTCCAAAGGTGCGGGGTGTAAAGGCACTCACCGGTGGGATGCAGAACGTGGTCGTCCGTGTTGGTGTAAGCGGAGCGGACGACGCCCGGCACCAGAGATTCCGGCGCGCCCTCGGTGTAGCTGAGCATCATGAACTTGCCGTCGCGCCCGTGGATGTTGGTGTTCGCGTTTGTGGCAAGGTAATACTTGGTGTCGGCGTCGCCGTAAGCTTGGTATTGCTTAATGTCGCCGTCGCTGTAGTTAACGTTGCGGGAATCCAGCCAAGCTTTCAGGTCAGCTTCCGTTGCGCCGGCGATGAAGCTGCCGTCCTCGTCCGTGGCAAGGCGTTCGGCTGTGTAAGCGTATTCAATGTGGGAGCGCTCCATGAATTCCTTGAGCTGAATACGCACGAAGAGCGAGCCCTCGCCGGTGTTTTTTGCGCTGATTTTCTTTGTCAGCTCTTGACCTGGTTCCCAGTCGTCCGGTTCCTCAAAGTCTTCCGCCAGCACAACGTCTTGGCGGGCGACGGTCTTGTTGCCTTCCATTTCGTTGGTTTTGTGCTGGCTGCTGTCCCACCAAGCCCAGCTGCCTGTAATCATGGTGGCGGCGGCGGTCACCGCAGCCAAAACGGCAAACACTTTTCGGCGCGTAAAGAATGTTTTCATTGCTTATCTCCATTTCGGTGAGCGGGGAAGGGAGCTTCCCCTCCCCCGTGTTTGCAAGTGCGGTGCTACACCAAGGCCGGAAGATGCATGTAGTCAATGCAAACCACCGGGCGGGCATAGATTTGAGTATCTTGGCACCAGGTGTAGTACGTTGAAAATACGTCGCCTGTTCCGGTGATATAGTAATTTGTGTCTGCGGTTTTTGCGGTACTTGTCCAATAGTTCACAGCGGTCTTTGGTGTAAGTATCTGCTTGGCCATTGGACTGCCGGCTCCACTGCCGGATATGTTCCAAAGCCCGAGCTGATCCAAAGTGACAAGAATATCCTTGGTTTTGCTGCCTGCCTCTCCAATAATGCCCACTCCGCCGTTATTGCCAAGCTTAAGCGCCTTTGCGGCTTGTTTCAGGCGCGGCATATTTTGGCTGGTGTACCAGTCGGTGAGGTACGTTTGCAAGGTTGAGCCTTCATAGGTGCTGTTTGTGCCGAACACGCTTTTTCCGCAAACGGTTGGGTCATAGAGAATCAAAAACCAAATGGGCTGCGGTGCATCTCCGGACTTCGACGCAATCATCCACTCAATCCCGTCAATGACGACGACGTCGCCCACTGCCTTGCCTGCCAGCTCAGAGGAACGTGTGTCATTGAAAGTTCCGCCGCTGTTGCTGCCGCCGTTCTTAACCCAAACGGCGGGGTGCAGATAAACGTTGTTCAGCACGCCGATGCTGTAGTGTTCCGCATTGATACCGCCCGCAGGCTGTACATACCACACGTTGGTTTGGTTCGTGGTGTCCGCCGTGCGCAGGAACCAACGGTGACCGAAGGAAGCGCGCAGAGTTGAACTCATCAATGTGTCTGCCTCTTTGTAGCTCAGCGCAAATTCAATGTCCTTGACTTGCCCCACGCCGGCGGCCAGTGTTGCGGTTGGTGCAGACACAGCCGTTGTTGATGTGTGAGTGCCCAAGGTCGGCACCACGGCATGCTGCTGGATAACATCCGGGGTAAAGTAGGCGTTTGTGAACCTTGCGGTGCAGGCATTTTGCACTGTGGAGCCCTCATAGTTTTGGCTTGTTGTGCTGAAGGATGAAACCGTGCCGGCGTCGCCTTTCCGCAGCAGCATGGTGTATTTCTCGTTATTCAGCGTGGTTTTTTGCAGCACAATCCAATCTACGCCGTCAATTGTGATGGTGCTGCCCACGTTGGCGTCGTCCAAGCCGGGAATTTCTGGCAGATCAGGCTGCGTGGTCGGCGGTGTAGTGGACATGCCGCCGTTCGCGTAGTAGTAAATGGCGTCCGTGCTGTGCCTGGTGTCGGCGGTACTGTTGAGCAGACCGTCGCCGCCGCTTTGCTTGTCGCCGTAGAAGAACCAGTTGCCGTCGCTGTAAGGTCCAAGCGGGCCAACATAGTACTTGCCGTCTTTCGCTGTGTTATCAAAGATTGGCGTTACAGCGTAGGTTTCGGGGTTCTCGTCCGGGCCGCCGCCCACCAGCGGACCAAGCACCAGCGGGCTTTGCACCTCGCGGAATACGTTCTGCCCCATGTCAACGTAGTAATTGCCGCCGTACAGAACAACTGTTTTGTCGTCGCCGCCGCCGAACTTTCCGTCCTCGCCGCCCCAAATGGCGGGGGAATCTTTAAGAGAGCCATCGGAGTTGACTTTCTTGTAAATGTTGCTGTTGGCGGGGTCTTCCACGTAGAAGTAGCCGCCGTTCGGGTATGCGGGAACCGGATTCGCGTTGGTGGTTGGGTTGTCGTCGCCATCGCTGTTGTCGTCATAGACGTACTCCGGCGGGTTGTTCTTCGGGTCGCCGTTTTCGTCAACAACCATGTAGATGTTCTTCGGGTCGCTGATTTTCTTGTAGTAGTTTCCATTGCCATCGTCGAAAATTCCGCCGCTGCCCGGAGGTGTGGTCTGCTTGATTTCGAGGTCTTTCAGCGCCTGCTCCAAATCGTCAGCCGCCTGAGCAATTTCGTTTTGGTTGGTGCTGTCAAGGGCGTCCTTTGCCTTGTCCAGTTCCTCCGAAAGCTTGTCCAGGCTGTCGGTTGTGTATGGGTTCGGGTTGAGGGCAAGAGTTTCCTCCGCCTTATTGATGAGGTCAAGCAGTCGGCCCAAGTCGCTGTCGTTGATGTTGACTGCTACCGCAACAAGGAAGTGCACGTGCTGCGTGACGCCCCACTTGTCGGTGAACTCACCGATGATTGCGGTGACGCCTTTGCTGAGGCCTGTGATTACGCCCGTGTTAGCGTTAACGGAAGCGACTGTGTCGCCCGGGCGCAGCGTACTCCACTTGATGGAGCTTTTTGCGCCCGCGTTCTCAACGGGGGTCGTTTGACCGGCAGGGGTCACAAAGGTGGTGATGGGTACCGTCATTGTGCCGCCAACCTTGGCAATGGTCCCCTCGCCGCCCAGCGCCAGAACGTATTTGGTGATGTTGGCGGAGTTGGTGATTTGGTAGTTGACGTGGTTAACCACGCCGGCCTTGGTGCCGTAATAGGTTGTTACGGTGCCGGCAGCTGCGCCGGTGGTGCGCAGGTTGTTTACGCTGGTGCCCTTGGTGATTTCCACTGTTGCGTTGGCATTGCTTACTCTTGCCTCGAACAGGTTACCAACGGTTTGGCTGCGGGTGTCGCCCTTTTCAATGGTCAGATATCCGTTGGTCGGCGCGGGGATATTCACAACCAAGTCGGCTTTGGCGGCAAGGGTTGCCTGCAAGCCAATCGCCAGCGATGTGACGGTGATCGCCCCCGCCATGACCGCCGCAATGACGCGGTTACGCTTGCTGCGGAAAAGTTCTTTTAGTTTCATCTTAAACCTCCATTAAAATGTTGGCATACAGCCGGTATAAATCAG
>JAITOD010000026.1 GCA_031290105.1 Oscillospiraceae bacterium
TCAACGGGTAACGCGCGGGTTTCCAGCCCCAGCGGCAATGTTACGCCACGTGCGGAAAAATACTGCACACTCTGCCACGCGCCGTCCCATGCGCGAAAATACAGCGGTATGCGCAGCCCGAAAATCCGTAGCGCGTATTGTTTGCCCAGACGCTCGCGCTGCGTGCCGCCCGCCGTCAGCGATTGCTGCTGCGTGATCGTGCGCTCAGTCTGCGCAACAACATATCCCTTGGCGCGGATTGGCGAGCTGCTCTCGTCGCGGTTTTTTGTGTAGCCGTGAACAAGCACGTCCCCCGCGCGCACAGCGGAGCCGTCGGGCACAGCCTTTGTTCCGCCGTAAACGCGCAGCGAAATCAGCTGACCATCCTGCGCCGCAACAACGTCCGCCGGGGCGTCAGGTTCTTTGGCGCGTGCGTCCGGCGCGTGTTCACGGACGAGTATTTCCAGCTCGCTGCCGCGCAAATTGAGCGCAATCCAGTCCAGCTGCGGCATAGCATCAAGCATTTCCGCGCTGATTGTGTGGGCATTGAGGGAACGGCTGAGCATACCCGAGAAAATGCCGTATTCTTCCATCTTTTCCAGCAATACGCGGCTTTCCGTCAGATTATTGCCGGAAACGCTGATCACCCAAACGCGCGTGGAGAGTACGCCCAACAGCAGCGCAAAAAAGCACAGCCCCACTGCAAATCCGGCGTGTTTTTTCTGTTTGTGCAGGAAGAACGGCAGGCCCCTTTTTTTGCAGACACGCAGGCGCATTCCGCTTTGGCGCGCAATTCCGCGGAGCGTGCGGTAGTCGCCCCCGCGGACGAATGCGTAGAGTGTGCCGTGCCGCAGCTCGGTGTTCCATAGCTCCAAGCCGGTGTGGCGGCAGAGGTTCAGGAAGCGCTCCGGAAAGCCGCCGTCGGCAGCGAAATGCACGCTCCCGTGCAGCCAGCGCAATAAAATCAGCAGGGGCATGTCACACCTCGCAAGTAATATTTAGTGAGCGGTAATTGAATCGCTTTTGGGCTGAAAAGCCAGATATTCAAGAATCAGCGGGCTAGCAATAGTCGCCAACATAAAATCGCTCGTTAATTTGTGAACGCCACCGACGCGATTTGCCCTGTGATTGCGCATTCCTCAAAGCGCAGCGTACGCATGGTCAGGTCCGCGCCGACGACAGAGAGCACCAAATCGCCAAGGCTCAGCTGTATTTCCTCCTCCGCGTAGGCCACCACGCCCTTGCAGCCGTCCACCAGCAGCTCCTTGTTGCCCGTTATTTCAAGATGAGGCGTGCCCGCGCGCGGCAATTCGCGCAGATTCTGCACGGTTTTGGCGGTCCGCGCCGCCCGGGATTTGCGTTTTCGCGCCATGCCCGTACCTCCCAAAGCTTGCTCCTCCCAAAATATGCGCAAAAACTTTGCTGTATACCAAAAAAGCGTGACAAAAAATCACGCTCGGTTTGTATTGGAGCTGTGTTATTCCCGCCCGAGTGCAAACGCCCTTTTGTTCAGCTCAAGGAAGCGCGGCGGCACGGTTTTCTCCAGCGCGTTCAGCCAGACCTCCTCCGGAAATTCCATGCGTTTTGAGAGCGCGCCCAGCAATACCACGTTCACCGCTTTTGCGCTGCCGGCGTCCAGTGCGGGGGCGAGTGCGTCCAGTGCGCTCACGTTAGCTCCGGCGTTGCGCAGCGCTGTCAGCACGTCCGCAGGGTATTCCTCAGCGCCGGTCACCACGGGCATTGGGTTGAGCTTTTGCGTGTTGACAATCAGTTTGCCGTCCGGCTTGAGGAATGGCAGCCACCGCGCAGCCTCCAGCAACTCAAATGCCAGGATGTAGTCAGCTTCGCCCTCCCGGATGATTGGCGACGCAACGCTTTTGCCATACTTCACATACGTCACCACAGAGCCGCCGCGCTGGCTCATGCCGTGCACTTCGGAAACCTTCACGTCAAAGCCCTGCGCAAGCAGCACCGCGCCCAAAAGCCGGCTTGCCAGCAGTGTTCCCTGACCGCCAACGCCCACTATCATGATGCTTCGGACCACGCCCGCGAGAGACTGCGCGTCAACGTTTGATGAAATTTCCGTGTTGGAATCCCGCGTCTCAACTTGCATGTTTTTCATACTTTATTCCTCTGCTTTTCTGCATTAAAAATATGCGGGGAAATCCGCTCGTGCAATATTATACCACAAATCACGCGTTTTGTCACTGACCGACAACGTCACTTTCCGTCATATACGACTTTAGAACGTCCTCGGCAGGCAGAACCTGCCCCGAGGGCGTTGCCTGTATCTTACCACAGCGCTGCCGTTACTGAAAATTTAAGCTTTACGCTTTTATGAACAAAAGTAAGTTGACTATTACGCCGCCTATGTGTTACAATAAGCGCGGACTAAAACCCACAAAATAAGTCAAATAAAGGGAGATAAGCTCATGGCAAAATATAAAATCAAAGCTGATGATGACGGAAAAAAAACCATACGCAAACCGGCTAAGGCTGAAAAAAAGGCACTGCGCAAAAAGAAAATCCGGCGCGCAGTGCTGATTGCCGTATCCGTTCTGCTGCTGATTTGCTTTGGCGTGGGCTTTGCCGGGTTCAAGCTGCTCGACTCATTGCAGCCTGCCGTGCAGACCCGTCCTCAGAGCAGCACAGTTAACGAGGAAGACCTTTTTTTCGACAACGATGTGAAAAATATCCTCTTGCTGGGCATGGACGGACGCAAATCCAACGGCAAAGGGCTCTCGGACGTGATGACGCTCATCTCGATTAACCGCAAGACCAAAACCACAACCTTGGTTTCCTTTCAGCGGGACACTTGGGTCAAAATCCCCGGGTATGGCAGCGCTAAGCTTAACGCGTCGGGCAGTTACGGCGGCGCGCCGCTGGTTATTGATACACTTGAGTCCAATTTCCGCATAAAAATCGACTTCTATGTTCTTGTGACCTTCGAGGCCTTCAAAAATGCAGTTACCGCAATGGGCGGCGTGAGTGTACCCGTAACGGCGGCGGAAGCCAAGGAGATGAAACGGTATTCCAAAAACAAAATAAGCGTGCCGAGCGGAGAAAACGTGCTTTTGGGCGGCGAAGAAGCGCTGCTTTATGTGCGAATCCGCAAGCAGGACGACGACTGGCAGCGCACAAACCGCCAGCGCACAGTCATAAAAGCCCTTGCGGATAAGGCGAAGAGCAACCCGATTAAGGCGTTTCAGGCGGCGCAAAGTGTCTTGCCGGAGTTTGAGACGGATATGTCCGGCGCG
>JAITOD010000050.1 GCA_031290105.1 Oscillospiraceae bacterium
TTCGCTGCGGATAATGTTGACATCGCGATAATAGTCGCCAACATATGCCGTGCCCGCGCGTCCGGCTCCAAATGTTTCATGAGTAAAAAAATCTTCAAGTCCGCCGGGATAGGCATATATTACATTGCACATTGGGTGTGTGCTGCTGTCAATTGCATTTACTGTGTTAAAATCTGCGTAAGCATTAGCTCCGCTTTCATTAGCTGAAGCAAGCATGACATAGGCGTAATTTCTGTTCAAATCGTTCTGTTTGCGGAATAAATTTGTTAAATCATATCTATACAAACTTTTGCCATTAACAACATTAGAATCCAATATAGGGTTGTTAATATATGAATTTTTCGCGGTGCCAAATGGTTGGTTATTCCAAGTGAAATGCTCACCAACATGCGCCTGAACCCACTCATACGGTACCTCATAAGCATTGATTTGGAATGACGAACCATACGTCTTTCGCCATTTTTGCTCGAAAGTAGCACTTATTATAACGCTATTGGCGGGTCTCTCGGGAAGTTTCATTTTTATAAATCCGCGTGCCCAAGAGTCAGAACCGGAAGCATAGCCTGCAGTCATAAAAGACAAACTTGAATTATTCCCCGTATGATCCCACAATTGAATATCAAATCCCAATATTGACATACTTTCTATATTATTCGTAACATAAGTATCGCCAAAATTATCATCGTCGTCGTCAAAAACTATCGTTGGGTCCAAAACCACCGGGAACACACGCGTTTCATCGTTTGCCCACACGCTGTCAAGTGTTATTGTCAACATCAATTCGCCGTCAATTTTGTCAAGCGATTGCGCAGCCGCGCCGTGTTCGCCCACCGCATCATAAGCATATGGCGGCTGAATAACATACACCGCTTTTTCGCCGTCATTTAGCAAGATTGAGCCGTTTTCTTGCGGCACAGGCGTCAAATTGCCGATATCAATATCGAATTTGTAGATATATTCATCCTGCGGCGCATTAATGACAATATTCTCTTTGATTCCATTTGACGAAACAATATATTCAAGGCTTGAATCCGGCAAAATGTCTGCATATTCCACTGCGCTTGTCAGCTTTTTGAGTTCCGTTTTCTCGGCATTTTTCTGCTCGATTTCCTCTGATTTGCTGAGTTCTTCTTTCGTTTCGTCAATTTTCGTTGTCTTTATTTCTTTCGACGCAAGCTTGTCAATGTCTGTTTTTGCGGCTTTTTTATTCAGCGCAATTTCGTCATTTTCCGCGCTTAAACCAAAAGCCACGCTGTAACCGTCATTGGTCAGCGTGGCTTTTTGTCCGCCCGCAAAGCTTTCCGGTAGTGTGATTTTCGACGCTCCGGCGGTTGTTTCCAGCACTTTTTTGCCATCAAGTGTTTTCTCTATTAAGGTATTGTCAATGTCTTGCCACGTGCCGTTTGCGTCTTGATAGTGCACCGGCTCGGCATACATTGCGGCTTGATATGTACCATCTGACATGCGAAAATGCTTTGTGTTTTCTGTGCGCATTGATGTTTCTTCCGCAACGATTTCCGCGGGCAGTTCTTCGGTGTCTTCAACTTGTGCTTCCACACTTGTTACAACATTAGGAGTACTTTTCGCTGTTGCGGCAAAACCATTCAGTGGCGCAAAAGTTGCCAGCATGGCAAAAATCAACAAAAACACAATGCTCTTGATGAGTAGACGCAGATCGAAAAGCTTCGGCGACTTTTCTGCAACCGCAACTAATGTGTTTATGTTTCTTCGAATGGCTCCGTCCGCACGGTTTGTGAGTTCCATGGCGCACTTCCCGGCTGCATTCTATTGACTGCCTTACCGCAGTCCAACATTTACCACAACCATAGTATCACATCTTGCCGGTAATGTCAACCCCCTCCACGAAATTTCTTTGTTTTTCTTCAAGTTATCTGCTTCGCAGCTCGAATTTTGGCGCATTGAGTTGGCGTGTGCGGGATTTTCACCAGCAAAGCGGGGCAGAAAACCGTCCCGCTATACCTCATTATAATACGCGACTACTCGCACCTACACAGTAAGCGTCAATCAAGAAAGTCCGCATCCCAAGGCAGTAGGCAATCAATCGACACGCATTGTGTTAAGTTAGGCGCAAGAGTAAGCACCCTGACCGGATAATCAAAAGGCACGAGCCCGTTTTCTTTGGCTGTTTAAATGAGGCTGTACAAAATTGCGCTGACCTTAGCGCCTCTGACTGCGAAAAAGCTGTCGCCAAGCCGCTCATTAAGAATTGGGTCGTTATAAGCGAAATTAAGTAAGGCGCCTCTGCAGTTGATACTATTCATTTTTGAGGATTTTGCCGAATCTGCCACATAATTGCGCGAATATCCCAAGGGCGGCCACACTACAACTTGTAGCGTGCTTTCTGATTGACCAGTTTGTGATGCATTCTCAACAATGGATGTTTCGGGCACATTTTTTTCTCCTGTTGTTGTGACCACTTGGCTTGTATATGAGTCTTTGCTAACTTCCACCTTCATAGAGGATTCATCCGCAGACGAACCCTCAGCTTTTTGTGTGCAAGCCGTTAGAAAAATGGCCACACACAATACGATTGCGATTGCTAACATTTTTTCATTATGTTACTCCCAATCGAACACAACGGCGTCGCCATCACGCTCCACATTGCTGATACTCGGGGTTGGGCTTTGAAAAGATACTTCGAAAAAAATGCCGTTAAGTTACCGAACACAAAACTTAACGCTTCGCACAAGTTAACGAACGTCTTCTTCCGGGCGTTACCCGCTTGGTGGGCCATCCAGGACTCGAACCTGGAACCGACCGGTTATGAGCCGGGGGCTCTGACCATTGAGCTAATGGCCCACGCAGTACAAAAATCCGCAGAGACGCAGCGCTGCCCCCGCAAATCCGTGCAAGAAGCATTATAGCATTTTTTGCGCAGCTTGTCAATATCGGTCTGCAGCCGGAGCCGCGAAAATTAATAATTTGACAAGCCGTCTGCAACGTGCTATACTGGCAACGGTTAACTTTATTAAAGAAAGGAACTCACCGTCATGAAAAAGCTGCTCGCACTGATTCTCGCCGCCATAATGCTCTTGAGTATTATGCCCGCCGCGTTTGCCGCCGACAGCGCCGCCCCTGCCGCCACGGAAGAATCCGCCGCGCAAAACTCCAAGCTCTCTCCGCTTTCCGATTTTCTGGATATCATTATTCCGCGTTTCATCTGCTCAATCAAGTGCTTAATCAACAAAATCTTCGGCACGAATTTTCCGTGTACCTGCGGAACGCATGTCCCCCAACCGCCTGAGCCCCCCAAACCGCCTGAGCCGCCGCCACCCGTCCGCAAAGAATTTGACGCTTCATATGCATATCCCTTCGGCGAGCACAACTTGGGCATGAGCATTTATCTGCCTGCGGATATCAACACCTCCAACGAACCGCGCGATGTGCTGTTCTTTCTCCACGGCGGTTGGTGGCTTTCAGGCGACCGCTATGAATATGCAGGCACGGCACAGTACTATGCGTCGCTGGGATTTATTGCCGTCAGTGTTGACTATCGCTTGCTCGATTTCCGAACCGCAGGTGGCCGCGGCACCGTCCACGCAGATGAAATGCTTGACGACATCGGCGACGCAATCTCCGCGCTGAAGGCATTCCTTGAAGACGGCGGCGTGCGCATCGGCAAATGTGCGCTTATCGGCTATTCTGCCGGCGCACACTTGGCGCTGCTCTATTCCTACAGCCGCGGAGCGGAATCGGCAATCCCAATCGCGTTTTGCGTTTCGCATTCCGGACCTGTGGAGTTCCGCATGGCGGCGTCCGACTTGTCGATGAACGACCTTATAATAAAGGTGACTTTCTCATTCTCAGTCAGCGTATATTCTCTTTTTTCGGCTCTGGTGAATCAAGACATCACCGCCGGCAACTACCAAGACTCATATGATGTTTTGGACGTTTACTCGCCCGTCGCCTATGCAAGCAGCGCAATCCCAACCATTTTGTGCCATGGCACTGCTCTTTCTTTTTCCGATGCGTTTATGGGCAAAAACAGTGAACTGCCGGGGCTGCCCGTAATGGCGCAAAACACCCGCAACGTATTGAATGAGTATGGCGTTCCAAACACGCTGTTCTCATACCCATCCCCAGCCGGGCATGACCTTATCACTCCGGGCAAATACGCTGACTATGACGCAAAGTTTTTGGAGTATGCCGAGCTGTATATGTGATCCTCCTGTGCGCCGCATTGAAATCCCGCTTCGAATGTAGTATAATATCACCGACACAATTCAGCTCCGAAAAAGGTGACCAATGCACGAAGAATGCGGCGTATTCGGAATACATTCCGGCCCGGAAACAAAACAAGTCACATACGCGGGGCTGTCGGACGGCGGCCCTGCGCGGATAAGCTCCGCCCAAGCGGTCTATCTGGGCCTGTTTGCCCTTCAGCACCGCGGGCAGGAGAGCTGCGGTATTGCCGTCAGCAACGCGGGCGTGCTGCGTGCCGAGCGGCGCATGGGTCTTGTGAGCGAGAGCTTTGACGCTCACACTCTGGCTGGGCTTTCGGGCGAAAACGCAATCGGTCACGTGCGTTACTCCACGGCGGGTGGCAGCTGCATTGAAAACTGCCAGCCCATAATCGCGCGCTACGCCAAGGGACGGCTGGCGGTGGCGCACAACGGCAATCTGCGCAATGCGGACGCTCTGCGCGACGAACTCGCCCAAGCCGGTGCTCTTTTCCAAACTACTGCCGATTCCGAACTGATCGCCCAACTGATCGTCCGCGAACGCATGAACAGCCGCTCCATTGAGGAAGCGGTATTGCGCGCAATGCCGCACTTTCGCGGGGCATATAGCCTGTTGGTGCTCTCACCGCGCAAGCTTGTGGCGGCAAGAGATCCGCTGGGCTTTCGTCCGCTGTGTATCGGCAAGCTGGACGGGCGCTGGGTTTTTTCCAGCGAGACCTGCGGTTTAGATACCGCCGGAGCTGAGTTTGTGCGCGACGTTGAGCCCGGCGAGGTCGTGCTTATTAACGAAGCGGGCGAGCTGCACTCCTTCCGCAAAAACTGCCCTGCCGCGGGTGCGCGCAAGGCTGTTTGCATATTCGAGTACATCTACTTTGCGCGCCCGGACAGCGTGATTGACGGCATTCCCGTTCACGTTTCACGCATGAAAGCGGGGGAGCTTCTGGCTGCGCAAAGCCCTGTTGAGGCGGATTTGGTAATCCCCGTGCCTGACAGCGGCATTGAGGCGGCGGTTGGCTACGCGCGCGCCGGCGGGATTCCCTACGGCATGGGCTTTGTGCGCAACAATTACGTTGGCAGAACCTTCATCAAGCCCACGCAGAGTGAGCGGCGCAAGAGCATTGACGTGAAGCTCTCGCCCATGGCACAAAGCGTTGCGGGCAAGCGCCTTGTGATGATTGACGACTCAATTGTGCGCGGCTCCACCAGCGCAAACATAATCCGCGCGCTCAAAAACGCGGGCGCCAAGGAGGTACATGTGCGCATATCCTCCCCGCCGATTATTGCGCCATGCTACTTCGGCACAGACATTGCCACGCGCGAGGAGCTAATCAGCAGCCGCCTTAGCGTGGAGGAAATCCGCCGAGAAATCGGCGCGGATTCGCTGGACTTCCTGCGCATAGAGTCCCTGCCGCTCCTGCTGGACCCCAATGCCGAAGCCGCCGCCAATGCCTGCTGTTGTGACGCCTGCTTTTCGGACGAGTATCCTGTGTAATTAATAATAAGGAGCGCAGAAAGAAACGCATTGCGGCGATGATTGTGGAATCGGCTTGAAAAGTGTTGACGACAGTCGATTTTTTATGTTATACTGTAGGCGATACCGTACGGGGCAAAAGCCGCGTTCTCGGCGACAAAACGCCGTAGACCTGTTGTATTGTAAAAAGAGAATTATTTTGTTGGAATTGCGCTGCGGGGGAGGGGATGTTGTTGGCATTTACCCGGCAAACGGCTGCTCTTTGGGCAAAGAAGTCGCACAATGGTACGGCGTCGCTTTGGCTGCCGCTGACAACGCACCTGACTGACTGCGCCGAAATTGGCGGTGCTCTCTGGGAAAATTGGTTGCCGCGCGGCGTGAAGGATCGTATTGCCGCCGGGATAGAAGCTCAGCATGGCGAGGACCGTACGGAGCTTGCCGGGCGGCTGTTTTTGTTTTGCGCCGCCGTGCACGACCTTGGCAAGGCTACACCGGCTTTTCAGGCAAAGCGCGCCATGCCGCCCAACCGCGACCTTGATGAGCGTGTCACGGAGCTGCAGCGCCTTGCGGGTTTGCCGGAAATAATCCCAGGGGAAAACGACGGCAAGACCCCGCACGCCGCGGCTTCGCAAATTTTGCTGGAGGATACGGGCTGTCCCCGCGAGCTTGCGGTGATTCTCGGCGGTCACCACGGCAAGCCGCCCGGCGTTTCTTTGCTGGGCGTAATGGACAGCTATCGTCGGAATTTTTTTGGTGAAGACGAACCGCTGTGGCGCAGTATGCAAAGCGAATTGATTGCGTTTGCGCTGGAGTGCGGCGGGTTTGATTCACTGCAAGCGCTGCCGGTGCCCGATGTGCAGGCTCAAGCATTGCTGAGCGGGCTGTTGATATTTGCGGATTGGGCGGCAAGCGACGAGCACTGCTTTGCGCTTGCGGAGTTTGGTAAAGCCGCGCCCGGGGACAGGAATGGTCAGCAGGTTTGGCGCAAGCTGGGCTTTTCGGAGCCGATTGAAACTTGGGAGAGCGGGCGTCTTTATGATAAGCGCTTTGGGTTTGCGGAAAAGGGCTTCGGTCCAAACGCGGTGCAGGCACTGACGGAGCAAATCGCCGAAAAGTGCGCACAGCCGGGGATTATGGTGCTGGAAGCTCCCATGGGTGTTGGCAAAACCGAGGCGGCTCTTGCCGCGGCGGAGATTTTTGCGAAAAAAACCGGACGGAGCGGGGTTTATTTTGCCCTGCCGACTCAGGCGACGGCTAACGGCATTTTCGGTCGCTTTGAGGACTGGTGCAAAAAGGTTTGCGGCGATTACAAGCAAACGGACTCTTTGCCGCACACCATCGCGCTTGCTCATGGCAAGGCGGCGTTTAACCCGGATTTTCAGGCTATACCAAAAAAGGGCTACAAAGAAGACGACGACAGCAATGAAGAGGACTGCGACAATGTTATCCGTGTGCACGAGTGGTTCAGCGGGCGCAAACGCTGGCTGCTTTCCGATTTTGTTGCGGGCACGGTTGACCAGCTCCTGCTGGCGGCGCTGAGGCAAAAGCACTTGGCGCTGCGTCACCTGGGGCTGGCAAACAAGGTGGTTATTATCGACGAGTGCCACGCCTATGATGCTTACATGAATCAATACTTAACGCGGGCATTGAATTGGCTCGGCTCCTACCATGTGCCGGTGATAGTGCTCTCGGCAACGCTTCCGGCAAAGCGGCGGCAGGATGTGATTGACGCATATTTGGATAAGCCCTCCGCGCTCAAATTGCCGCGCCGAAAAATAGCGCAGGGCATGACCGCGCCGCCGCCCGGTTGGGTGAGCACCCGCGCGTATCCCCTGATAACCTATACGGACGGCGGCGAGGTTAGGCAAGAGCCCGTGAGGACGGATTCGCCGCAGGTGCGCGTGCGGATATCTCCTCTGGCGGAGGAGGCGTTGGCGCGGACGCTGAGTGACGCGCTGAAAAACGGCGGCTGCGCGGGCGTGATTGTAAACACGGTGCACAAAGCGCAGGAAATTGCGCGGGAGCTGGCAGAGCTCTTTGGCGAGGAACGAATCCGTTTGCTGCACGCCCGTTTCCTGCCGCTTGACCGCGCCGAGAAGGAGCTTACCCTGCTCAAGGAGCTTGGCAAGCCGACGGAGAACCCCAACCGACCGGAGAAGTGCATTGTGGTTGGCACTCAGGTGCTTGAGCAGTCGCTGGACATTGATTTCGACGTTTTGGTCACGGAGCTTTGCCCAATGGATTTGCTCCTGCAACGGATAGGGCGCTTGCACCGGCACAGCCGCAAACGGCCGGACGGATTGGAAACGGCGCAATGTTACGTCACGGGCATGGGCGATAAGCCGGAGGGCGGCGCGAAGGCGATTTACGGGGAGTATCTGCTCATGCGCACAAAGGCTCTTTTGCCGCAGGAAATCTCCCTTCCGGCGGACATTCCGCAGCTTGTGCAAGATGTGTACGACGACGGCGGCGATATGGGACTGTCCGCTGAAAAAGAAGCGCACGACTTGAAAAAAGTGCAAAAAGAAAAGCGGGCAAGCGCATTCCGTCTGCGCGCGCCGAAAAGTGAAGACACTTTGGTGGGCTGGCTGGACTGCGGCGCGTCTGAGCACAGCGGCGAAGCGTCCGTGAGGGATGGCGGCGAATCTGTTGAGGTATTGCTGCTGCAAGAGGACAAGAGCGGGAAGCCGCACATTTTGTATTGGCTGAAAGACAGCAGAGGAAAAGAGCTTTCGAGCGGACAGGCTCTCTCAGAATGCGAAACGCCGCCGATGGAGCTTGCAAAACGGATTGCTTGCTGCAGCGTGAATCTTCCGCCGCGGCTATGCAAGCCTTGGCAGATTGAAAAGACAATCACGGAGCTGGAGCTGCGTTCCCGGAGATTTAACGCATGGCAGCAGTCGCCTTGGCTGAGGGGAGAGCTGTACTTGGTGCTGGATTCCGAGCTTAGTGCGGAGCTGTGCGGTGTAAAACTGCGATACAGCGAAAAATATGGCTTTGAGGAAACCGGTAAAAAAGAAGAGGACGAAGATGAGCGGCAAGGCAGGAAACCCGCTTAGGAGGCGCACCATGGCTATCCCCGGCATGGAAAAACCTGAACTGCAAGCCCTGCCGCAGGTGCGCGAGCGGATTTCGTTCCTCTACCTGGAGCATTGCCTGGTCAATCGGCAGGACGGCGCGATAACCGTCACGGACGCGCGCGGCACGGTGCATGTTCCGGCGGCGGCGCTGGGCGTGCTTATGCTGGGTCCTGGGACGAACGTCAGTCACAGGGCGATGGAGCTAATCGGCGACGCGGGCACAAGCGTGCTTTGGGTCGGCGAACACGGCGTGCGTTATTATGCGCACGGCCGTCCCTTGACGCACTCATCGCGCCTGCTTATCCGCCAGGCGGAGCTTGTCAGCAACACGCGCAGCCGGCTTGCTGTGGCGCGGCTGATGTACGAAATGCGCTTCACGGACGAGGACGTTTCACAATTAACTATGCAGCAGCTGCGCGGACGTGAGGGTTCGCGAATACGCACGGTTTACCGCAAAGCGTCGCACGAAACCGGCGTGGCTTGGAACGGGCGCGAATATAATCACGACGATTTTGCCGGAAGCAGCCCCGTCAACCAAGCGCTCTCTGCCGCCCACGCCTGTCTTTACGGCGCGTGCCACAGCGTAATTGTTGCGCTGGGACTTTCGCCGGGACTGGGATTTGTGCATAACGGTCACGAGCGCTCGTTCGTTTACGACATTGCGGACCTATACAAAGCCGAAATTACCATACCAATCGCCTTCCGCATAGCGCAAAAGACCGCCGACGACGTTGGCTCAGTCACACGCCGTGCTGTGCGTGACGCTATTGCCGACGGTCATTTGCTGGAGCGCTGCACGAAGGATATTCATACGCTGCTTGGGTTCTCTGATGACGATACGCCGGAAACCAACGTTGTGACCCTTTGGGACGAGAAAACCGGCGAAGTGAGAAACGGCGTTTCCTACGGGCGGGAGCTTGATGCAGCGGAGGAGCCTGAGGAGGACGGCTACGGCACAGTGCTGGAGGACGAGGAATGCTAGTGGTTACGCTAACCGATTGCCCGCCCGCGCTGCGCGGTGATTTGACGCGCTGGTTACAGGAAATCAACACCGGCGTGTATGTAGGCAACGTGAGTGCCAGAGTGCGTGAACGGCTGTGGAAACGAATTCAAGAGACCGCAAAAAACGGACGCGTAACTATGGTATTTAACGCAAAAAACGAGCAGCGCCTGGATTTCCGCACGCACAACAACACCTGGGAAGCGATTGATTTTGACGGACTGAAGCTAATGCTGCGCCCAAGCCCCGCACGCGCTGAACGGCGGGCGGCACTGCGGCAGGGATATAGCAGTGCGGCGCAAATGCACAAGGCAAAAGGCTTTCAGCGCGCGCAGACAAAGCCCAAGCCCAAAGAGGAACCGAAATCCGCGGGGTACGTTGTGCTTGACCTTGAAACCACGGGTTTGTCCGACGCCGAGCATGAGATAATCGAAATCGGCGCAATCAAAGTTACGCCCGGCAAGCCTGACGAGATATTCCACGCGCTTGT
>JAITOD010000090.1 GCA_031290105.1 Oscillospiraceae bacterium
AAACTGCTGCAAAACCCCCGCGAATCCCGGAAATTGCTCCTCCGGGAAATGCCCGCCAAAACGCTCGGTTTCAATGCGCTTTATCCACACGTCGCGCGGGAATTCGTCCTTCATGCCAAGCGCAAACAGGCGCACACAGCTGTTCACCTTCGGTCCAACGCCAAGGATTGCGGAAAAATCGCACATGCCTGGCGAAAATCTCCGCGCCGCATCATAAAGATACGCTTCCCTGTAGCCCAGTCCAAGCCCAGCCAGCGATCCCTCAATCAGCTCCTCGCGGGCGGGGAAATACCCGAAACGCGCGATAATCCGCTCCAAGCAAAGGCAAATTCGCGGGATATTGTTGTTCTGGCTGATGATAAAACTCAGCAGCGTTTCCCAAAGCTCCTGCCGCAAAATGCGTATTCCGCGCGAATATTCCGCCGCCTGTGCCAAAAAATCCAGCCCGGATTCTTCCGCCGCGCGGTGGTACTGAGCATAGTCGCAGTCAAGGTCAAAGTAGTTGTGCCAAAACGCGTCGTAGTCTCCCTCGCTGCAGTCAAGCCGAACGGTGCCGCCCGACTGCCGGGCATGTAATATTTTCCCAAATGCAGGGATTTCATAGCACCCGTCGTCCAAGCGCCGCCAACGGAAACACTGTCCGCTGGCGGTGATTTTTTCCAGGCTGAAATAGTCGTTTTGGATGCTAACCATTGATTTTTTCCAGCGCGGCGATTTTGACGCAAAGGCAGAGCAGCTCGGCGGCGGTTTCCAGCTCGTCAATCGGCGGGAGTGTGGGTGCAATGCGGATGTTGCGGTCCTGCGGGTCAATGCCCTTGGGGTAGGTTGCGCCCGACGGTGTGAGGACTACGCCCGAGTCATTGCACAGCTCGCCCACGCGCTTGGCACAGCCTTCAGGCACGTCCAGGCTGATGAAATAGCCGCCGCGCGGGTTCGTCCATGCGGCAATGCCCAAGCCGCCAAGGTTGCTCTCCAGTGAGCGGAGTACGGCGTCGAATTTCGGCTCAAGAATCGCGCGGTGCTTCTGCATGTGCGCAAATACGCCCGCCACGTTGCCAAAATATCTCACATGGCGCAGCTGATTGAGTTTGTCGTGCCCGATCGTCTGCACGGCAAGGCGCGTTTTGATTGCCGCAATGTTCGCCTTGGACGCCGCCAATACGCTCACGCCCGCGCCCGGGAAAGTGATTTTTGATGTTGATGTGACCTCAATGAAGTAGTCCTCGTGCCCGTATTTCGCTGCTTCGTCAAAAATATTCAGCAGCGTTTCGCCGCCCTCGCGCACGTCGTGTACGCAATATGCGTTATCCCAAATGACGCGGAAATCGCCCGCCGCCGGGTTCAGTGCCGCAATCGCGCGGACGGTTTCGGCGCTGAACGTCACACCCGTTGGGTTCGAATATTTCGGCACGCAGAACATGCCCTTCACCGCCGGGTCGGCGACAAGCTCCGCCAGCGCACGCAAGTCGGGTCCATCAGCTCCCGTCGGTACTGGCACCATGTCAATGCCAAAATGCTCCAATATGGCAAAGTGGCGGTCATATCCGGGCACCGGACAGAGGATTTTCACGGCCCGTTGCTGACTCCAGGGCTTTGCGCTGCCGCCGGTTCCGTGCGTCCAATATTGGCTGATGAGGTCGTACATGATGTTGAGGCTCGAGTTGCCGAACACCAGCACGTTCTCCGCCGGCACGCCCAAAAGCTCGCCGAACAGCGCGCGGCATTCGGTGATTCCGTCCGGCACGCCGTAGTTGCGGGTGTCAAAGCCCGTGCTGTCGCGAACGTCGTCGGCAATCAGCGCCGCCTCCAACAGGGGGATTGAGAGGTCAAGCTGTTCTTTGCAGGGCTTGCCGCGGCTCATATCCAAACCTAATCTGCGTGCTTGGAACGCGATGTAGTCGCCGCGCAGTTGCTTCAAAAGCGCCTTGCGTTGTTCCGCCGGCAGTTCTTTGTACGTCATTTTCTGTCCTCCGTTTCTCTTTTGTAAACCGTAATAGTATAACTCTAAACGTGAAATTTGGCAAGCCCCCTGCGTTTCAATGGAAAATCAACAACACCAAACAGCACTTCCTCGGCGGCGTGCGTTTCGCGATGTTTCAGTTTTGCCGCGCTGAAAAGTCATATATATAATATACCGCTAGGTTAACAGTTAGCTAAAGCTTTAGGTTAACCTTTAGCTAAAAGAATACCCACTTTAATGTTAAAAACAGCACATAAAATCTTGATTTTTCGAAAAAAACATCGGATGCAGCGAGTTCGGCAAGGTTATATATAAAATATACCGCAGGTTAACGGTTAGCTAAAGCTTTAGCTATACCTTTAGGTTAACCTTTAGCTAAAAAATGCGTACTTTAATGTTAAAACAGCACATAAAATCTTGATTTTTCACGAAAAAACATCGGATGCAGCGAGTTCGGCGAGGTTGTATATAAAGTATACCGCTAGGTTAAACAGTTAGCTAAAGCTTTAGGTTAACCTTTAGCTAAAAAAATGCGTGCTTTAATATTAAAACAGCACATAAAATCTTGATTTTTCGCAAAAAACATCGGATGCAGCGAGTTCGGCGAGGTTGTATATAAAGTATACCGCTAGGTTAACAGTTAGCTAAAGCTTTAGCTATACCTTTAGGCTAACCTTTAGCTAAAAATGCACACTTTACGTTTACCTGAGAGTCAACCATGCGCGCGTATTATAACAACACCAACATCGCAAAAGCAGCCTATGCCTAATGTATCCCGAAACGCTGATAGCACTATTGCTTTATCCGGTCAGATAATGTATAATTGACCGGGAAAAACTTCAAAATGATTGAAAGAAGCTGAGCTGATGAAAAAAATTGCAAAAGCGTGTGCTATTTTGTTGGCGTTTGTGATAATATTGGGCGGCTGTTCGCTCTTTAATGAACCTGATCCGCCCGAGCTGATCCCCGAAAGCACAGCAGCATCGCCAAGCACAAGCGCCCCGCAGACCGAATCCCCAATTGAACCTGCGGAGGAAAAAGCGTCCGGCGTTTATCGCGAACCGATGGAGACCCTCCCCACAGCGCCGTGGACCGGGCTTGCGAGTGCACTTCCGGTTGGGCTTATCGGCAATACATACTATGCAGATGGCTTTGCTCAGGATGACGCGAATATCTACAGCGTCGGGCGGCACGGAATCACAATTCAGCCAAAAGACGGCGGCGCACAGCGCATTGTGCCGATTCAGCACGACCTGCCGCAGGGCGTTATTTTCGCGCAAAATCTATATTCTCCCGTTGCTTATGCAAATGGGTATTTATATTTTACGCTGTATAATCAATCCTCAAGAGAGGACGGGCAGAACGGCTTTTTCCGCACAAAACTTGACGGCACGGGCACGGAAAGGCTGTTTGAGTCTGAGCCGAACGGTTTATACGTGCGGCCATCTCAAATGCAGGTTGTTGAAGATAAGCTCTATTTTGTGAATAATTTCATCCAGATTTACTCTCTTGACCTGAAAACAATGGCGCTGCAAGAACTGGCGCAAGGCGATTGGAGCTCTGAAGATATTTCCGGCGGTATTTCCTACTGCATTGCGGACGGCAAACTTTATTACAGCCAAGCGCTGCGTCCAGTCCCTGCGACAGAATCCGGCCGCAACGCCACGATCACCGACAGCGTAATAATGCAGGCGGATATGGACGGCAAAAATGCCAAGCAGATCACAAAAGTGCCCGGTGAGCTTCTGTCGCTTGAGGTACAGAGCGGCACGCTTTATTTCTCCGTTTGCACAGCGCTCGACCCGCCGGACGCCAAAACCTACAGCTACCGCCTTGGCACTGACACAAGCCCCATATTGCTTGCGGACGGCGAGCTGATCTGCGCCGCAAACAACGGCCTGATCCTTGCAACGGGACAGCCGGCATACTACCAAGCCGGATTCTTTTTCTATGACTTTGCGGCAAAAACAACCGCCCTGATTCCTGGCGCCGACGGCTTCGCATACCACGATATTCTCCTCCTTGGCGGCAAAGCCTATAGCCACAACGCCGACGGCAAAATCGTGTGGACGCCAAACGACTGACAAACCCCGCGCCGCCCCAAATTTGCAATCCGCAGTCAAATGCGCTATAATAACATGCACGCACGCAGCAAAGTCATTGCCGCGCTGTTTTGGTGTGCTATCGCTTGCGGCAAAGCAACGAAAAAGGAGAATCAGCAATGGTCAAAGCTATCGTTGGGGCTAATTGGGGAGACGAAGGCAAGGGCAAAATCACTGACTATTTTGCGGGCAAGGCAGATATCGTCGTCAGGTTTCAAGGCGGGGCAAACGCCGGGCATACCATAATCAATAACTACGGCAAATTTGCGCTCCACCTGCTGCCGTCCGGGGTTTTTCAGCCGGACACCACCAACGTAATTGCCAACGGCGTTGCGCTCGATATCCGCAAGCTCTCGGCGGAATATCAGTCCGTTATCGCTGCAGGAGTCCCCGCGCCGCGCCTATTGGTCTCTGAGCGTGCGCAGGTCATGCTGCCCTACCATATTTTGCTTGATACTTACGAAGAAGCCCGGCTTGCGGATAAGGCTTTTGGCTCCACAAAGAGCGGCATCGCGCCGTTTTATGCCGATAAATACGCCAAAATCGGAATCCAGGTCTGTGAGCTTTTCGATGAGGAAATTCTGCGTGAGCGGGTGCACAAAGTCTGCGAGTATAAAAACCTTATTTTTGCGCATGTTTATCACCAAGAATTGCTTGATGAAGAAGTCCTCTTGGCGGAGTTGATTGCTCAACGCGAGCTGATTGCTCCATTCGTTGCAGATACAGCAAAAATCCTGCGTGACGCCGAAAAAGCAGGCAAGGAAATCCTGCTGGAAGGTCAGCTTGGCAGCCTAAAAGACCCGGACGCCGGGATCTACCCCATGGTGACCAGTTCCTCAACTTTGGCAGGATATGGGGCGGTGGGCGCTGGCGTGCCTCCGTGGGCGATTCGCGAGGTTGTGGCGGTGACTAAGGCGTATTCCAGCGCCGTGGGCGCGGGCGAGTTTGTGAGCGAAATCTTCGGTGACGACGCAGACGCAATGCGCAACCATGGCGGCGACGCGGGCGAATACGGCGCAACCACCGGCAGACCCCGCCGCATGGGTTGGTTCGATTGCGTTGCCGGCAGATACGGCTGCGCGGTTCAAGGCGCAACCCAGGTTGTTCTCACGGCAATCGACTGCCTGAGCTATCTGGACAAAATCAAAGTTTGCATCGGCTACGAAATCGACGGCAAAATAACCCGCGACTTCCCCGTAACGCCGCTGCTGCGCAAAGCAAAACCGGTCCTCAAAAGCTTTCCGGGTTTTGGTGCGGAAATCCGTGGAATTACGCGCTTTGACGACTTGCCGGAAAACGCAAAAAACTACGTCCTCTTTATCGAAAAGGAGCTGGAGGTGCCGATCACCTTGGTGTCCGTCGGTCCGCGGCGCGAGGAATTGATTATACGCCGGCCGATTCAAGCTTGAGGATACATAAGCGCCGCCGCTTTCATGATATAAACAATTGGAGGTCATTGTTGTGAACAAAAAAAAACGCGATCCATTCCTGCGCAATTGCGTATTGTTTTTCCTGCTGCTGATGGCGATAGCCTTTGGTGTGGGCGGGATTTTGGGGCATAACAACGTTCTGGCATTCACACCGCGCAGCGAACAGACTACGGAAAGCCCTGATGGCGGCAGTGAGAACAAAATGGCGATTGACGGCGCGGGCAATATCGTCTGCATCGGCGACTCCCTAATGCTGGGAGCAACGCCGCAGCTGCTGGAGCGTTTTCCGGACGCCGGCATTGACGCGCAGGTTGGGCGCTTCATGGAAGGCGGCGTGGACGGCGTTCTCCGAGCGATTTACAGTAAAAAGCTTCCGCAAACCGTTGTGATTGCGCTTGCCACAAACATCAGCGATAATAGCACCTCGGCGCTGGAGGAAATCCTTGTGCTGCTGCATGATGTGCCGAATGTGATTTTCCTTACCGGGTACGGCACCGCCAGAACCCCGGTATTTGCGGACGCAGTCCGTGCTTTGCCGAAACGCGGGGAAAATATCCGCGTGGCGGACTGGGAGGCAATCGCCAAGGAGCACCCGGAATATATCGCCGGCGATGGGATTCACTTGAACGGAGTTGCTGCCAACGAGGCGTATGCACAGTGCATTGCGCAGGCAGTGGACGGTAGTCTGTTTTGGGGCGTTGACGGTTTCATCGGGACGTGATTTCGGCACTTTGCCGCTTGATGATTGGCAGCATTGGGGCACAGCAAGGCAAGCTGTGCCTCAATTTTTCGCACACCGGTTATTATAAACTATATGTCGGCACAAACAAAAGCCCTTAAAAAAATCAAGGGCTATCGGCTCGTTTGAAAGGAGCTCCGAAAAAGGATAAAGGATGCCGTTCAGCTACCGAGCCGCAAACGTTATTGCTCTGCGCAAGGTAATACGCGTCTTGCCCCGCGCCTTGCGCGGTGGTGCGGGTAACAGGAATCGAACCTGCACACCTTTCGGCGCAAGAACCTAAATCTTGTGCGTCTGCCAGTTCCGCCATACCCGCATTTATATAAAACAAGTGAGTTATCACCCGGTTTTATCCTATTCAGTTTTCAAAAGCATTCCTTCATCAAGGCTGCCGCAGCAAAGAACGGCGCGTCTGCCGACCATATCCGCGCAGCTGTAATTATAAAGCATATCAAACGGTAATGTCAAGTCAAAAAGGCAAGGAGTCCGCAAAAAATCATCAAAAAGCAAGGCATAATCGCAGGAACGGCAGTGAATTTTCTCCTTTATGCAAGCTGCCGCTTTGCGGAACGGATATGCCCGCAAAAAAACGCAAGTTGCAAATTCCGCCGATATGCGGTACAATATGTGGGATTAGCTAACAAAAACATGGAGTAACTATGAGACGACTTTTTCATTCCAATATTTTTGCGATTATTTTTGCCGCGCTCACGGGCGTGGGCGGCGTAATTGCCCTTGCGCTTGCGGGGAAAAACGCAATCTGGGCACGGATTGCCGCAGTGTTCCTTGCTGCAGGCGCAGTGTTTTTGCTGGGGATTCACGCATCGCAAGCAGCAAAAATCTCGCGCCGCAACAATCACTACCGCTCCCGCCGCGTATATTTCAGCCCCGCCGGGCAAATGCGCGACTCCCGCACCGCGCGCGACCCCGCTCACGCCGCCGCAATCATTTGCCTTGCGCTCTCGCTGGTGTCGCTGTTGATTGGCGGCTCTGCCGTCTATCGTTTCCCGCCGCCGGTTTATGGCTGGTTTGAGTCACGGCGTGATAGCAAAGCCGGTAAGGTCACAATACCGGAGGAGTCGGTCACCGAGCCTGTGACCGACGAGCCTGCCACCGTGCCGGAGGAATCCGCCGCAGAACCGGAGGAAACAACAACCGAACCGACCACGGCATACACTCCCGTCACGCCCAAAGCAACCAAGCCCAAAGCAACTGCACCTAAATCAACCACGCCGCCGACCAAGGCGCCCACTACGCCGCCAACCAAGGCACCAACTACGCCGCCGACAAAGGCACCCACCACGCCGCCAACTAAGGCACCTACTACGCCGCCAACCAAGGAGCCCACCACGCCGCCAACCAAGGCACCCACTACGCCGCCAATCAAGGAGCCTACTACGCCGCCGACAACGCCGGCACCGCCAGCAGACGATTGATTCACAAAGCACCTTGAGGGACGGACGGCGTTTATTGCGCGCGCTCCGCAGCGTGTTCGCATTAACATCCGACAGGAGCCGCCCATGCAATCCCCCATCCTCTCAATAACCCAGCTCAACGCCTACGTGCGCGCTGTGCTGGAGGGGGATTCCGCGCTTGCGGGCGGCGTGTATCTTCGCGGCGAAATATCCGGCTTCAAGCGCTACGGCGGCAATGGGCATTGCTATTTTACACTCAAGGACGGCGCGGCGCAGGTCAGTGCGGTGCTGTTTGCGAACGCCGTGCAGCGGCTGCAGTTTTCTCCGCTGGAGGGCTTGCGCGTGTTGGCACGGGGGCGCGTTTCGCTCTACGAATCACGCGGACAATACCAGGTTATTTTGGACGACCTGCAGCCCGACGGCGTGGGCGCGCTCTATCAACAGCTGGAAAACCTAAAGGCGCATCTTGCGGCGGACGGGCTTTTTGCGTCGGAGCGCAAGCGGGCAATTCCGGCATATCCGCGCAAAATTGCGGTCGTCACGTCGTCGGAGGGCGCGGTTTTGCACGATATTTTGCAGATTCTCTCGCGCCGCTGGCCAATGACCGAGGTGCTGTTATACCCAACGCCCGTGCAGGGTTTTGGCGCGGGCGAGCAGATTGCCGCGGCGCTGTTGCGTGCCTCTGCGGACTCATTTGCCGACGTGATTATTGTTGGGCGCGGAGGCGGCAGCGCAGAGGATCTGTGGGCGTTCAACGAGGAGTGCGTTGTGCGGGCGGTGACTGCGTGCGCCGTGCCGGTGGTTTCCGCGGTGGGGCACGAGACGGACTACACACTCTGCGACATGGCGGCAGATTTGCGCGCGCCAACCCCATCGGCGGCGGCAGAGCTGTGCACGCCCGACTGCGAGGACGAGGCGGAGCGGCTATATTCTCTGCGGCTGCACCTAAAGACTATCTGCGAGCGGCATTTTGCCGAGGAAACGGAGATTCTTGATCGGCTGCGCGGCGAGTTGAAGGCATATCACCCGGCGAACACGCTGCGGCTTGCGGAGGATAAACTGGATGCTTTGCGACAAAACATCACGCGCGCGGTGCAGAGATCGTTGGACTCTCGCGCGGAGAAACTCACCAATATTGCCGGGCGACTGGACGCACTATCGCCGCTCAAAACGCTGGCACGGGGCTATGCGGTGGTGGGCAAGGGAGGGGCAACGTGTTCGCGCGGCGCGGGGATAAAGCCCGGGGACGAAATTACGGTGCGCATGGCGGACGCGATAATGGAGTGTAATGTGCGCCAAATAAAGCCGATAAACAAAGCAAAATAGGAGACAAACCAATGGAAAAGCCAACTTACGAACAGGCCATGAACAAGCTGGAAGCGGCGGTGACACGCTTGCAGGAGGGCGCACTTTCGCTGGACGAAACGCTGACAGTCTATGATGAGGCGTGCCGTCTTGCGGTGCATTGCGGGGCGCAGCTGGAGAGCGCCAAGCAGAAACTCACGCTGATGGCGGAGGAATCTGTATGACGGATTTTGCGGCCCAATTGCAAGAAAAAGTCACGCTGATTGAGCGGGAGCTTGCGCATTATCTGAAAATCAACGCGCCGACTGAGCCAAAGCTTGCCGAGGCTGTTCAGTGGGCGGTGAGCGGCGGCGGCAAGAGAATCCGCCCTGTGCTGACGCTGGCTTTTGCGGAGCTGTGCGGAGCTGCGGCAACGGAAGCGATACCGTTTGCTCTGGCGGTGGAATTTATCCACAGCTATTCGCTGGTGCATGACGACCTGCCAAGCATGGATAACGCGGACACACGGCGCGGCAAAGCCTCGGTACACAAGCAGTTTGGCGAGGCGACAGCGCTGCTTGCGGGCGATGCGCTGTTGACGGAAGCGCTCGCCGCGCTGGCATCAAACGCGGACGTTCACCCCGCAAAAGTCGCTATGGCGTGCAAAGTGCTGGCGGCGGGTTCGGGCGCACAGGGCGGCATGGTCAGCGGGCAATACACGGAAATGGTGCTTGAGGGCGCGGAAAAAATCACCGAGCGCGGCTTGAATATAATCTGCGCGGGCAAAACCGCCGCACTTTTAGAGACTGCGTGCCGCCTGGGAGTTATTGCCGGGCAGGACGTTGACGCGCCGATTGAGCTTTATACATCGTTGCAGCTTGCCGCGCAGGAGTATGGACATGGCATTGGTTTGGCCTTCCAAATGATTGACGACGTTTTTGATATAGAGGAGGACACCGCCGCCGGGCGCACCACTTTCGCCACGCTTTTGGGCGAGAAAAGGACGCGCGCCAAAGCGGCGAAACTCACGCGAAAGGCAAAGGAAGCCCTTGCTGTGTTCGGTGGCGGCAGCTTTTTGGCGGAATTGGCGGACCGCCTTCTGATGAGGGAATAATTGACAATCAACCGCGCGTGAATATACTTGACGGCACAAAGCTTGTGTCATACCTATTGCTTCTTTCAGCTTTCCTCCCGCCCTCACAATTGGCACACGCTGTAATCACGCGCGCGGGGTAAACTCTGCCCATCAACAAAATGAGGGGTCCAGTATGTTTATTATCCGCAACGCGCTGTTGAGTATCAGCCGCTCCAAGGGGCGCAATATTCTCATCGGCATTATCGTTTTTGCGATTGCCGCCGCCGGTTCGGTTGCTCTGGCAATCCGCAGCGCTGCAGCAGACGAACGGGAAACCGGACTATCCGGCGTTACTGTTACGGCGGCGATTGCACGCAACGATCAGAAAATCCGCGGCAGCGTCACATCTGGCGGAACGCCCGGTGCGGCTGCTGATTTTTCCGCAATGCAGGAGCTGCAGGAAAAATATCCGGAGCTTACGTTTGCGCAATATGAGGAATACGCGACTGATGAAAATGTTGCAAACACATATTATTCGCAGAGCCTATCCCTCAGCGCCGGCGGAGATTTAACGCCGGTGAGCGATGACGTTGCCCAGGAAGCAGTTCCTCCACAAACCGCAGGGCCGGTGATTGACGGCGGCACCACCGGCGGCGGCTTCAGCAGCGGACGCGGCGGTTTCATGATCGGCGGTAGCGTTGCATTGGGCGATTTCACCGTCACAGGCGTCAGCGCAGAGGACGCGATGACAAGCTTTATCAACCGCACTTCACAGCTAGAAGAGGGCGGCGCGCTGCCGGACTTTGCAACGGACGACTACTCCTGCCTAATCAGCAGAGATTTGGCGAGGTTCAACAGCTTGAAGATTGGCGACACACTCACACTTGAAAATCCCAGCAACGAAGCGGAAACCTACAAGCTGAAAATTGTCGGGATCTTCACTAACACTGCCGAAGCGCAGAGCGGTATGCCGCGCTTTTCCACAGCTATGGACCCGGCGAACAATATCTATCTTAGCGCAAAGAGCACGGAAAAAATCGCCGCCGCAAGCGCCAAGAGCGCCGTCACCGTCACGGACACCAACGGCACGGAGCGCAGCAGTGTGATAGCGCCAACGCTCTCTTACACATACAGCTTTGAGGACAAGACGAAATATGAGGCGTTCAGTGCCGCCGTAACGGCAAAACTTGGCGAATATTACACAGTAACCTCGGCGGACGCGGACGCATACGAACGCAGCCTTCAGCCCATGGAAAGCCTGGAGAAATACGCGCTCACGTTCCTGATTGTGATGTTGGCAATCGGCGCGGTGATTCTGGTTGTGATCAATCTGTTCAATATCCGCGAGCGCAAATATGAGGTTGGCGTGCTGACGGCAATCGGCGTGAAGAAGCACAAGGTTGCCGCTCAGTTTATTGCGGAGCTGTTGGTGGTAACGCTGCTCAGCGTTGCACTCGGAGCCGGGATTGGCGCGGTTGTTAGCGTCCCGGTGAGCAACAAACTGCTGGAAAGCCAGGTGCAAACTCTCGCGGACGAGCAGACGCAAAAAGAGAGCAGCTTCGGGCGCGGCGGTGCAGGCGGTGCGCAGGACGGCGGCAGCGGGCCTGTTGTAATCGGTGAGCGCGGAGGAATCGGCGGCAGCTCTGTGCAGAACTTTTTTGGCGGTGCATCAACCCCGGTGAAGTATCTCGCGCAGATTAATGCGGCGGTCAACCCGATTGTTTTGCTGCAATTAATAGCTGTGGGGCTGTTGCTGACTCTATTCTCAAGCCTTGCCGCAGTGGTATTCATACTGCGCTACGAGCCGCTGAAAATCCTTGCAGAACGATCCTAAACAATTTACAATCAACGATAAGGGGAAGATTATGAGCGCACTTGAACTGCAAAACGTCAGCTTTGCATACGAAAAAAGCAGAAAAATACTCGACGACATCAGCTACAGCTTCGAGGCAGGAAAACTCTACGCAATCGTCGGGCGCAGCGGAGCCGGAAAAACCACGCTGCTCTCGTTGCTCTCGGGGCTGACCAGCCCGAACGCCGGTAAAATCCTGGTTAACGGTAAAGACATACAAAAACAGGACCGCTGCGAATTCCGTAGCCGCACGGTTGGAATTATCTTCCAGAGCTACAACCTGCTGCCCCACCTTACGGCACGCGAAAACGTTGAGCTTTCCATGCGCGCGAGCGGCAAAAAAATCACCGACTTCAAGGGCAAGAGCCGCGCTCTGCTGGCATCGGTGGGTCTGGACGAGAGCTTGGCGGACAGGCGCATTCTTAAGCTCTCCGGCGGCGAGCAGCAGCGCGTGGCGATTGCGCGGGCACTCTCATTTGAACCGGACTTCATCCTTGCGGACGAGCCGACGGGCAACCTTGACCTGAGCACGCAGGACGAAATCATGGCGATATTCACCCGCCTTGCGCACGAGGAGGGAAAGTGCGTCATTCTGGTGAGTCACTCGCCGGATGTTGCGCGGGCGGTTGACGTGGTCTATGAACTTGCGCCGATGAAAAAACGAAGGGCTTCCTGAATTCTTTAGGGGCGGCAGCTTGGCCGCCCCTTCGTCATTTAGGGCGTGCCGGCACTAATATCTAATAGATTCAGCCCGGTAACAGGGCACACAACCCTCCCGATTTCCCCGGGGAGCACACGCACAATAAGCTCCGCCGTTGCGCCCACAATCAGTTCATTGAGATGTCCTGCCAAGATTTTACCCGAAGTACAGGTTACACTAATTATCGTTTAGTAAAATCGAGAAAACCGCAGTATTACAAGGTTTATCAAGTTTTAGCGTATAGTATCGTTGAGCGAAAATAAGCGTCATTTAGTATCT
>JAITOD010000023.1 GCA_031290105.1 Oscillospiraceae bacterium
TTATTTCGACGCTTCCCGTATGCAATTCATTGGCTTTGCGGAGCGTGAATATCTGACAAGCCTTGGCGGCGAAGCCCCCCTGCGGCTGGAGAAGTTTTTTGAGCAAAAGCCCGTTGCGATTGTGCTCTCGCGCGGGCTGGATGTGAGCGATTTCATGCTGAAGCCGGCACAAAGCTACGGCGTTTCAATTCTGCGCACTGATGAAAGCACCTCCGACTGCATGGCGGCGATTATCTCATATTTGGGCGTGCAGCTGGCGGAGCGAATTGATCAGCACGGCGTTTTGGTGGAGGTCGCCGGTCAGGGCGTGCTGATAACCGGCGAGAGCGGCATTGGCAAAACTGAGTGCGCGTTGGAGCTTGTCCGCCGCGGGCACCGTCTTGTGGCGGACGACCGTGTGGAAATTCGGCGAGTTTCTGCAACAACATTGGTTGGCGCGGCGCCGGATAATATCCGCAACTTTTTGGAGCTGCGCGGCGTGGGTCTGCTGAATGTGCAGTACTTATTCGGCACAGGCGCGGTGAAGGACACCGAGCGCATTGACCTTGTGGTGGCAATGGAACGCTGGGAGGACGGCAAGCCGTACGAGCGCATTGGCGACGTTGAGGCGCACACGGATATTTTGGGAATTCAGGTCCCGATTGTGACTGTGCCGATTTCGCCCGGGCGCAACCTTGCCATCATAATTGAGGCGGCTGTGATGAATAATCGCGCCAAAAAGAGCGGATATAACGCCGCGCAGGATTTCCTCAGCCGCATGGAAACCCCAGACCCGGAGGTTATTAAGAATTTTTGGTATAGCATGTAGGGGTGCAGAGCTAAGCTGTTGCTTGCGGCGGCAGCTTGCAATATCACCGAACTTGCTGCCGCACCCGATCCGTAATTACTATTGCAGGAGGGTAATGTGATGCTTTTTTTGCTCTTGGCAACGCTTGAGTCATCGGAAGAACGCCGCAAATTCGAGCAACTCTATTACCAATACCGCAGCCTAATGGCATACATAGCAATGGGCATTCTGCACGACAGCCAACTGGCAGAGGACGCTGTGCAGGACGCTTTTTTGCGCATCTTGAAAAATTTCTGCAAAGTCGGCGAGATTGATTGTCACCAAACACGCAATTTATTGGTTATTATAGTTAAGAATGTTTCTATCGATATTTACAATCAACGCCGCAAGGTTTCGGAAGTTTATGCGGACGACTACACTTTTGACAGAATCACAGCCGTCAGTGAAAGCATTGAACCCGAATCCGACCTCAGCCTTGCATTGGATGCGATTTCGCCGCAAAACAGGGATATTCTGTATCTCTGCTATGCCGAAAAATGCAGCGTAAAAGAGCTTGCCGCACTCTTGGGAATTTCCGAAAGCGCGGTCAAAAAGCGCCTGGAACGCGCCCGAAAAGCTTTGGGCAGCCAACTCGAACAGGAGGGCGGACAATGAAAATGACGGACAAAATGCTTATTGACGCACTCAATCGGAGGTATGATAAAGAATGTGCGCAATATGCCGAACAGACATTCGACTTTTCCCCTGAATTTGAGCGGTGCATGGAGCAAATGTTTGACGGACAATTCGTGCTCCCTCGGGTGCGGGTAAGACCCCATTGGCGAAAAATGCTGCTTGCGGCGGCGCTGGCAGTGGCAGTTATTTTTGCCGCGATATTCACTGTATCCGGCATTCGAAAGCCGTTTGTGCATTTTGTGACCGAAATATACGACCAATGTTTGATTATGATTTACGGCGATGAAAAAAACGAAAACGTCCCGGAAGCAATTGAAAGCTATGCCTACCCGGCTTGGGTTCCGCAGGGATATTTGCCGGAAACGGACACGCGCGGCAGCAATCTTCATACGCTGACGTTCACCGATGCGGAAGAAAATGTCATTTGCTTTAAACAATACACAATCGACTTGCCAAATCGCCTGATAAAGAGCGAAGGCACCGAGTTTGCCGAAGCTCAAGTCAATGAAAAGCCCGCTATTTTATATGACACCGGCCGTGGACGCGCCGTGGCATGGAATGACGGAATATATGGCTACGAAATTTACGGTTTTATTGAAGACGCGGATTTGCTTCACATAGCGGAAAGTGCGGAGTATTCGGCGCCCGATTCAGAGCAAACGGATTTTTAGCAGGAAACCTTTCCGCCAACCACAATTTTCTGACCCGCCGGTTAGGGTAAAGCACTGCACAAGGGCGATGTCACCTTTCTGTGATTTTCGGGGTTATTATATGTGAGCGGTTAAAGTCGTCCGCCGAATGGACGATTAAAAGCCGTACACACAGGATAAGGAGAAAATCTTATGAAAACAAAGTCAATCACAAAAACTTCCGTACTCATCATGGTTATCCTCGTGGCAATTTCGGCGTTCGCGTCGATTGCGCTTGCCGTTGCCTCGGGTTCGCCGGCAGATGAACCAAACGCCGCGTCGGACATTGCCGAAGGGCCAAACGGCGCGTCGCCGGAAACAGACAACATCCCTGTTGAAGTCCAGTTTGCGCAACTGCTGCAAGCTGCGGAGTCTACGGAAGAGAAGCTTGGGCTTCTTAACAAAGCACTGATGGTAGAGGGCTTGGATATCTACGCCTTGGCGGACGACAGCATAACCGACGCCCAACTGCAGTCCGTTATTGACGGGTCGTTTAACGCGGCATGGCAGGCGGGGCTTGCGCTTGAGCACCCGGCTACTATTGTGTCGAATGACACCGACTAGCCTTGACGCCTGGGCTGTGCCGCCGCAAACAATAACAACACAACCAGAGGCATTGCACAACCCGTGCAATGCCTCTGCCGTCTTGCAATTAACTTATTCCGCCTTCTCCGCTTTCGCGTCCTCAATGACTTTTTGCGCCACGATTGCCGGAGCGTCCTCATAGCGCGCAAACTCAAGGCTGAAGGAGCCGCGCCCGGCCGATACGGAGCGCAGCACGGTGGAAAAATCACCCATCTCTGCCATAGGAACCTCGGCGTCCAGCTGCTGTAAGCCCGGCTCATCTGCCGCGCCCATGCCCAGCACACGCCCGCGGCGCTTGGTGATATCGCCCATGATATCGCCCAAGTTTTCGTCCGGCATGATTGCGTGCAGCGTACCAATCGGTTCAAGGATAGTGGGCTGAGCGTTCGGCATAGCGTTCTTGAATGCTACGTGCGCCGCCACTCTAAACGCCATCTCGGAGCTATCCACCGGGTGATATGAGCCGAAATACAGCACAGCCTTCACGCCCACAACCGGGTACCCCGCAAGGAAGCCCTCGGCAATGCAGTCGCGCAAGCCCTTCTCAACGGCGGGGAAATATTGCTTTGGCACGCTGCCGCCCACGACTTCCTCATCAAAGATGAAGTCCTCGTCGCAAGGCTCAAAGCGGATATGCACATCGCCGAACTGCCCGTGCCCGCCGGACTGCTTTTTGTGCCGTCCCTGCGCCTCCACCTTTTTGCGTATTGTCTCACGGTAGGCGACCTTCGGTACTTTCAGCGTGACCTGTACGCCGAATTTATTCTTGAGCTTGGAAATAATCACGTCCAAGTGCTGCTCACCAAGACCGGAGAGAACCTGCTCGCGCGTTTCCGCGTTGGTGACAAAACGAATTGTGGGGTCCTCCTCCAGCAGACGATGAATGCCGGATGTAACCTTCTCCTCCTCGCCCTTTTTGCTGACCAGAACCGCCATTGAAAGGCACGGCGCAGGGAAATCCAGCCCGTCAAGCGTCGTCGGCTCCTTGGGGTCCGTCAGCGTATCGCCAGTGCGGAAGCCCGCCAGCTTTGTGACCACGCCGATGTCGCCCGCGGGGATTTCGTGCACGTCCTCCTGCTTTTGCCCGGTCAGCATGATGATTTTTCCCAAGCGTTCGCTCTCGCCCGTGCGCGCGTTATATCCCGCCGCGTCGGGTGAGATTTTGCCGCGCACAACCTTAAAGAAGCTCATCTTGCCCACAAACGGGTCGGCGATTGTTTTGAAGCAGATTGCCGCCAGCCTGCCGTTTTCGTCGCACTTAACATCGCCCTCTCCCGCAGCCTCTGCTGCGGTCGGCGCGCATTCTGTTATGCCGTCCAGCAGCAAATCAACCGCATCTGTTGTGTATCCGGAGCACGCGTACACCGGGTAAATGCTCCCTGCGGCGACGCTCTCAGCCAGTCCCTTGGCAATTTCTTCCTGAGTGAAGACCTCGCCGTCAAAGAAGCGCATCAGCAGCTCTTCGTCCGCCGACGCGACCGATTCCGTGAATATATCGCGCATTTCGGCAATCCGTCCGCCTTCCGGAACCGGCACCTCTGTTGCCTTGCCGCCGTCATACTTGAACGCCTTGCCTTTTGAGAAATCCACATAGCACTGCACACGGCTGTCCTCAATAAACGGAACAACCACCGGGCACAGCTGACCCTCGTGCACTGCCTTGAGGGCGTCGAAGGTTTTGTAGAACGCTATGTTTTCGCCGTCGCAGTGAGAGATTGCGAACAACGCCGCCAAGCCCCGCTTCTGCGCCGTCTTGAACGCCTTTGACGCGCCCACGTCATAAACGCCGCCCGGCGCGGTCACAATCAATGCCGCCTCCGCCGCGCGGATTCCCTCCGCTATGCCGCCGGCAAAGTCGAACATTCCCGGCGTGTCAATCAGGTTGATTTTGCAGTCGTTCCATACCAGCGGCGCAATCGCCGTGGAAACTGAAGCTGCGCGGCGCTTTTCCTCCGCATCGAAGTCCGTCACTGTGCTGCCATCTGCCACGCGCCCCAGCCGCTCCGTCGCCTTGGCAAGGTACAGCATAGCCTCCGCCAGAGTGGTTTTTCCGCGCCCGCCGTGCCCCGCAAGGCAAATGTTTCGGATGTTTGCTGCATTAAACGCTTTCAAAATATTTTCCCCCTTGTTTTTAGTAAAAGTCACCAAAAGTAAGTATAACACATAGGCGTAAGAATTTCAATTGGGCAATGTGTTCAAATTGGGCGGTGGATTTTTGTATGATTTGCATTAAAATTAGCGCATTTTTACGCTAAAGGCATATTGGAGGGGACTTATTAAGCTTTATATTTCTCAAATGGAAAAAAGCGGGAGAAGATTTCATAGTGAAAACGCCCAAGGGTTTTGCCAATTGCGCGTTTTTTTTGGGACGCACTACGAAATTTCCCGAAAGTGCTTTGTTTTCGTTGACCTTTCCGCAAATTCTGCTATAATATAGGGGCAAGTGGGACGCGGTTCCTGTCCCCACTGTAAGCTTTTCTCTTAAAAATTAAGGAGTATAGTTATGTGCGTCAAAGAAGTCATCGTTCAAAACCATGTTGGTCTGCACGCGCGGCCCGCAACGTTCTTCATTCAGCGTGCCAATGAGTACAAGTCCACCATCTGGGTTGAGGTAAACGACCGCCGCGTTAACGCCAAGAGCCTGCTGGGCGTGCTCTCGCTGGGCATTATGGGCGGCACCAAAATCCGTGTTATCGCCAGCGGTGCCGACGAAGAAGAAGCGGTTGATTCGCTTGTTGCCTTGGTGGAGTCCGGCTTCGCGGAATAATTTGCTGTTTCAAGCAACCCTCCCGCGCGGACTCCGTGCAGGAGGGCTTTATTGTGCGGCATAATCCATTTTAATTTATCAAATAGGGAGGCAGCTTGCTGTGATTAAAACCAAAGTCATCTGTACGTTGGGCCCTGCCGTGGATAACCGCGAGACTATGCGCGATTTGGTACGCGGCGGCATGGACGTTGCCCGAATGAACTTTTCCCACGGAACGCACGCGGAACAGCTCACGCGGCTGAAGCTGCTGCGCGAGGTCTGCGCGGAGTTGGGCGAGCATATCCCCGTGCTGATGGACACCAAGGGTCCGGAAATTCGCCTTGGTGTTTTCTCCGAGGGGGACGTGGAGCTTGAGGAAGGGCAGAGCTACATCCTCACCACGGAAGAGGTTGACTGCAATGCCAAGCAGGCTCACGTCAGCTATGCCGGCTTGCCGCGCGACGTTAAGACAGGGGACACAATACTGCTGGACGACGGGCTGGTGGAGCTTGAGATAAGCCGCGTCAGCGGACGCAAAATCCACTGTATTGCCAAAAACGGCGGGCTAATCGGCACGCGCAAGGGCGTGAATGTGCCCGGAGTTTCGCTGTCTATCCCCGCGCTGACGGAGCAGGACAAGGCGGATATCCGCTTTGCGGTTGAAAACGATTACGACTTCATTGCGGTGTCGTTTGTGCGAAAAAAAGAGGATATCGCCGAAATCCGCCGTGAATTGGAGGACTTGGACGAGCAGGAAATCCGCCTGATTGCCAAGATTGAAAACCGCGAGGGCGTCGCCAATCTGGACGAAATCATCCGCGCCTCGGACGGAATCATGGTGGCGCGGGGCGATTTGGGCGTGGAAATCCCCGTGGAGCAAATACCCGCGGCGCAAAAGGACATGATTCTGCGCTGTTACCGCGCCAGCAAGCCGGTTATCACCGCCACGCAAATGCTTGATTCCATGATCCGCAACCCGCGCCCCACCCGCGCAGAGGTCACAGACGTTGCCAACGCCATACTCGACGGCACCAGCGCAATCATGCTAAGCGGCGAAACCGCGGCGGGAAAATACCCCGTCGAGGCGCTGCAAACAATGAAGCGCATTGCGGAATCTACCGAGAACAGCGTTGATTATTGGGATAAGTTCCTGCGCAACGAGGTCCGCACGGAATCCGGCATAACCCACGCAATCAGCCACGCAACCTGCACCACAGCCATGGACCTGAACGCCGCCGCCATCGTCGCCGTGACGACCAGCGGCAGCACAGCGCGGCGAATTTCCGGTTTCCGTCCCAAGTGCCCGATCATCGCGGCTACCACCAGCGAAAAGGCGCGGCGGCAAATGCGGCTCTCGTGGGGCGTTTATCCCGTGCTGGCAAATGTCGTCGGCTCTACGGACGAGCTGTTTGCAACAGCAGTTGAATGCGCGGTGAGCACAACTCTTGTGCAAAACGGAGATGTGATTGTGGTTACGGCAGGAGTCCCCTTGGGGATTTCCGGCACAACAAATATGCTGAAGGTTCATCTTGTGGGCGATGTGCTCTGCAAGGGCAAGGGAATAGGCAAACGCAGCGCCATGGGTGCCGTCTGCCGCGTGACGGATAAGCGCAGCGCCGATTCCTTCAGCCGCGGAGATATCCTTCTGGCGGAGGAAATAACCGATACGCTCCTGCCGCTGATTCCGCTTGCGGGTGGTTTGGTTCTTGAGGGCGCGGACCGCGACGGTCAGGCGGACACGCTTGCCAAGGCGCTGGAGTTGCCCGTCATCACAAACGCAGAGGGCGCAATTCAGCTCCTCAAGGCCGGCACTGTTGTCACTATTGACGCTGCCACGGGCTCTGTCCGCGTCAACGCCTAACGCACAATGAACGAGCGCGGGGCAATCGAATATCTGCACTCACTGCAAGCGTTTGGCGTTCGTCCGGGGCTTGAGCGTATGCGCGCGCTGTGCGCCATCTTGGGCAATCCGCAGGAGAAAACGCGCTTTGTGCACGTTGCGGGGACGAACGGCAAGGGCAGCTGCTGCGTAATGCTTGAGAGCGTGCTCCGTGCGGCGGGACACAAAACGGGTCTGTTTATTTCGCCGTATGTCTATGATTTTTGCGAACGCGTCCGGATAAATGGCGTGCCCGTGGTTGGCGGGACGCTTGCGGAGGCGGTTTGCCGTGTGCGTGAGGCAATAGCGCAGCTTCCCGCGGAGCTTCTGCCTGTGACCGAATTTGAGGCGCTGACTGCCGCCGCGTTCCTCATCTATGCCGGCGCGGCCTGCGATACAGTAGTGCTGGAAACGGGGCTTGGCGGGCGCTTGGATTCCACAAACATCGTCCCGCGCCCTCTTGCAGCGGTGATTACCGCTATTTCCCTTGACCACACGGCGATTCTCGGCGACACGTTGGAGTTAATCGCGCAGGAAAAATGCGGCATATTCAAAGGCGGCACGGCGGTTATCTACCCGGGGCAGGACGGCGCTGCGGCGGAAACAATCCGTACCTGTGCGGAGCAGACAAACACCCGCCTGTGCTTCCCGAACATGGATAGCGTCAGCGAAATCAGCGCGGATTGCAACGGCAGCGACGTTGATTTTTGCGGATTGCGCGTGCATATACCGCTCCTTGGCGAACACATGGTGCGCAACGCGGCGGTGGTTTTGCGGGTTGTTGAGGTCTTGCGCGAACAGGGTTTGACGATCCCGAACAACGCCGTTATGTATGGAATATCCGCCGCAAAAATCCCCGCGCGGATGGAAGTGAGCAAAGCCGACGGTGTGCTCATCATGACGGACGGCGGACATAATCCCGGCTGCGGAGCGGCACTTGCGGCGGTGCTTAAACGTCATTTTGCGGGTCGGAACATCGATGCCGTCTGCGGAATGATGGCGGATAAGGACGCCGCGGGTTACCTTGGAGCAATTGCCCCGCATATCCGCCGCATGACTGCCGTGACACTGCCGCCGCCGCGCGGAGAATCCGCGCACGCCCTTGCGCTGACGGCGCGTTCCGTTGGCATTGACTGCGGCGAAACGGAAAATCCGCGTCAGGCATACCGCGCGGCAATTGAGCGTCTGCGCGGGCAAAAGAACGGCCTGCTTTTGGTTTGCGGCTCGTTTGTTTTGGCGGGAATGTTGCCGGGGGCTTGACACAAACGCTGCGGCGTGATATTATTATGGTAAGGTACTAACATTAGCAATGGAGTGTTTCTGGTGAAAAAGAGAGTAATATTGAAGGCAATCGCGCTTACCCTGACGGTTTCGCTGATTTTCACGGCAGTAGCAATGGCGGTCAGCGCGGCGTCAACGGCGCCGTGGGACATCACACCGACCAACGAAAACCCGTTCTTCGGCGGTTCGTTTAACTTAGAGGGTTATTTCGGCGCACTTTTTCAGTATTTCAAAGAGGTGTTCACCGGCATACTGGAGAGCATCGGCTTTATCTTCTATTGAGCAGATGAAAATATATCCCGCCAATGCTGACGGGATTATTTTGCTGTTCTTTACAAGCCCTAACCTATAAAGTGCCGATGACGGGGAGCCTATGCCGGACCAATTTTCCAGAACGCGTTTGCTGATAGGCGAGGACGGGCTTGAACGCCTGCGCCGTGCCCGCGTGATAATTTTCGGCATAGGCGGCGTGGGCGGCTACGCTGCGGAGGCTCTTGCGCGGGCGGGCGTGGGGGCGCTTTCGTTTGTTGACGACGACAAAATCTGCCTGACCAACCTGAACCGCCAACTGCACGCTCTGCGCTCCACTGTGGGGCATTATAAAGTAGATGTTGCCGCTGAAAGAATCGCGCAAATCAACCCGAATTGCGCCGTTACAGTGCACAAAACCTTCTTCCTGCCCTCAACCGAGGACGAGTTTGATTTTGCGCAGTATGACTATGTTCTTGACGCGATTGACACAGTTGCCGGCAAAATTGCGCTGATATTAAAGGCTCAGGCGGCGGGCACGCCAATCCTCTCCTGCATGGGCGCGGGCAATAAGCTGGACGCGTCCGCATTCTGCGCGGCGGATATTTACGAAACAGGCGTGTGTCCCCTCGCGCGGGTCATGCGGCGGGAGCTGAGGGCGCGGGGTGTCAAGTCGCTGCGAGTGGTGTACTCGGCGGAAAAGCCGCTGGAGCCGTACGACGACGAGACGCATTCCTGCCGCAGCAACTGCATTTGCCCGCCCGGCGCTGCGCGTAACTGCGATATTCGGCGGCAGATTCCCGGTAGCATATCCTTCGTTCCGGCGGCGGCGGGGCTGGTTTGCGCGGGCGAAATTGTGAAGGGCTTGCTTACATTATAATGTGCGTTCATAAAATATGCTTGCCATTATCCCGAAAATGTGGTAAAATGTAGGCAAACGCCTAACGGGAAGACGTTCTAAAGCCCGTTCGGGGCATAAGTCGCGTTCTCGGTGGCAAAACAGCGGCGTGCGTGGTAAAATGCAGGCAAACGCCTGCGGAAAGACGTTTATACTCTAAAGTGCTGTGGAGATTATTAGTTTGAAAAAGCTCTCAAAGTCGTCGGCATTATCGGCGCGGTTATTTTCGTGTTGCTTACGATTGTTGTTGTCAGAGGTCGGTGAATAATAAGACGCAGGAGGTATATATGTCTAAAAAGAAGCACCCGGTAATTAAAGCGGTTCTCGGCACGGGGCTTGCGGTGATTGTCACAGGAGTCGGCTTTGTGGTCTGGTTTGGGCGGGAGGAAAACCATCGCTTCCAAACCGCCGTTACCGCCAACGACTACAGCCGCATTTTGCAGGAAAACATCAGCGGAAACCCGCGCGTGGCAGATATTGCCATGCTTTGCGCACACGATGCGTTCAGCAACAAAATCACAGGCGAGAGTGCGCTTGACCCCGGCAGCTCAACCCAAATTTTGGGCAATCCGCTTGCCAAAGCCATCGCTAAAGGCGTGTTTGCGCGGCAGGCTAAGGCGCAAAAAAGCGATGCGTATCTGCTTGCGCAGCGCGGTGTGCGCTATTTTGACACGCGAGTCTGCTGGGACGGCACGCAGTGGCAAAATCTGCATTCGTTTATCTCCGCGCCGTTTGAGGAAAACCTGCGATACGTGCTGCGCTTTTTGGCGGAAAACCCGGGCGAGCTGCTGGTCATCGACATTCAGCACCACTCCACGGGCAACCTGACCAGCGCGGACATGCTTGATTTCATCGGCACTGTGAAGGACGAGGACGGCAAGAGCCTGTGGGATTACGTGCGCTTTGATCCGAACGTCACGGCGCTTGGCGATTTGCGCTGGCAGGACGCAACCAATGGCGGCGCTGGTGTGATTGTGCTTGTCAAAACGCCGCAGGTGCCGGGCGGAAAATACTATGAATACAGCGATAACACGGTCCGCGCAGAGTGGCACAACAAGCCCGACATTCCATCCCTGGTTGCCGGAATTGAGAGCGAATACGCTTATCTGACGGAGAATTTTGAGCAATATAAAAACGCGTTTAGGTCAAACCAAGCGCAAAGCACACCGCCGCTCAATTTGGACGCAATCTCCTATTGGAGCATTCTCCGTGCCGCCGAGGACAGCAACACAGCAATCCTTGCTCACCCGGATTTTGACAAATGGCTGAGCGTCATGCCAATCATTTGGGTCAACAACGCCGACACCATGGTGAACGGCTTCAACGATGAAATCGTGCTGCGCCTGAACGCCTACAACCGGAATCTTAAGTGAGCGATGGGGCATATTCCGTTTCAGTCCCGCAAGGGGTATCATAAAGAACCGTTTGGTGCTGCTCAGCGCGGCACGGAGCTTGTTTTTCGCATTGTAGTCCCGCGCGAATGGACTTGCACGGGCGCGCAGCTGCTGGTTTGGCGCGACGACGTTGGGGCAGACGCTCCCGCGCCATTGCAGAGTCTCCCCATGACGTGGGAGCGCATGGAGGGCACGGGCGAGGAGTGGTGGCGCGCTTCTGTTCGCCTTGACGCGGTTGGCTTGTATTGGTACCGCTTTTCGTGCGATTTGGCGCAGGGAGCGTGGTCAATCGGGGCAGGGGAGAGCGGGCTTGGCGTATGGGGCGGCGAGAATGCGTTCCCGCTCACGGTCTATCACGATGAATATGCCGAGCCGGATTGGCTTTGTGGCGGCGTGATTTACCAGATTTTTCCCGACAGGTTTTTCTCGAGCGGAAAGCCCAAGCCGGGCGTCCCCGAGGACCGCATATCGCGCACTGATTGGGGCGGCGAACCGCTGACGGAGCCGATTCGCAAGCCAAACGCGCCCGAAAACTATGATTTTTTTGGCGGCGACCTTTGCGGGATTGCGCAAAAGTTGCCGTATTTACAGTCGCTTGGCGTAACGTGCATCTACCTCAATCCAATCTTTGAGGCTAACAGCAACCACCGCTACGACACCGCCGACTACTCCAAAATTGACCCGCTTTTGGGCACCGAAGACGACTTCCGCAAACTCTGCTCTGCCGCAAAATCACACGGCATTGCGGTCATTTTGGACGGCGTATTCAGCCACACAGGCGCGGACAGCGTCTATTTCAACCGCTCAGGGCGCTACGGCACAGGCGGCGCATTCCGCGACCCCAACAGCCCATACCGCACGTGGTACAAGTTTGATGAATATCCGCACAAATATCGCTCATGGTGGGGCGTGGACATTCTGCCCGAGCTGCGCGAGGAGGAGCCGGGGTACCTGGATTTTGTCACGGGGCTGCCCGAAGGCACTCAATGCAACGTCCCGTCATGCGGCATTGCGCGGCGCTGGCTGCGTGCGGGAGCGTCAGGCTGGCGGCTGGACGTTGCGGACGAGTTGCCGGATGTGTTTCTGGATGCGTTCGCGGCGGCGGTCAAGGCGGAAAAGCCCGATGCCTATATCCTTGGTGAGGTCTGGGAGGACGCGAGCGAGAAAATCAGCTATGGCGCGCGGCGCAGATATTTGCAGGGCGGGCAGCTGGATAGCGTGATGAACTATCCCCTTGCGGACGCAATCATGGACTTTGCGCGCGGCGGCAAGGCCGAAAAGCTTGCCGACACAATCGAAACCCTGCAGGAACACTACCCTCCACGCGCCCTGCACCTTGCGATGAATCACATTGGCACGCACGACACCGTTCGCGCGATGGCCCTCCTTGGCGGCGCGGAAACAGACGGGCGCAAGGCAGTGACGCTCACGCAGCAGCAGCGGCAAGTTGCTATAGCCCGGATAAAAATCGCCGCCGTGCTGCAATACACCTTGCCGGGCATTCCCTGCGTGTATTATGGCGACGAAGCCGGCTTGGAGGGCGGGCGCGACCCATATAACCGCGCCTGTTTTCCGTGGGGGAATGAGAATCGCGAGCTTCAGACACACTACCGAATGCTGGGCAAGCTGCGCCGTGAGCACGAGCTTTTTCGTGCTGCGCCGTGTAAAATACTCAGCGCCCAAGGCGGCAAAATCAGCTTTGAGCGCACAGGAGCGGACGAAACGCTTTATGTTCATATTGACGCAGAAAAAAACGTAACACAATTAACGATTAATCATGAACAATTAACATTGTGATTTTTCGGTTGTTCATTTTTAATCGGAAAGGGACTGCAATGAAAGCTCCAAAACAAACACGTCAGGAATACCGCACGGCGCGGCAGGAAGCGATAAGACGCAACCTGCGCGCGGTGCTGTCTTTCGTTGCGTTTGTGCTGCTGATTGCGGCTGTTTCCGCGTTCTATTATTGGCGCAACGCCGAGCCGAAAATCCCTGATGAGACAATCACTGCAGAGAGCACAACCCCCGCCGCAGAGTCAAAAGAATTGGGCAGCGCGGTGTTTTTTGTTTATCTGCAAAGCGAAACGGAGGACGCGCGGGCGGCGGCGATTGTGCGTGTTGACGCGGACGCGCACGCGGCGGAGCTTACTGTGCTGACCCGCAAACAGGTGGAAACTCTGGCGAAGGACGGCGGCTTGTCGTCGCCCTCGCAGTGCGGCGCCGCTTTGCAGAGCAAGCTGAACGTTGCGGCCGACCGTTCTGTGATAGTCACCGAGCGCGCCTTTAAGGACATAGTCAACACGCTGGGCGGGCTGGAGGTCACGGTATCGAAGCAGGCGGAGTTTGTTTGGGACGGCACCAAGCGCACGCTCCTCAAGGGCAAGAACCTTTTGCGCGGCGAAACACTCCTGCGCTATTTGCAGTGGTCGGTGCAGCAGTGTGATACGCAGACAGCGGGCAGTATTCTCGGCGGATTGCTTGCTTTGGGGCTCAGCGAGCGCAGCCGCGCCAAGGGTGAAAGCCTGTTCACAGATCTGATAAACGCCGTGCGGAGCGATATTTCGGCCATGGATTACATTCAGGCACAGCCCGCGCTGGACCGGATTGCCGCGGAAGGAATCGTTGTGAGTATCGAAAAATAACAGCAGAAAAGACGGCGATGGGAGAAATTATGCAAAAGACTAAGCGGGTAATCGCAATAATGTTGCTTTTGGGCGTGCTGGCTGCGTTTGCAGCGTGTTCGCAAATCGGCGGAGCGCTTGATTGGGCGCACGGCGTTGGTGAACAAATCCGCGACGGCATACTTGCCGCAATACCGCAAAAAGTGGACTGGGACACAGCGCCCGGCGACATGTCGGAAATCTCCACGCCCAACAACACACCGGTTACGCCGCCAAGCCGGCACTATTATAATCGTCTTACGGCGCGCCAGCAGCACGCTTATCTTGCCCTGCTTGAGCATATGCCGGACTTCCCGGAGCGCATTGAAATCCCGCCGATTGACAGCGAAGCACTCGCCGTTGTGGTGGAGGCATACAGCTATGATAACCCCGCGCAGTTCAATCTGGGCGAGAGCTACACACTCATGACGCAGGGAACCAAGTGCTATTTCCGACCGGATTACCGTTTCAGCAAGGAAAAATATGACATTGCGCGGCAAAAAACTCAGCTGGAGATTGAAAAAATCGTGAAAACAATACCGGCTTACGGCAGTGACTACGAAAAAGAGCTTGCGGTGCATAATTTGCTTGCAGAGCGGATTGTTTATCAAAACAAATCGCTGGCGTATGAAGCAACGGCATACGGCGCGTTGGTGCTGGGCAAGGCGGCGTGCGAGGGCTATTCGCGGGCGGGAAAGCTCCTGCTGGAAGCGCTTGGCGTGGAGGCTGTGCTAACCACGGGCGACGCCACCAACAGCTCCGGCAAAACAGAGGCGCATATGTGGAACACCGTTAAGGTGGACGGCGCATGGTATCAGCTGGACTTGACTTGGGACGACACAGGCGATGGTCAGCGGTATGACTACTTCAATGTTACCGACAAGGAGCTGCGTCAGACGCACAATCTTAACGGCAGCCGGATTTCCTGCACGGGCACGGAAGCGAACTACTTCCGCAAGGAGGGGCTGTATTTTGAGAGCTATAACAACAACACCCGGGACGCGATATCCGCCGCGCTGGGGCGCAATGTGAAGACGGGCGTGTACCGGGTGGACGTGCGCTTCAGCAGCGGTGACGCCCTTCTTGAAGCGAAGGAGCGGCTGACAAACTCAAAAACCGGCGATATATACCGAATGTTAAAAACCGCCGCAATAGGCGCAAAAGAACCAATAGTTACCAATAAAACACGTTACTACCTAAACGAGCAAATGGGAACAATCCGCTTTTTGGCGGAGCCGGCGGCTTGACATAAGCCTTGCCGTTGCGGTATACTAAGCAGGACTCACAGACCTGTGCACGAGGTATAAATAAAGGGGATTAGCTTTGAAAAAGTTTCACCGTATATTGGGCGCCGCCCTGCTGATGTTGATTTTCGCCGCCATATTCTCGCCGGTTGCGGCAGCGGCGAGCACGCTTTCCGTACGCCTTGCGCCCACCAAAACCGCCGTTGCTCCCGGGGATACCTTCAGCGTCACCGTGAAGATGGTTGGCGTGAACGGCGTGGGAGGAGTGGCTACCGCAGATTTTTCCGTGAAATTTGACAGCGCGCGCTTTGCCTTCACCGGTGCGGTTATCGGCGGCGGCAAACCCGCGTCTGATCTATCCGCAAATGCTTCCGGCGGAACGGTTGTTCTGTATTACGCGGACAATACGGGCAACAAAAATTACTACACGGCAGACGCGGTTTTGGCTACGCTCAGCTTTACCGTCAAGTCAGGCGCGGCGGCGGGGACTGCCGCGTTCAGCGCCTCACTGGGGGACGGCGCTTTTGGCGACAAAAACGTCGACCCCATCAAAGCCGAATTCTCCGGTACGTCAATTAAGGTCAAGGAAAAAGCATCCGATAACGCCAACCTGAAGAGCCTGAACGTCGGCAACGCTACGCTCAGCCCCTCATTCAAGTCCGGCACCACCGCATACACCGCCGATGTGGGCTTTGACGTGGACAAGCTGAAAATCTCCGCGCAGCAAGACGACAGCAGCGCCCTGATTGACATCAGCAACCCCACCCTAAAGGCGGGTGGCAAGACTAAGGTCACCGTCACCGTAACCGCGGCGGACGGCTCCGGGAAGACCTACACCATCACCGTCGCCCGTGCGGAGGACCCGGACGCGACTACCGCACCAACCGAACCTGCGGATACCACGCTCACTGAGCTTAAGGTTGAGGGCGGCGAGCTGGCGCCGGATTTTGCGCCGGAAACGATTGAGTACTATGTGCAGCTGCCGTTTGGGATTGACAAGGCGGTAATCACAGCTGCGGCGAAGGACAGCAAAGCCAAGGTGAAAATCACCGGGGCGGACGACCTTAAAGCCGGCAAAAACCTTGTCGTTGTCACGGTGACCGCGGCTGACGGCACTGTTAAGGAATACAAAATCACCGTAAGCGTCGGCACGGAGGGTACTACCGAACCAACCACAGTGTATGAGCCCATACTGCCTACGGCTCCGCTCACCATGCCGCCGGCGGAAAAAACCGCTGCGTCAGGCATTGCGTGGTGGTGGTGGCTTGTGCTGGCGCTCCTGGGAGGTCTTGCCTGCGGCGCGCTGCTGGAGCACTTTGTGCTGCCCGCGCTGGACAAAAACCGCCGCTTCTGATTAGCAATATGAACAATGAACAATCACAAGAAAGGCTGTAAATGTTACAATTTGAAGAGCTGAAACTTGCTCTGCTGGAACACAAACCCAAGCTTGCGCACCTGCGCGAGGCGTTGGCGCTTAATGCGGCGCGGGACGAAATCGCGCAGCTTGAGGAGCAGAGCGCGGCTGCCGGCTTTTGGGAGGACATGAACAACTCCAAGCTCATTTTGCAGAGAGTTGCCCGCCTAAAGAGCAAAATCGCTGATTATGAGTCGCTCTCATCGGCGTTTGAGGACGCGCTCGTTATGCTTGAGCTTGCCGACGAGGAGGAGGACCTCACGCTGCTGGACGAGTGCGTAAAGACCAACGAAACCGTCGTTTCCCGCCTGGACGCAATGACGCTCTCAACGCTGCTTTCCGGCGAATACGACAACCAAAACGCCATCCTCACCTTCCACGCCGGGGCGGGCGGCACCGAGGCTCAGGACTGGAACGCCATGCTTGTGCGGATGTATCAGCATTGGGGCGAGAGGAATGGATTTTCCGTAAAAATCATCGACTTTCTGGACGGCGAGGAAGCGGGCTTCAAATCCTGCGTGTTGGAGCTTGAGGGCGAGAACGCCTACGGTTACCTGAAGGGCGAGAACGGCGTGCACCGTCTGGTTCGCGTCTCCCCGTTTGACGGCTCCGGGCGGCGGCACACGTCGTTTGCGTCGCTGGAGGTTATGCCGGAAATTGACGACACAATCGAGGTGGAAATTAACCCGGACGATATCCAGATTGACTACTACCGTGCCAGTGGGGCGGGCGGGCAAAAGGTCAACAAAACCTCCTCCGCTGTGCGCCTGACGCATATTCCGTCGGGACTTGTGGTGTCCTGTCAGGTGGAGCGCAGCCAGCACCAAAACCGTGAGGTCTGCATGAAAATGCTTAAGTCCAAGCTCCTGCAAATCAAGGAAAAAGCGCACCTGGAGAAGATCGAAGACATCAAGGGCGTGAAGATGGAAAACGGCTGGGGCAGCCAAATCCGCTCCTATGTTTTCATGCCGTATCAGCTTGCAAAGGACCACCGAACCGGCTTTGAAAACGGCAACATCCAAGCGGTCATGGACGGCGACCTGAACGGGTTCATCAACGCATATCTTAAACAGCAGTCGGTGCAAAGCGCATAAACGCGCACAGCCGGAGGTGGGAACGCTGAAAATTATTGACATAAGCCGAGAGGCTTTTTCCGCGCCTGTTTATCCGGGCGATGCTGTGCCGTTTTTGCAATGGAAAAAGCGAATTTCGGCGTCCTGTGACTACAATTATTCGCAGCTGGTCCTTGGGGCGCATTCCGGCACCCATGCGGACGCGCCGCTGCACTTTATCGAGGGCGGCGGGGATGCGTCGTCACTGCCCGCCGACGCGCTGATTGGCGAGTGCACCGTGATTGAAACTCCGCCGGGCGTATTGACCGCCGCATATGTGGAGCGCTATTTTCCGCCAAAATGTGAGCGCCTGCTCCTCAAGGGCGGCGGCGAGAGTTTGCTGATGGACAGCGCCGCCGAGGAAATCGCCATGCGCGGGCTGAAGCTTATCGGCACGGACGCGCTCTCCGTTGCGCCAAAAGGCAATGAGCGCAAGCCGCACGTTGCGTTTCTGCGCCGCGGCGTTGTTATACTTGAAAGCCTTGACCTATCACAGGTTTTGCCCGGGCGGTATTTCCTTATTGCCGCGCCGCTCAAGCTTGCCGGCGCAGAGGCGGCTCCCGCGCGCGTTTTCCTGCTGTCCGACTACATATTCTGGACCGGAACATGACAATTAACAATTAACATGACAGGTACGCTTATGACCACTCACATTTTCCCAAAATCGTTCCACAAAAAAATGCTCGCGCGGCAAACGGGCAGGCATTTTTATGCCTTCAAGCGCGCGTTCGATTTCTGCGCCGCGCTGGCGGCAATTGTGCTTAGCGGCTGGCTCATGGCGCTTATTGCGCTGCTGATATTCGCTGAGGACGGCGCGCCTGCATTGTTTCGTCAGGAACGCATGGGCAGGGGGGAGAAGCTCTTCACGCTGTATAAATTCCGCTCCATGCGCCGCGACGCGCCCAACGTCGCCTCCAAGGAACTGAAGAACCCGCAGAAATATATGCTGCGAATCGGCAAAATCCTCCGCAAAACCAGCCTGGACGAGCTGCCGCAGCTGTTTAATATACTCCGGGGCGAGATGAGCTTTATCGGTCCGCGCCCGCTGATTCCCGCCGAGACCGAAATCCGCAGGCTGCGGCGGCAATACGGCGTATATACAGTCCGGCCGGGCGTGACGGGTTGGGCGCAGGTAAACGGGCGCGACAAGCTGCCAATCAAGCACAAGGCAATGCTGGATAAATTTTACATAGACCACATGGGAGTTTACCTTGATTTGCGGATAATCAAGCGCACGGTGTTTTATGTGTTTGAGCGGCGCGGGATTTCTCATTAAGGGCGGGTATCGACTTTTTGTGATAATAGTGGTATAATGTGCGTGTATTTACAGGTAAGCTGTGGAGTCGTCTCCGCCAAAACATAAAGGAGCTGAAAACATGAAAGCACAGGAAGCCGTCCGCGACTTTCCCGCCGCCCTGCGGGAATGCGCCAATTTCGCCAAAAAGGGCATTGAGAGCATCTGCAAAAAAATCGGACCGCGGGCATGCGGTTCACCCGAAGAGCGCAAGGCGCAGGAATACATGGCGGACCAGTTGCGCAAATACAGCGACGACGTGAAAATCGAGGATTTCCGCGTTGCGCCGTATGCCTTCATGGGCTGGATTTTGGTGGATGTGGTGCTGGTGAGCATTGCCGCGCTGCTGTATCTCATTGATGTTCCGGCGCTGAAAATCGTGTCGCTGGGCTTGGTTGCGCTCGCGATTCTCATTGTGATCCTGGAGTTTTTGTTCTATAAACGCGCGCTGGACGTTGTTTTCCCCAAGAAGACAAGCTGCAACGTCGTCGCTGTGCGCAAGCCGGAGGAAGAAGTCAAGCAGCGCATTGTCTTCAGCGGTCACGCAGACAGCGCAATGCAGTGGAATTTCACCTATTGGGGCGGCGCGAAGCTGCTAATCTCCGTGGTCGGAATCAGCTTTGCGGGATTTTTTGTCAACCTGATTATCTCCGCCCTGCTGCTCATTGACCAGTTTGCGGTGGATTTCATCAGCGACCCTGCCTATAACGTGCTCAAGTGGGTGCTCATCGGCTGGATTCCGCTGTATCTGGTCGCATCGCTGTTTTGCTCTTGGGGCAAGTTTGTGGAAGGCGCGAACGATAATCTGACAGGCTGCTACGGCGCGATTGCCGTCCTCAAGTTCCTTGCCGATAACAATATCCGCTTCAAAAACACCGAGGTCGTCTGCGTCACAACCGGCGGCGAGGAAGCGGGTCTGCGCGGCGCGAAGGCATATTGCGAGGCTCACGGCGACGAATGCAAGGCCATCGACACGGTGTTTGTTGGGCTGGAAACCTTCCGCGATTTCGAGCACCTTGCAATCTATGAGCGCGACATGACGGGCACCGTTGCCAACAGCCAAATAGCCTGTGCGCTTGTGAAACGTGCGTCGGAGTTGGCCGGGCTTGACCTTAAATATGAGAGCGTATTTTTCGGCTCGTCCGATGCGGCGGCGGTATCCAAAGCGGGTATTCACGCCACAACCCTGGCGGGCATGGACCCCACGCCGCTGCGCTATTATCACACAAAGCTGGACACCTGGGACAACATGATCTTCAAGACCCTCGAAAAGGGCATTGAGATTGCAATTCAGACGGCGTTTGTGTTCGATGAATACGGGCTGAACAAGCCTGAATAACGGTTACGCTATTATAAAAAGCAGGGGGACGCCGATTGGGGATCCCTCTGCTGAGTGGTAGATTTTGTGTTTATCGTTACTGCATCTATAATCTGATATCCGGTGAGGAGCTAACTATGCGGGCAGTAATACAGCGCGTCACAGCGTCAAGCGTCGCGGTTGACGGGCAGACTGTCGGATCAATCGGCGCGGGGCTGAATGTGCTGCTATGCGTCATGCATGGCGATACCGAACACCACGCGCAAATCCTCGCCGATAAAATCGCGAAGCTGCGCATCTTCAGCGACGAGAGCGGCAAAATGAACCTCTCCGTCACGCAAATCGGCGGGGCTGTGCTGTTGATTTCGCAGTTTACTCTCGCCGCTGATACACGCAAAGGCAACCGACCAAGTTTCACCGCCGCCGCCAAGCCGCAGAGTGCCAATGCCCTTTTCGTCCGCTTTGCCGATTTGCTGCGGGAAAATGGCGTTGCGCAGGTAAAGACGGGCGTGTTTGGTGCGGATATGCAGGTGGAAATCATCAACGACGGTCCGGTAACGATTGTGTTTGATACTCGCGACTGGTCGGCGGGGGGCTAATCGCAATAGATGCGGGATGGCTATATGAAATCGCAATATGGGAATAAAGGGGAGAGACGCACCATGAAACGCATGTGGTTTTGGATTGCGGGAACAGCGGGGCTTGCGTTGCTGTTGGCAATAATTTACAGCGTAACAGCCTACATATCATTCCTCGTGCTGCTGGACGCAAAGGGGCGTGTGGGCGTTACTGTGATGAATCTGGTGCTGCCGTCGAACGATATTCTGGAGATGTTTGAGGACATTCCGGACGAGGTAATGCAGGCAATGGAGGATAGCCGCGCCTGGTGCGATGAACGCCCTCCGGCGCAATGGACGCTGCAGAGCCGCGACGGGCTGCAGCTCAACGGCTGGTATTTTGAGAACCCGGAGCCATCACACAGCTACGTGATTTATTGTCACGGGCATGGCATGAAAGGCAGCGACTTTTTCATATTCACGCAGTCGTTTGCGGAGCAGGGATTTTCCGTGCTGTTTCCGGATGCGCGCGCTCACGGCGAAAGCGAGGGGCGCTACCGCGGCATGGGCTGGCTGGATACTCAGGATTTGATTGACTGGGCGGGGCTTATTATAGAGCGCGACCCGCAAGCGGAAATCATGCTGGCGGGAATCTCAATGGGCGGCAATACGGTGCTCAATGCCGCCGGGGAAACGCTGCCGCCGCAGGTGAAGTGCATAGTTTCCGACTGCCCGTTTACGTCGGTTTCCGATGAGATTGAGGCGGTGCTGCACGATATGTTCAAAATCCCGGTGGGCGGGCTGACAAAATCTGTGGGCAAAATTGTGCAGAAAAAAGCGGGCTTTTCCATCACCGAGGCCTCCACGCTGGAGCAGGTGAAAAAGGCGACGCTGCCGCTGTTGATCTTCCACGGTGAGGAGGACGATTTTGTGCCGTTCCGCTTCGGCAAGGCGGTTTATGAGGCGGCGGCTTCGGCGGATAAGCAGTTTTACCCGGTGGCGGGAGCAATACACGGCGAGAGCGCTATTCGTGATTTTGACGGATATATGAGCGCGTTGTTTGGGTTTGCGCGGCGCAATATGCCGCAGCTGCGGGAGCGGGAATCGGCAAGGAGCACGCCATGAAAATCCACACCATCCCCACAGGACAAATCCAAGCCAACAGCTACCTCCTCGTGGACGAAACCGGCAGCGACGCCCTCCTCATTGACTGCGGCGCGGCGGAAGCTAAGCTGCTCACCGCGCTGGAGGGCGTGAAGCTCCGCGCAATCCTCCTCACGCACGG
>JAITOD010000051.1 GCA_031290105.1 Oscillospiraceae bacterium
GACATAGACAGCCGCCGCTATACCGATTTGCTCAGCGCGTCGCCGTTTGTGAGCGAAAAATTCATGAGCGCGTTTGCCCTTAAAAAGCTTGGTCAAGAGGGTATTATACGCGAAATCGGATCACCGCGCAACGATAGGCTTGTTCGCGCAAAAGGGCAGGATACCGCCGCCCGGAAAGCCGCCTTGGGAATCCCCGCAGACAAAAAAGTTATACTCTACGCGCCCACCTGGCGTGATAATCAGCACGACGCAAAAACCGGCTATGTGTATGCAACCGAGCTGGATTTTGCGGCTCTGCGCAAGGCAATCGGCGAAGAATACGCGGTGCTTTTCCGTGCGCATTACCATGTTAGCAACGGCTTTGATTTTTCGGCGCATCAAGGTTTTGTGATTGACGCCTCACGCGAGCAGGATATCGCGGAGCTTTATCTTGCCGCGGATTTGCTGATAACGGATTATTCCAGCGTGTTTTTTGATTACGCTATCCTTGAACGCCCCATACTTTTTTATATGTATGATCTGGAAAAATACCGCGACGAGCTGCGCGGGTTCTACATATCGCCGGAGGAATTGCCCGGACCGATTTCAACCACAACAGAGCAGCTTGCCGCCGATATTCTTCAGGCAAAATCAGGCAGTGCCGCAGCTCCGGAAAAATCAGAAGCTTTTCGCCAAAAGTTCATCGCCTTAGAAGACGGAGACGCAAGCCGACGCGCCGCCGAGCTTATAATAGCGCATGGGGGCAGAATATGAGGGCGCTGATCAACAGCTTCCGTTACGCCTTCCGCGGCGTTCTGCGAACAATACGGAGCGAGCGGAATTTCCGCATCCACTTGGTCTGCATGGTGTATATGTATGCCTTTTTGGAGCTTTCTGATTGGTTCACAATAACGCGGACGGATTGGGCGCTGCTGTTTTTTGCCAATGCGCTGGTGCTGGCGGCGGAGCTGTTCAATACCGCCGTAGAAGCTCTTGTTGATTTGGCGACGCGCCGTCAGCACCCCCTTGCGGCAACGGCAAAGGATTGCGCGGCGGGCGGGGTGTTGGTCTGCGCGCTGTGTGCCGCGGCGGTCGGAGTCGCGGTGCTTTTTCAGCCGGAGGCGTTTGCAAGCATGTTCGAGTATTTCCGCACGCACGTGTGGATGCTGCTTGCATTTGTGTTTAGCTTGGGGATAAGCGCGGTATTCATTTTCGTCAAGAAAAAATAGACGCGCAATACAATAACAATTAATGCTGTATTTTGCGCTTAGTCCGCAGGCTCAGCCGCGCAATAATCAAAAAAAGCAGTAAGCCGCAACCGAAAAACGCAAACCAGGGGCGGTATTTTGCCAGCAGCTGCACCGCTGTGCCAAGTTCCGGCACAGTACGCACAACCCGCCCGTAGATATCGCCGCCGCGTACAGGGTAGGGTGAACCATCGCCCTCAATGTAATATAGCTCGCCGCCATCGGCATTCACTGCGGACGCCGACGTAATCACACGGGTTGTGCCGACGGATTGGTCAACAGAGAGCAGCACAATGTCGTTCGGCTGATATGACGCGGCGTTGGGCTCGATAAAATAGAGGGTTCCGGCGGGGAGGGAGCCATTGGCCTCAAGGTTAACCGTCATGTAAGTTGCTATGCCGAAAAAGCTTTGCGGTGCAATCCGACCGTCCATGCCGGCGGCAGCGCCCAAAACAATAACGCACAATATAATGCCAACGCACATCAAAAACCTGAGGAAGCCGTGCCGCTTTACACGCGGTGCGGTTTCCGCGCTTTTTTGGCGGGATAAATTATCCGCGTACTCGGCGGAAGGATTTGGGCGTTCGCCGTTTGCGGGAACAGCTTCGGGCTTTGCGACAGCCGGCGCCGGGTCAGCGGTGAAGTTGAAGAAGCCCGGTGCGGCAAATGTGTCTGAGTACGGCGCAGCAAGCGTTGGCGTTGCAGGCAACGCCGAATCGTCCGCGCCGGGGAGAGTATTCGCCGGCAGCAAGGGGGCCGGGGGGAAGGTGTTTAGCAACGGCGGTTTGGGGACAAGCGGCGGAAAAGCCAAAAAAGTTTTCTGAAGTTCCTCAAGTGAGAACGAGACGTCCCGTTCCGGCATAGCAACCCCTCCTATAATTTGCTAACGTATATTTTAACTCTTTTTATTGAGTACAGTCAAGAGCAATTTTGAAAACTAACGCTAAAATCTTCGCAACGGAAAAAGTTTTTCAGGCACTTGATTTATGACTTTTTTTCATGTATACTATAAGGAAAGCCAAAACAATGGCATTATGCACAAATTGGCGCTGATAATATTATGCACAATTCACAAAAGTCTGAAAGGGGAACTGCTTTTATGGCTGCTAACGGCGCAAACGGATTGGCAAAAGAAATTGAGAAAAAGCTCCTGCGTTTCTATGGCGTCACGCCGGAGGAGGCGGAGGACAAGCAGATGTATGAGGCGCTGGCGCTAATCTGCCGTGACGAAATGCAGGCGCGGCGGGAGGAATTCAGCCAAAAGGGACGCGAGCAGGGCTGCAAAACGGTCTATTACCTTTGCATGGAGTTTTTGCTTGGGCGTTCGCTGAAAAACAGTCTCTATAACCTGAACATGACGCAAAGCGCCAAGGAAGCCCTTGCCGCGTGGGATTTTTCGCTGGAAAAGCTCTATGACTGCGAACCCGACGCGGGCTTGGGCAACGGCGGCTTGGGGCGGCTTGCGGCGTGCTATCTTGACGCGCTGGCGACCCAAGGTTACCCCGCCACGGGCTATTCAATACTTTATGAATACGGCATTTTTACGCAAAAGCTGGTTGACGGTTGGCAGACAGAGATGCCCGATTTTTGGCTCCCCGGCGGACGTGTCTGGTTGGTCCCGCGAGAGGACGAGGCGGTGTGTGTGCAGTTTGAGGGCACGCTGCAGGAGTCCTGGGATGGTTCCTATCATCAGGTGGAGCTGGTTGACGCACACACCGTCAAGGCGGTGCCGCACGACCTTTATGTAGCCGGCAAGGACGGCAAGGGCGTAAGTCTGCTGCGCCTGTGGTCAGCCACGGCGGACGCGATGGATATGGCGATGTTCAATCAGGGCGATTATCTGCGCGCCGTTGAAAAGCAAGCTATGGCGGAAATCATCAGCAAGCAGCTCTACCCTGCCGATAACCACCCGGAGGGCAAAAGTCTGCGCCTGCGTCAGCAGTATTTCCTGGTCTCCGCGTCCGTGCAGGATATCCTCAAAAGCCATATCCGCCGCTTCGGTTCAGCTGATTCACTGCCCGAGCGGGCCGCCCTGCACATCAACGACACTCACCCCGCAATGGCGATTCCCGAGCTTATGCGCCTTTTGCTGGACGAGTGCGGCTACAGCTGGGACGGCGCGTGGTCAATCGTCACCAAAACCTTTGCGTACACCAATCACACCGTCATGAAAGAGGCGCTGGAGTGTTGGCAGGAGGAGCTTGTCAGCCGCCTTATGCCGCGCCTTTATGATATCATCAAGGAGATTGATAACCGCCTGCGCAAGGAGGTTTGGGAGAAAACACAGGACGCAGGTCTGGTTGAGCGCGTTGCAATCCTTGCGGACGGCGTTGTGCGCATGGCCAACCTGTGCGTCCGGACCTGCCACCACGTCAACGGGGTTTCCGCGCTGCACAGCGAAATCCTCAAGAAAGACGTTTTTAGTGATATGTATTCCCTAACGCCCGCAAAATTCGGCAACGTCACCAACGGTATTGCCCACCGCCGCTGGCTCAATCAGTCCAACCCGCGCTTGGCGGGCTTCCTCAGCGAGTTGATTGGCGACGATTACGTCCTGCACGGCGAAGCGCTTGAAAAGCTTGCCGCCTACCGTGACGACGCGTCCGTATTGGCAAAGCTTGCCGAAATCAAGCAGCTCAACAAGCGGGATTTTGCCCGCCGCATCCAAAAGCAGTCCGGCATCGTCCTTGACCCAGATTCCTTATTCGACGTTCAGGTCAAGCGTCTGCATGAGTATAAACGCCAGCACCTAAACGCTTTCCAGATTTTGGCGCGATACCTTGCCATAAAGGATAACCCCTCCGGGCCGTGGGTGCCGCATACCTACTTGTTTGCCGCCAAAGCTGCGCCCAGTTATTTCATCGCCAAAAAGATCATCAGCTTCATCTGCGCCCTTGGCGAGCTTTGTGCAAAAGACCCGCAGGTTGCGCCCTATATGCAGGTGGTGTATCTGGAAAATTATTCCGTCACCATGGCGGAGGAGCTTATGCCCGCCGCAGAGCTCAGCGAGCAAATCAGCCTTGCCGGCACGGAAGCCAGCGGCACGGGCAACATGAAGCTTATGCTGAACGGCGCAATCACAATCGGCACGCTTGACGGCGCAAATGTGGAGATTCTTGAAGCGGTAGATGAAGAGAATATCCTCCTATTCGGTATGCGCGAGAGGGACGTTGTGGAGCTCCAGCGGCGCGGATATGAGCCGACGCGCTATTACAACAACAACGCCGAGCTGCGCCGTCTGCTGGATTTTGCCAACCAGAGCGGAATCGCCGGGCAGATTTTCCGCGAGCTGACGGAAGCTATCAAGAACTGGGACCCGTATATGGTGCTTGCCGATTATGCCGACTACAGCCGCGTGCGCGGGAACGCCGAACGGCTCTGGACGGACAGCCTTGCTTGGAACCGCATGAGCCTTGCCAACATCGCCGGAGCAGGGCGATTTGCCGCCGACCGCGCCGTGCGTGAATATGCCGACGGAATCTGGAAGACGGGCAAGGTTAGATTCTAGATGCTGCACAATCTGTAATCTGAAAAATCTTTCGCCGCTCTTTCGGCGGAGTATTTTGTTTCCAATTTGTTTACAGATTTGAAACTTTCCGTCATATGTGCAAAATCCGCTTGCAATTTTCTGCTGATTTTGGTATACTGCACATTAAGGAAACCGGGCGGTCTATAACGCGCCCTTCCAAGAATTCAAAACAGGAGGTTCATTCCCATGAAATCCCTTAAAAAAGCCCTTTGCCTGTTCTTCGCGGTGCTGTTCGTCATCGGCTCGCTGGGCGCTGCGGGTGCCAGCGCTGCGGGCGATTCTATTGAGTACGGCATTCGCCGCACAAGCCCCGGCGAGGCAATCTTCGAAAACAGCGTAACCGTTTACGGCGTGTTCAAGTTCGAGGCGGTAGTCCCCGTCGAAAGCGCCATCGCTACTTACACCTGGACTATCACCGATCTCGATACCGGAGTAAGTGCAGCCATCCCGGGCGGAATTAGGATTGAGGAACGCAATAAATTGACCGTCAACCTTAACTATGGCAGCTATTACATCGGTTTCCGCTATCTCAATGCCACCACCCAGCTGGAGATTGTCTATGCGCCCGTGCTGTTTGTTATCGCTGAGCCGGCCGACAAAACAGCCCTCAAAGCCCTCTATGAAAAAAACGCGGCGTGGAAATTTGAAGGCGAGTACACTGCGGAAACATGGGAGGTCTTTAAGCTTGTGCGTGACGCTGCAAAAGATCTCATTGCCAACTATGACGCAACCCAACTCCAGGTTGACGATATGACTGTTGCTCTTCAAGTTGCAATCGACCAGCTCGTGAAAGTCGCCGGCGCGGAAAAAGGCAGCATTGCCAGCTTCTTTATGCTGATCATGGAGATCATCCAGTATGTTATGTTCATCAGCCGCGATAGAGACCTCTCTGAAATCATGGCGGATTTGCGCAACAGCATCTTCAAGATATAAGCCGCTGTGCGCGTTGACTATATCAGGCGGAGGTAATCGCCTGAAAAAAGGAGAAGCTTAATGAAAAAGATACTCAGCCTGTCGCTGGCGGCGATTTTCCTGTTGAGTTTTTGCGGGTTTGCGGTTTCCGCCGCCGACCCCGAGGTGCTTGGCCGCGTCGCCCTGGAGCGTACGTTCGAGATGGGGGTAATCGCCAATTCCGCTCTTTACCGTTTCAATGCGACGCCATATACTTCCGACGACAAAGTGTTTAAAGGCAATGTGAGATACACATGGTCGGTTTCTGAAGACGGAGGCCTTACGCCGCTTAACACGGCCGACTATAACCACGAGCAGAATAAGAACTTCTTCGCTTTCCAGCCGCCTTCAGGCACCGCGCTTCCTGCGGATTTCACTGTAACCGTCAAATATATAACAGACGACGGCATCAGCGGGGAGGCTTTAGGCACATTCACTATCAATGAAAAACTGGTCTCCGGTGTCAAGGATCCGCTCAAGGCTGCCATTGCCGTTGCGGCCTTCCGCAGCCAGAGCTACTACACCGAGGAAAGCTGGGCACGTATGCTCGTGGCTTACTACGACGCGGTTGCCATTTATAAAGATAACAGCTACTCCGCGGGCGCAACCATTGGCGGTATTGCGGACAGCAAACGCATCACTGACGCCGCGGCAACGCTTGAAAGAGCCGCCGAGATAACCCAAAACGGCGTTGTTGGTCTGCATATTAACCCGGAAAAAGAGGGCGGCTTCTTTGGTATCGTCATTCCGATAATCGAGAAGCTCACAGCGTTCCTGTGGGGAATCGCGGGGATTAAACTCGGCGGGTTAGAGATTCCGTTCAGCAAATAACAAAGCACTGATTGGGCGGCAAATTGCTGCACCCGGTTTGTGCATGTATACTAAAGGCAGGATACAGGAATGGGCTTAGCCCCTGTATCCCGCTTTTGTGTAAGTAAACGGCAGGGGAGAATTTAATGGCGGAAGAGTCTGTGGAGAGGGAATACCGCGAGTTGCGCGCCCAGGCGGAGCGGCACAGCCGGCTTTATCACGAGCTGGATGCGCCGGAAATTTCCGACAGCGAGTATGACGCCCTGCAGCGCCGGCTTTTGCTGATTGAAGAGGAGCATCCGGAGCTTGCGGACGCAGCTTCTCCAACGCGGCGAATCGGCGGGCGCGCGAGCGCTAAGTTTTCCCCGGTGCGTCACGATGTACCGATGGAGAGCCTGCGCGATGCCTTCAATACTGCCGAAGTGCTGAGCTTTTTGCAGACGGTCCGGCGCCAATCAGCGGATGCGGAGTTTGTGCTTGAACCCAAAATTGATGGGCTGTCTGTTTCGCTTGAATACGAAAACGGCGAATTTGTGCGCGGCTCAACCCGCGGCGACGGAATCGTTGGCGAGGACGTGACCGAAAATCTGCGCACGATTGCCGATTTGCCGCAAAAGCTGAAAAACGCTCCCGCCATGCTTGAGGTACGCGGCGAGGTCTATATGCCGCTCTCGGTTTTCCGCCGCCTTGTTGCCGAGCAGACCGAGCAAGGTGAGAGCCCGTTCAAAAACCCGCGCAATGCGGCGGCGGGTTCGCTCCGCCAAAAAGACGCGGCGATTACTGCGCGGCGCGGGCTTTCGCTGTTTGTGTTCAATGTGCAAAAAGTTGAGGGAGCACAGTGGCAGACGCACTCCGCTTCGTTGGATGCGCTGCGCGATTTTGGTTTCCCGACTGTGCCGTTCTATCACATTTTCAGCAAGCCGGAATCAGTCATGGCGGAGCTGGAACACATAGGGGAACAGCGCGGCAATCTCAATTTTGATATGGACGGCGCCGTGATAAAACTCAACAATATTGTGGCGCGGCGTGACCTTGGCAGCACCGCAAAATACCCAAAATGGGCGTTGGCGTTCAAATACCCGCCGGAGGAAAAGGAGACCGCGCTGCTTGATATTGTTGTGCAGGTTGGGCGCACGGGTGTGCTGACCCCCACGGCAGTGCTGGAGCCTGTGCTGCTTGCCGGGACGACGGTTGCCCGCGCAACGCTGCATAATCAGGACAGAATCGCGGAGCTTGGGCTATGCCTTGGCGACAGGATTTTGGTGCGCAAGGCCGGCGAAATCATCCCCGAACTCCTGCGAGTGACTAAGCACGCCGAGGGTTCGGAGCCATACCAAATGCCGAAAGCTTGTCCGTCGTGCGGCGCGGCGACCTTGCGCGAGGAGGGCGAGGCGGCTTTGCGGTGTGTGAACGCGGCATGTCCTGCTCAAACTGTGCGCCACTTGGTGCATTTTTGTTCTCGTACGGCAATGGCGCTTGATGGCTTTGGTGACGCAATTGTCGAAAAACTCGTCGCAGAAGGCATACTCAAAACCCCCGCCGACCTATATATAATGAGCAAGGAGAGCCTACAGGTACTTGGCAAAAACGTAGAACTTTCGAGCGAGAATCTCGTCAAATCTGTAGAAAATTCCAAAAAAAATGACGTTGCCCGCCTGATTTTCGGCTTGGGTATCCGTCATATTGGCGAGAAAGCCGGCAAATTGCTTGCGCGGCGCTTTGGTGATTTGCGCACATTAGCCGCCGCCTCCGCAAAGCAGATTCTGGAAATCGACGGATTCGGCGCGGTGATGGCGCAGAGCACCGCAGACTTTTTCGCACTCAAGGAAACTGCAGAATTGCTGGATTCTTTGGAAGCGGCCGGCGTGAATTTCCACTCGCTGGAGCGAAACGACGCGCAGGGGGTGTTTGCGGAGCAGACGTTCGTTCTCACCGGCACCCTACCGACCCTAAGTCGGGCGGCGGCAGCGGAAATCATCGAACAGCGCGGCGGCAAGGTTAGCTCCTCGGTCTCAAAAAAAACCTCGTTTGTCTTGCTGGGCGAGGACGCGGGCTCCAAGCTCACAAAGGCGCAATCGCTTGGCGTGACGATTATCGACGAAGCGGAATTCATGCGCCGCGCCGGAGTGTGATAATATTCAGATTGCAAAATTGCGGCCAATATTGTCGCATAAAGCGCGCAATTTTGTCACATGAGATGCACAACATCATGAGACGATATTCAACATTAAATCCGCACATTTAGGCTGTGCACTCCGGGCACTGTCTGCCACTTTATGCAAAATCCGCCGCCGTATGGCTCGACCTCGTGTTCTCCGCCGCTGACCTGCACTTCTTTTGGCGCTGAGGGCAAAAACACCTCCGTCGGTGCGGAGCAGACTTCACTTTGCGTAAATACCAGCTCGAAAGTGCGCCCCGTCTCGTCATAGTGGTAGCGCTCAATTTCGCCCCCAACCGCCATCGGAAATGGACGGCTCAGCACCTCGCTTGCCAAGGGTATTTCGAACAAATCCTGCTTGCCAACCTCTACCTTGTTGCGGTACGCCATTTCCTCCGCGTCCTCTAAATAGAAGAAATATGTGTTGCTCCACTTGTTTTTTTCAAACAAATCCAGCAGAGATGAAATGTGCGGATACCAGTTTGTGCCCTCGCCGCCGCCGCCCCATTCACCCACGATTACCGGAGCGTTTATCCGCTCCTGCGCACGCCGATGTTCGGCAAAAATCCCGCCGACGCGGTCGTTATTTGCAAACTCGTATGCAGGAGTGTCCACGGTGAAATCGTAAGCGTGCGGCGTGAAACACTGGTTGCTTTCGCGCGCACCGCCGGGCGCAATCGGTCCGCCAAAGCACGGAATCCCGATGTTCGACCAATAACTGTCCCCCACAAAAACGGTGTGACCGGGATCGATCTCGCGGATGGCGCTTGTGATTTTATTCAGAAACGGGTTGTAACGATTTTCGTCAAAATCACGTGTCAAAGGAGCGCACACGGCGGCAATATCCAGCAGAACATCGCCGTTGATTTGGTCCAGTACATGGTTCGGGTTCTTCCGCGCGTCATGCAGCAGCTTGCCGATTTTCACGCGCTTGTCCGTCAACACAACCTTGACCAGCGACGCAATCAGCCGGCGAAAAGTCTTGCCGCCAAGCCGCCCCGAAAACGGCTCGTTCATCGGCTCGTAGCCCAAAAGTGCGGGTTTGTCCTTGAATCGCGCAGCCAAATGTCGCCACAAATCGGCGTACCAATCCTGCAAACCCTTGCCCTGTACCGGCGCGTTGCCCCAAAAATTGTCAAAAGCCGCCCACACCGCCTTGCGAAAAAAATACCCCTCGCTCCACACAAAGCGTGTATTTTTCACCTTATAGCCGTCCGTCAGCGTAGCCCATGCAGGCGCGCCGCTGCCGCCTTTGTTTGCCGCCTCGCCCCAAACGTCCTGGTGTACGTCCAAAAAAACGTAGATTCCATATTTGGCGCAGCGGTCAAGAATTTCACCAAGCTCGTCCAAAAATTCCTCATTATATTGCCCCGGCTGCGGCTCAAACACGTCCCAAAGTGCACCCAAGCGAATGAGGTTGAAGCCCAACGATTGGCAGCGCTGCAGATATGCGTCGTCCACCGGATACTTGAATATGACTTTTTTGCCCAAATGCGGTTTCTTATCAATGAGGTTGATTCCGCGAAAAATCCGCTCGCGTCCATATTCATCCACAAAGCGCATACCTTGCGTGCTGATTTTCTCCACGATTGCCTCCTGTATAACTTGCTTTTTGGCAAAAGTATACCACATATTCGGCATTTCGGCAAGTGTTGCGACATTATTCGCTTGCGCAGTGCGCAAAAATCTGCTATAATATGCGTATGCATAACGCATATACAAAACTGATTGAAACCCTGCCGGAGCTGCGCGGAATTCCCGCAACCCTCCGCGCGGGGCGATGCCCGTTGGGCGTGACGGGACTTTATGCCGTGCACAAGGCTCACCTGTGCGCGTCCGTTTGTGTTGCGCTGAACGCAAAGCTAATCCTCCTTGCGCCGGACGAAGGCTCCTGCGCGCGCCTTGCCGCGGATATGCAGGCGCTGGGCTGCGCGGCGTTGGTTTATCCCGCGCGTGAACTGATTTTCACTGGCGGCGACGCCCATTCGCACGAATATGAGCAGAAGCGAATCGGCGTGCTGAGCGCCCTGCTGCGCGGGGAATGCAGTGCCGTAGTGACCACTGCCGAGGCGGCGGCTCAGCGCACACTTGACCCGCAGACACTCTCGGGCATGGTGCTGGATGTGCGGGTTGGCAGTGATTACCATCTGCCGGATTTGACAGAGCGCCTTGTTTTGGGCGGCTATACTCGCTGTGATCAAGTTGAGGGCGCGGGGCAGTTCAGCCTGCGCGGCGGGATTCTGGACGTCTATCCGCCCGGTGCGGCGCAGCCGTATCGCCTTGATTTTTGGGGCGATACCCTCGATACCCTTGCCGCGTTCGATCCGGAAACACAGCGGCGCGGCGAGTCACTTTCCTCTGCGCGGATTCCGCCCTCTGCGGAAGTTCGCGAGTCGGCAGTGCCGGGAGTTGCAGGCAAGGCCAACACCGCGCACTCGTCGACGCTCTTCGATTACCTCCCCGATGCAATCCTTGCCGTCAGCGAAACGTTTTCGGTCAAGGAGTCCTTCCGCGCGGCGCAGGAGCTTCTGAGCGAAACCGCCGCCCAAACGCTTGTGCAGGAAAGCGCGCGCGGCAAGCATAAAGCCGTCAATGAGTTTGTTGCGGCGCATACGCTTGACTGGACGCAGATTCTCGGCGAATATGAGCACCGCCGCACGCTATTTCTCGATACCTTTCCGCGCGGTTCGTTCGATACCCCGGTAACGGAGCTCTTCAGCGTGAACGCCCAGCAGCCCGCCGCCTGGAGCGGATCACTCTCCGTTCTGCGTGAGGATATTCTTCCGCTTTTGGAGCAGGGCGGACAAGGTCTGCGGGAAGACGCGCAGAGCGCAGATTATGCCAATCACATTCCGCAAACAATCTGCGTCATTGCGCAGACCGAAAAAACGGCAGAAGCCCTCGCCGCCGACCTTGCGCGTGACGGTGTTCCCGCCGTGCATTTTCGCAGCATACCGTCAGAATTCCCGCAAAACACCGTCAGCGTCCTGCATGGCGCTCTCTCTGCAGGCTTTGCGTATGAGCAGGGCGGCTTTACGCTGTTTTCCGCCGCGCAAAAAGCTGAGGGCAGTCCCCGCCGCAGAGCCGCTGTTAAGCATAATTCCAAAAACGCGTTCACGGGGATTGAAGAGCTGCGCGCGGGAGATTACGTAGTCCACGCGGTGCACGGAATCGGCGTATTTGACGGCGTGACGCGGCTTGAGGCGGGCGGCGCAATCAAGGATTACATCAAAATACGCTACGATAAGCGCGACGTGCTTTACGTCCCCGTCACCCAACTGGACCAGGTGACGAAGTATATCGGTCCCCACAGCGACGACCGCCCTGTTAAGCTTTCGCGCCTTGGCGGCGGTGAGTGGGAGAAAGCAAAATTCCGCGCGCGCGGAGCGGTGAAGGACATCGCCAAGCAGCTCATCGCGCTATACGCAAAGCGAGCCGCCGCGCCCGGTCACGCCTTTGCCTCGGACGACGATATGCAGCAGGATTTCGCCGCCCGTTTTCCTTATCAAGAAACTGCCGACCAGCTGCGCTGTATAGACCAAGTCAAGCAGGACATGGAAAGCCCGCACCCCATGGATAGGCTGCTCTGCGGCGACGTTGGCTTTGGCAAAACGGAGGTGGCTCTGCGTGCGGCGTTTAAGTGCGCTGCGGAGGGCAAGCAATGCGCTATGCTTGTGCCAACCACAATCCTTGCGCTCCAGCATTATCAAACGGCAAAGGCGCGCTTTGACGGCTTCCCGATAGACGTGCGAATGCTCTCGCGCTTTGTTTCGGCGGCGGAGCAGAAAAAAACGCTTGAGGGCTTGAAGCGCGGCAGTATTGAATTCCTTATCGGCACGCACCGCATACTCACGAAAGATTTGCAGTTCCATAATTTGGGGTTGCTGATTGTTGACGAGGAGCAGCGCTTTGGCGTTGAGCAAAAGGAAAAGCTGAAGGAGCGCTTCCCCGATGTTGATGTACTGACACTTACGGCCACGCCGATTCCGCGCACACTCAACATGGCAATGAGCGGTGTGCGCGATATGTCCACGCTGGAGGAGGCTCCGCAGGACCGTCACCCCGTCCAAACCTATGTGCTGGAGCACAACCAGGGGCTGTTGGCGCAGGCAATCCGGGCGGAGCTGCGCCGCGGCGGTCAGGTATATTACCTCCACAATCGAGTGGAGAGCATCCATAAAACGGCGGAGACGCTGCAAGAGCTGCTGCCCGAAGCGCGGATTGGTGTGGGGCACGGCAAAATGCGCGAGGAGGAGCTGTCGGACATCTGGCGCAGGCTGCTTGAGGGTGAGATAGACATATTGGTTTGCACAACCATAATCGAGGCAGGCGTGGACGTGCCCAACGTTAACACGCTGATTATTGAGGACGCGGACCGGTTCGGGCTCTCCCAGCTGCACCAAATCCGCGGGCGCGTTGGCAGAAGTGCGCGGCGTGCGAGCGCGTATTTCACCTTTCGGCGCGGCAAAGAGCTGACGGAAATCGCTCAGCGCCGCCTTGCCGCAATCCGCGAATACACGCAGTTTGGCAGCGGCTTTGCAATTGCCATGCGCGACCTTGAGCTGCGTGGCACAGGCAATATCCTTGGCGCACAGCAGAGCGGGAACGTTGAGGCCGTGGGCTACGAAATGTACCTGCGAATCCTGGAGGAAGCTGTGCGCGAGATGAAAGGGGAGGGGAGCGCCGAAGCGTCCGTGCCCTGCCTGATCGACCTGCCTGTGGACGCGCATATCCCCGACGGCTACATCAGTTCCGTGCCGCAGCGCCTGGGGATTTACCGCCGCATTGCGGAAATCCGTTCCGCCGCCGACGCGCAGGACGTGACGGACGAATTGCTTGACCGCTTTGGCGAGCCGCCCGCTGCGCTGATGGGCTTGATACAAATCGCCCTGCTGCGAGCGGCCGCGGAGCACCTGCGAATTCCCGAAATCCGCCGCGACGGCAAGCGGATTATACTTTTTATGACGGAGCTTGACCCCGTTTGTTTCCGCGCCCTGACGGAGCGGTTTTCCGGGCGCGTTAAGCTGAGCGCCAAGGGCAAAACCCACATTGCTTTGAGTCTTCTGCCGCAGGACGACCAGCTGGCGGTGCTTAAGGCGGCGTTGGAGATCTTGGCTGAGTGAATATGCACTATTTGCGGGAGCAAGGGCACGTTTGCTATAAAATATATCTTGAGCTATAACTGATTGTTCATTATTGACAATGCCGCGTCGGCATGATATAATATCTGCGAGTAGCTTCCTAACAAAATGCGGGAGGAGGAATTTACCATGTTGGATTGGTTGGCAGTGTTGGCAGACGCCCTTGCCGGTTCAGTGCTGAAGTTTTTGGGTCTTGATATCAGCGGCGGCTTGAAGACTATTCTGGACGTTCTTGGCGGATTGTTCGGCGGCGCGTCTGCTTGAGGTTAATATGCTCTGACAGGCAGGATCATTCCCGCAGATTTGTGGGGATGATCTTCCTGTCAGGCAAAGACGGACTTTTGGAAAGGGGTAGTTTATGTCTATGAACGACTGGCGAGAATTCTTTTTGAGCCTTGCTGTGGAGTATTGCGCACAAAATGGACTATCTGTCGAAAAGCTTAAAAAGCAAGATGTTGAGTGGAGCCATGAGCTGGCAATATTTGCCGAACCGAATTCGGCGAAAAAAAGCCTACGTTTGGGTTATCAAACGATTTGGATACACAACCTGCGCCGACTCTAGCTATAGCGATTACGCCGAAAGGAATCGTGTTCGAAGAAACGCCATTTACAATGAAATATTTGGGCGTTTAAGCCCCGCGCCTGCGGGGATGATCCCGTCTTGCTATACGGCGTGTAAACCTCGATTTTGCCGGCGTTTTCTATTACTCTGATTTCCAAAATTTTCCTCCTGCTTTTTGTGGGGCTTGCAGGAGGCGGCAGTATGTGGTATACTGTGGGCGTCCTGCTATCGGTGGGGTAAGTGAGAGGTGTCGTAAGCACCTTTTTCGGGGGACTGTATGTATAGTATAACAGAAATCTTTTGCATTGTCAAGCGATTTTTGATATTTTAGTAAAAGCTTATGATTTGTTCATAAATGTTTCTATTGACAGCGTCAAATTTTTATGCTATACTGTAAGGAAGCGTATGAACTTGATATTTTTCGGGGGTAAAACATGACATTTGGGAAAAAATTTTCATTGGCTTTGGCTTATGCGGGTATAAGCCAAGCGGAGCTTGCAAGGCGCCTAGGCAGTTCGCCACAGACTTTTGGCTATCGATTGAAGACCGGAAAATTCACGCACGAGGAGCTTGAGTTCATTGCGGAAGCGTTGGGGGGAACGTATCGGTACGAATTTGACTTTCCGGACGGCACGTCTATATGAAAGAGAGCCATGGAGCGGGAGCAGGGGGCACAGTGTGACCAAAATTGACCGCCTAAGCCGTGAGCAAAGCCTCGCCCTCGCATAGCTTGGCCGCAGACGGCTGGCGTTGGAGCGGGCACACACACTTAGGAGTTGATGAATTGGCACGAATGCCGTCAAAGTCAGACATTTCAATTTTACGGCAGTTTTCCCAAGAATCAAGTGCAATTTACAGTGAAGACGGCGGTCATTATGTATTTTCATAGGAGTTGATTGGATATGCAAAAAATGAAACACGCCGACTGGAGAAACTTCTTCTTCAATGTCGCGGTGGAATACTGTAGAAAAAACAATCTTTCCGTTGAAAAGCTTAGCAATCAAGTCTTAGCTTATGCGGACGGGATTAGCGCAGCGTTTGCGGACCCCGAATCAAATGATGTTTTGCCCGACGGACTGACAAACGATATGGAAACCCGTTTGAAGCCGACACTGTTAGTTAAACTCACCCCCCAGGGGCTGCTCATTGAGGAAACGCCGCATACAAGGACGTATTTGGCGGCTTAGCGATGAAGACCGGCGGTTCTTGCTTCCGGATGCTATTGAACGGGCAAACGCGGTGCCCATTATAATAAAACACAACAAATTTATGGAAGGGGTACTGCAATGGTAGCTTTTGACACCACAAAAGAAGAAGCTTTGTTGCTTGCGCGAGCAGACAAAGAAATGTTCTTCAACGGTCATACTGACATAGTTTGCCCGCGCTGCGGCAATGCTATTGTATGCGAGGGAGAAGGAAACAGCTATGTTATTCGCTGCAAAACTGATGGTTGCATACTCGAGACAGTAAGAGGTATTTGAAACTTAATAACCGTGTTAACCAAAACCACCCCCACAAACAAAGGGTACGATAAGGAAGTATCATCAAAAATTTTATGAAAGCAGTCGGAACACGGCGTCGATCAGATGATGAAAGCACAGGGCGTGACCGAGCATCTGAAAGAGGTCAATCAAATGCGTTGGGTCGGACTTGTGACAAACATTCGAGTCTGTGTAGACGAAATGATTTATGATTAGGTTCATTCCACATACTCCAATCCATATAGTGCCATCGGGCGTTCCTGTAACGCTTTTCGATATAGCGAAACCACCGGTTTGACCGGCAACAACATACATTTTGCGTTGTCGATCATACCGTCTTTTATCAATCCTGCGCGATACGCTTCGTCCTGAATTTCATACCATGGTTTGTTGAAAGGCACCCACCCGTCGATCAACCACTCGTTTTCAGGATATTTTGCGCGCGCTTTCGGTGTGGGCGCAAATTTTTGTTTTAACTCTGGCGGCATATCGTCTTCCATATAGTGCATAGAAGACATTCGGTAAATATCCACACCGAGTAAAAGCGCGTATCCGCCATCCTCAATAATCTGTCCAAAGCCGTAAGCGGCGTGAAGTTCGGCATTCTTTCCCCACGCACAAACGCGGAATGTTCCTTTCCCTAAAACGGTGTCCGCTCTGTCACGAAAGGTATTTGCAATCACGCCTAAGCCGTTGTTGGCAGTGAAGTCTTCCTCACGCAAAATTCGGCTTTTTTCCGCAATGTCAAGCTGTTTGTCTTCGTCGGTCAACGGCATTAATGCAGAAATAGTAAACGACGGCATAACGATTGCACCATCAGCACTAACCGCTTCCATCAAGGCTTCAATTACTGTGTTTGCGCCGCCGCTAATATATCCAAAGCTACTGAGCGAGCTATGCACCTCCAACGCCATTCCATGCTGTACGCCTAAGCGGTGAAAGCCTTGAATAAGTTCGGTTTTGGTCATATTTTCCTCGCTTTCACAATCAGCGACAACGGAAATCGCTGCGCCTTGCAGTCGGCGCAGTTTTTCAGCATTTCAATGTCGTTGTAATCGTCGCCAAACGCAGCGATGTTGGCGGTGGGGATGTTGAAGCGCCGTGCGTCCGCTTGTATGGCGTTCCACTTGGTGGCGGTGCGATGCATGATTAAAATCAGCTTTCCCTTACGCCGGTTGGCAAGGTCAGTAACACGGTGAGCTAATCCGCCGTTTTTGAGCAGGTCATTTGCTTGGGCGAGTAGAGAGCTCATGCCAACACCTCACTGTAAACCTTCGTTACAACCTCGCGTAACAGTAGCCCGTCCTTGCTTTCACGGTCAAACACCGCATTCATTTCGGCAATATGCGCAGTGTAGCCGGAATCAGTCGGCAATGGGTCGTGCGAATGAGACGTCATATAGGTGAGCCAGTGTTTACGAGTATAATAGATTGGATTGGAGAATTCCTGCACAGTCGGATTTTTGAAAAACACATCGGTAGACAGCTTGCTGTGGGCAATACTGCTGCCGCCGGGCGTGTTATTATACACGGCGATAATCAGACCGCCTTGTTTTCCAATGCGGCGGCACTCCGCCCGAAACTCGTACGGGTCAAACCAATGAAGTGCCTGTGCACAGGTAATGACATCTACACTATGGTCGGGCAGGGTTGTGTTTTCTGCCGTTCCGTCAACGATTTTTGCATTCGGAAATGATTGAAGCGTCACCGCAAGCTGTGTACGCATATCGGCGTTAGGTTCAACCGCAAATACCTGTTCCCCGCTCATTGCAAGCAACAGCGTGAATTTTCCCGTACCCGCACCAATATCCGCAAAAACCGAACCGGGCTGTGCCGGTGAGCATATGTAGTTCATTGCCGCTTGCGGATAGCCCGGCCGCGCCTTGGCATATGCCTCCGCCTTGCCGGAAAAGATTTCTGTGTTCATTTGCGCGCCATTCTGCAAATTATATCGCTATTTTATTCTACCACAAAACCGCTCGCAACACAACCCATTTTCGCTCATTTACCCTTATCCCCATCCAACCACACTTGAAACTCTGCAAAATCCGGCTCCCCGCGCAGACAGGCATCCCGTTTTTCCCTCGCTTCCTCCGACCACGAAAAAAAAACTCGCCCTGCGTAACGCGTTTCGTCCGCGCCTTGGCGTTCATGCGGCGATAGGCCTTCCGGTGCGCCTCGTGAATGGGATTGTCCGCCTTTGCCGCCTTGTGCAGTTTGAGCGCGCCGATTTTGCGGCAAGGCTTGGCTTCGCTATTCGCGATTCGTTCACAGAACACTGCGCCAGACCGCCCCTGCGGCACGAAATAATTCCCGCAGTATTTACACTTTTTGATGACTGCGCCGCTTGTGAGCAGACGCAGCAGCTCGAAAACAATCAGACAGCTCATATTTTCGATGAAATCCGGCACGCCGACGTCTTGCGGTGCGACCCGTGGCGCGAGCGAACGCTTGCTGTGCCTGAGTTGACAAATGCAACGGGTGGTGATACAATAGCGAAGAAGGAGGGTGACGAGGCGGAAATTTTTTGAATATGCCGCAGGAAGTTACTCCTAAAGTGTATTCTCGAGAAATGAAAAAAACCATACGGCTGGCGCTGGAGCGGGCACACGCACCCGGGAGTTGACACAGCTGTTTTGCAGGCTCCTGACAGCGATATGTATATACTGAACGCCTTCCGTCAAAGCCGAAGCATAATTATAATTCTGTCGGACGAAGAAGGATATTTGAAAAGGAGTAAGACATGACTATCTCAGATTGGAGAGAGTTTTTCATTAACATTTCCGCTGAATACTGCCGCAATCACGGACTATCGGAAGACAAATTGCGCCACCAGAGGGTTTCGTGGAGCAAAGAGGGCGCGGTGTTTGGCGACCCAAGCTCAAACACTGTTAAACCCGAGGGGCTTACCAACGACCTTGACACGTTGCCTGCGGCCACCCTTTTGGTTGAAATTACGCCAAAAGGAATTGTGTTTGAGGAAACTCCGCACACAAGGACGTATTTAGCGGCTTAAAATAACCACGCGAACCAAAGCCACCCCACAAGGGTGGCTTTTTCATGCCCAAAACGTGCTTAAGGCATAAAACTGCGCAAGGATAAAGCCGACAGGCTATAAATGGAGGTAAAATCATGGCTGCAGAAGAAGTAAAACCCACCAGCCAACAGGAACCGTTCCCTCTGGAATGCCCATTGCTTCTGTTTTATCTTTGGTGAACACGCAGGATTCAATCAAAACGCCGCATCCAACCGTTTCATGCCTTTCCCCGGCTTTGCGTTCGAACTCAACAAACCGGTATGCCGATTGCTCTAGCTCATCCGGCGCGATTGTGTCGCCCTGCAAGTCCTCCAGCGTTTCGCCGTCTGCTGTTTGGGAAACGCTTGCCCAGCCGAATGCCTGTTGCTTTTCGTTATCTGCTTTGCGGACTTCAAATTTCATGTCGGCGGTTTTGGCCATTCGTGATGTGTCCGGCGGTTTAATTCCCGCCAGTTGGTTGAACGTGTACATTGTTCCTCCCTGATTTTGGGTATAAAAACAACTCCGCGACCTGTAAGGCGTGGAGCTGGTTTGATTGATTTTTTATTGCGAATTTGCCAGTTCGGGGTATCCCATTCGCAAAAACTGCGCGCAAGCTTCTTCTTCCGTGGCGTGGAAAGTAACATTGAACTCTTCGTATCTTTCTTGGCCAAAAACTTTCCACATCCCGTTTTCTTTCGCTATGACTATATCGCACTCATTGTGACCATATTTGTTCGGATAGAGCGTGTAACCACTAGGTCGAATATTATGTTTTTCAAGCAAAGCTTTCAATTCTGGGATTTTCATCAAGGAATCTCCTCTAATGTGTTACCTATCAAGTATTGAATGTTTTGGTCGAAGCGATATTGCTTTTCTAATCCACTTTCGCCAAACCACGGAGCAGATTTTGTTAGTACCAAGCTTGTATGAATTCGAGCGGGAGACTCTTCATTTTTGCGCACTCCATCACCTTTGACAGCGCATGATTGTCGTGCCAAGAGCTATTTTCATCGGCGCGCGTCACAATATGCGCCTCGCCTTCCGCAAAATCGTAGAGGATTTCGCCCCAATTCCCATGCCCCTCGGGGCGATACAGGTAAGAAAGGTGGTCGCTCGTATGTTCTTTTAGGCGAAAGAGATTCATGACAAGCCGTCCTTTCTGTCCGATTCGGCGACGGTACGCCCTAAGGCGTGGAGCCGGGTTTATTGTGTTTGTTAAATGCTTAATCTTTTTTGCTCTCTCCGGCGCATCGGCTTTAATCACCGGAAATCCGTTTTTGTTGATGAAATACCAGTTAATGTTTTCTCGCCAAAATAAAGCTTCGGAATTTGCGGTCATTTATATCATCTCAACTATATTATACCCTTTTCGCGAATGAATGTCAATACAAAATCCAATCGCCTACCCCGTGCATGAGTATGAAGTTTTCTTGCAAAAGGGATCTAAATATGCTATACTTGAAGCACAGAAATTCGCTGGCAAAACGATTATCGTAGCACAGTGGAAAGGGGTTCCAAAATCATGACAGACAGTTTGCAAGCAAAGATAGATTCTTCACCTATGCAGATTAAATTCGGTTTATGTCCGTCCTGTCTTAACTTTGCTTTCCCCGCTCCTCATGAATGGGAACACACATGCAAGGCATACGGCGGCGAACCTAAAAGTGAGTTTTGGGCAGGTCGATGTTTTGACTGCCCACACTACGAAGTGAATCCCGAGTGTCCTAAATGGAAAATTCCCGCAGAGGTCCGTGCGCGGCTGGGCATAGCCGATGAATAGCTGTAACACATCACCGATAACTAAGTCGCCTTGACGACGGCTTTTTTATACATCCCGCATACATCTCGACTTTTGCGCCGTTCGGCAGGGCACTTTAGAATATTCAAAAAATGCAGCGCCGTGATGGACGCGAGGATGATCTCCGCATGCGTGGGGATGATCCCCCAAAAACCGCCGCAGAGTTTGCGTAAAGTACCCAAGCCCCGCGCCTGCGGGGATGATCCCGCGAGTGAAGTGCTAAAGGCTCTCGCCGAGGACCAAGCTCCGCGGCGCGGGGTTTGGTAGCTTTCAATCATAATCGGGTTGCGTGGCTAAAATTTTCATTGCTTCACTAGGTGTTGACCACCGTATTTTGTCATTTTTAACCAGTGAAACTAATGGCAATCCTACACACGGTGCATTTCCGTTTTCGTCCCGGGCATATATTGGCGTATATACTTCGTAGTCATGCCAATCTTTAAGCCGCTCAATGTTAACAGCCATATGATTCATCGTAAATTTTTTAATGCTTGCGTACGTCACGACTTTGCCCCTTCAAAATTGCATTCACCATTTCCGGATTGAATTTTTTGTCATCCACCCTTAAAATTTTGGGCGGTGTCGTTTCTCTCTTGCCGTATCTTATTTCTTGAAATTTGAATTGCTTTACATATTCCGCAATTTGGGATTTGGTTATTATTTCTCCAACTTGCGGGTCATATAATTGCAGTTCGCCATTGACGTGCCCGGCAGATATAATGTGCCCATTAGGATCATCCCCGCGGGCGCCGTCCTTTCAAATCAAAAGCCGCCCGTAGGCGGCTGGGGGTTAGATTCCGCGTAGGCCGCTGACAATGCAATTTGGCGTTGCGCATTCAATCCTAATAGAGTTCCCAACAGGAAAATATGCCAATTCATTGCCGCAACGAGGACAAATAACTTTATTTTCTGGATTGGTTATTTTCTCATAAACAGCTTCGGCTTCCTCAGCATTCAATGTCATCCGCTCACGAAGAGACGGCATTGTGTTAGTAGCCATACAAAATCCTCCTTGCTTCTTCGGTAAATTCAAGCGTTGCTCCTGCCTCTAACGCCCTGTCGTAAGCATCCCGCATGAGCATTGCGCGGTCTCGGTCGGAAAGGTTCGGCGCATTTACTGCGGCATCATAACTTGCTCGAAACTCATCTCGCCAATCACCTGGAACGTACTGGTCTTCGGAATCAACATTCCTATAATGCCCATAGTACTCATGCGCAAGCACCGCGCGGACTGACAAATAATCCCTGTTATTCGATGAATCTGAATGTAGGTCAGGCAGAACATCACCACGAACATGAATTTCTCTGTGCGGGTCAAAGAAACTTGTTCTAGTCCCCTCATTGAAGCGCAAAATTGAGGTGTCAACCCCGATTGCCTCAGCCTCTTTCAAGACTTCCGCAATCTCGTCCTCTGTCAGGATATGCGTGGGCGGGGTGCGAAGTCCCATCGCCAAGCCGCGCGTGTTATCGTTCATGTCATCTATTATACCACGTTCGCGCGGAATGTCAAGCGTTTGCGGGGAATTTCCTGCATTTTCCGCCTCCGCCCCATCCACATATTTCTCTTTCCGCTCCTTGAACCCCATATCCGCCGGCACATGGATTGGGATCATCCCCGCAGGCCTGCAGGGATGATCCGGTCTTGCTATACGGCGTGTAAATTTCGATTCCGCCGTTATCTTCCATAATTTTCCTCATGCTTTTTGTGGGGCTTGCAGGAGGCGGTTAAAAGTGATATACTTACAGCGTCTCCTGCTTGATGGTGGGGGCGTTGAGAGGTGTGTCAGCACACTTTCGGGGTCTGGTGGGCAGTGGTAGGATTGCCCACCGATTTTTCAGGTCAAGCACTACTCCGGCGAAAATCAAGTTTGAAGAAATCCTTAAGGGGGCGGTATTATGAGCTACTTTTTTGAAAAACACGGACGCACAGCAAGCGAGTTCCAAAAAAAGTTTGGCGGGTATATTGGATTTCTCGAACCGTCAAATAACCTGTGCTACGAAAATGCCGATGCTTGCCTTGACCTATCAGGTCAGAGCGATGATAAGATTGCGGAAGCACTGGAAGCAAGCATTCAACTTGGCAAAAACCTTTTGTTAGAAAAGTTTCCACAGTTAGTTGAGGATCCTGATGTATGGTATTAACCCCCGTTGAACAAACCGCCCGAACAGGAGTTTTTTTCAAGTCCCGCGTCCGCATTAATGCTCCGGCTCCTTCAAAAAACATGCCATCAATTGTTATCTGAAAGGAATGTACATCTAATGGACAGTCAACTTATGCCGCAAAACGACCGGGAATTTGTCGGACGTCTCATTGAAAAAAGCAATTGGCATTTTGCAAAAACTATGCCGCAAAACCCGCACTATTATATGCTGCGCAAAGAATGTCCGCAAGATGATGACTTTGTGCGATTTGTGGAAATTATCCGACAATACGGGTATCGCTATCAATACGGCGGCTATTGGTATATCAAACTTGACGTTGACGAATGGTTTTACTGGACTATGGGCGCGCCGCTTGAGGAAACAATCCTCATCAATCGCAAAGAACGTCCTCCGAAAAAAACGGCCCCCGCGCCTGCGGTGCTTAGGTTGAACAGGCGGGCGAAAGCTCAATAAAAAGCGAAGGCGCAGAAAATGAGTAAGCTCAAGGACATCATCAACAATCTTTACGATCGTTTTTGTTCACATAAGCAACACCTGCATTTGCTGCAATAGATTTACGGTGTCAACGCGGCGGCTGACTATATTTTATTGCAACCTGTCACAATCGTCAGCCCCGCGTTCGTCAAGCTGCTCCCCAATGCCGTACTTATATTTCAGCCGCTCCAATATCTGCCCGATTGCTTTGCCGAAAATCAGCAGAAAAACCACGTTGGACGCTGCGTAAATCGCCATCCACGGCAGACTTGCCGCAACATATGCCGCATAGCGCGCAAGCGAAAACGTGCCATCCATCCAGAGCGTTGACCATGTATCCATCATAAGTGAATAGGCCGCGCCCGCCAATACGCCGTAAAGCAGCAGCAGCGTGCGGCTTCCGCGCAGCTTGCCCGCCAGCAGACCCGCAATCAGACCAAGCAGTCCCCAGCTGAACATCTGAAAGGGCGTCCACGGACCCTGCCCAAAATAGAAGTTGGAGACGAGAGCGGAAAGCGCGCCTGTCATAAAGCCCGCCTCCGCGCCGAAGTATATTGCGGTAATCACCACCAGCGCCGTCACCGGCTTGAAGCCCGGCACAGCGGCAAAAACGAACCTCCCCAACGAGGACAGCGCCGCCATCACCGCAATGAGAATCAGTAGCTTGCCGTTACCCTTACGCCGCTCAAACGACAGGAAAAACGGCACACAGGCAAGAAGCACCACTGCCAGCGAGATAAACGCGTACTGCCGGTCCTTAAACACTGTTACGCCCGGCAGAATCACGGCGGGGATTGCCAAAAGCAGAATGGAATATCTTAAAAGCTTCTTTATTTTATTGTTCATGCGCTGCCTCATAATTGCGCTTGCACAATTCAATCACCTCGTCGCAAGTCACCGCGTTTTTGTAGATATGCCGGGAAATTCGGTTGGCGGAGCTTGTGTAAAAATTATTCTCGGCAAAAAAGCTGTTCGGCGTGTCGGCGGACACAATTTCGCCGTCAAAAAACAGGGCGCAGCGGTCGGAGTTTTCGCAGGCGAATTCCACGTCGTGTGTAACGATAATCACGGTGATTCCCTGCGCCTTCAGCCCCCGCAGAATGCCGGAGAGCGTCTGCTTGGCAAAGGCGTCAATGCCCTTTGTCGGCTCATCCAGCAGCAGGATTTTCGGCTTCAGCAGCAGCATTTTTGCCAGCGCGCACTTTTGCTGCTCACCGCCTGAGAGGTCATACGGGTGCTTATCCGTCAGATGCGCAATGCCAAGCTGCACGGCGATTTCCGCAATCAGCGCGTCCCGTTCCGCCGCACTGTATTCCATCACCTTGCAGATTTCGTCAAAATCCTCACGCACGTTGTTTTTCAGAAAAACCGTCTGCGGGTTTTGCGGCAGCAGGGCGATGTTGTGCCGGTAGAGTTCATTGCCTTTGTATTCCTTGATCTTTTTGCCGCCAATGACGATTTTGCCGCGGTATGCCTGATTCAGCCCCGCCAAGACATTCAGCGCGGTGGTTTTGCCTGTGCCGTTGCCGCCCAAAACGCAGAAGCTCTCGCCCTGATAAACCGTGAAGGATACGCCGCGCAGCACGTCCGGCAGGTCGCGCCCGTAGCGGAACCACACGTTTTTCATCTCTGCGGCGATGATTTGGCTGTGGGTGTATTCGGGAATTTCCACGCGGTCAATCGCGCCCGTAAAGTGCGCGGAAAGGAATCTCCGGCCGTCCTTCACAGTGAGCGGGCAGGCATCGTCAATATTCAGACCGCTGAAAATCCGCACGGCGCTTGGCAAGCCCGCCAGCATGGGGTGCTTAGGGCTGATTGCCCGCAGCTGCCGCCCAATCTCCCGCGGGAGCCCGCAGAGCAGCACCTTGCCCTCTTCCATCACCAGCACCTTGTCTGCGGCAGGAAAAACCTCCTCCAAGCGGTGCTCCGCCAAAATGATAGTCAGCCCCAGTTCCCTGTTTAGCTTGCCCAGCGTGGTGATGAAATCCGACGCTGCAATGGGGTCAAGTTGGCTTGTGGGCTCGTCCAGAATCAGCACCTTTGGCTGCATTACCATCACCGACGCAAGGTTGAGGAGCTGCTTTTGTCCGCCGGAAAGCTCTCCGGTGTTACCGCGGAACCACGCCTGAATCCCAAAGAAGCTTGCCATTTCTCCCACGCGGCGGCGGATAACGTCCGTTGCTAATCCCATGCTTTCCGGTCCAAACGCCAGCTCGTGCCAGACCTTGTCTGTCACCACCTGGTTCTCCGGGTTCTGCATCACAAAACCAATCTCGCAGGCGGCGCTGCGCTCGTCCAAATCACCAAGCTCAGTACCATTGTAGCGTACATTACCCTGCCGCACACCATGTGGTGACAGCTCCCGCTTGAGCATTTTAAGCAGGGTGGTTTTGCCGCAGCCGGACTGTCCGCACAGCACCGCAAACTCGCCGCTTTTTATGGTGAGCGATACTCCGTCCAGAGCTTTTTTTTCTGCCTGCGGATAAGAAAAGGTCAGATTTTCGACACGAAATAAGTCCATTTAAGGCTCTCCTCCGTTTCTATAATAAATGGCAGCAGGGTCAGCGCGCCAAAGGCAAGATAAACCGCTAATGACAGCGGGGCTGTGCTGATTCCGGTGATTCTTGGGTAAAACGCGAAATCCGCCCCGCCCAATGCGCGTCCCGTCAGCGTTAAGCCCGTCAGTGCCGCCGATATGCCCAGCAGCACACCGTCACGCCCTGTGAATCGGAAGAGCGCAAAGTGACTGCGCCCGTGCAGTCCGTATCCGCGCGCGCGCATGGAGTCGCCGGTTTCCACCGCGTTTTCCAGACTCCATGTAATCAGTGCCAAAAGCACACGGCCGGCGGAGCGCAGTTTATCCGTAAAGCTTTTTCCGCTGTAAAGCCCCATTGCTTTTTGCGCCCGGTTTACGCGGATAAGCTGCGCCTTGAACAAGGGGATAAACCGCAGCGCCATGGACAAAACCAACGACAGCTTGGGGATTGCTTTGCCGAACAGGTACAGGAATTTGTCGCTTGTCATCACAAAGCTGTAGCATTGGAACCAATAAATTACCGCAATCAGCATAACCGCAATGTCCGCCCCGTAAAGCACCGCTTCCAGCGTAACAGGGTTGCCGTTCAGGAAAAACAGCATGGTCACGCCGTTGTGGGAAAACAGCGGGTTGCTGAGCGCTATGATGGCAAACAGGGGGACATAGGACGCCATATTTTTCCAAAAGCCCTTGGCGCTCAGTATTGCGCAAAACAAAACCGCGCCAAGCAGCGCCTCGCAAAGCAACACCGGGTGGGCGGTGAACATTGCCACAAGCAGCACGCTGATGAAGTAAGCAAACGCCGCCGCAGGGTGAACAGACTCAAACGCACGCATTGTTTTTTAACCCCCTTCCATCCATTCGCAGCCAACGTCGCACCCCAAATCACAGGTGTAGACCCATTCCACTGTGTCGCCGTCACACAGCGTGTATTTGGAGCTGCCGTAGTTTGGGAAAACGCCGTTCACAAGGTACATCCAGCCCGAAAGCGGACCGCAGGAAAACTCGTACAGATAGTTAATTCCCTGCACATAAACGGAGTTGTATACGTTCAGGTTCCCCCCTTGGTATTCCATCTGGATTCGATTTGCCCGCACCGCCCTCTCCAGCATATCAAAGGCGGTGTCGCCCTCCCGCAGGACATATTCGCTCTTTTGCAGAATCACGCCGTCCGGCGGCACAAATTCATCCGATTGCAGCGCGGGGTTCAGCTTGTCCCGATTATTAAGTACCGTGTTACAGCGGATACTGATGAACACCGTTTCGCTCTCGGGCGTGATATCGTCAATGTGCGTGCGGTAGTATTCCTCCACCGACCGGATATGCGTCCCCTTAAGCAATACCGCTGCGGCAAGGATTAGAAACAAAATCACATGCAGGTCTTTCTTTTTCACGCTATTCGTCCTCGTTTGCGTATTGCGCCGCCAACTCCTCCATCGCCGAGCCCTTGGCGCGTTTGCGGCGGCGAATCCGCAGGACAAGCACAACAGCGGCGGCGGCGACGGCAATCAGCAGCACCCCGCCAAGCACAAGCCCGCGCAGAAGTGTATTCAGCTTGGTTTGTGCCTTAAGGACATCCTCCCAATGCGCAACCTTTGCTTTGTCGTAATCGCTTAGCTTTGCGTACCGCGCCGCAATACCGTCAGCAACGGCTTTGTCCCGCAGTGTGAGCCGGTCAAAGGGATAGAGCTTATCCAAAATCTCCGCGTTCAGGCTGTCGATTTCGGCTTGCAGGGCCTCGATTTCGGTCTTGGCGGCGTTCAGCTGAGCCTGCAGCTCGTCCCGTCCCGCAAAATCCGCCGTCAGCTCCAGCTTTTCCAGCAGCGTTACCACGGCGACATATTGCTCGGTTGTGAGCGGACTCGGCAAATCCGCCGCGGCTTGCTTGTCCGCGTCTGTGAAGACCGGCGTGCTGTTCGCTCTGCCGTCGTCCCCCTCCTCCGGGCGGAAGTCATACAGTGTGCGCAAGCCATTCATTTGCCGCCAAAGTGCCGCCAAAGCGCAAAGCACCTGCTCGCCCGCCATGGAGTTGGCGCTGCCCGGCAGAGCGGTTGGGTTTTCCTCGTCGTAGGTGAAGGAGTGCGTGAAGCCGCCGTCAGGCATTTGATAGAGCATTATGCCGTCCGGCAGCGTTTTGCCGTTTTTGATGAACCGCGCGTCCCTCTGAGGGTCAAGCCCCAAACAGCACAGTGCCGTGATAACCTGAGCGGTGCTCTCCGCGTTTTTGGTGCCCCAACTGAAAAAATCACCGTCGCTTGTCTGCATTTGTGAAAGGCAGGAGAGCGATTCGTCCGCAATCTGCCGCACAGTTTTTGTCACTTTCTTTCCGGTGATTTTTTGCGTGTAGCTGTAGGCCTTGCCGCTGCCGTAATACGGAGCGAGAGCTTGCAGCGCCATGGCGGTGATGTCCGCGTCCGACGCGCTGCCGGAAAGCGCAAACCCGCCGTCGGGCAGCTGCTGACGGATGATTTCAGTGATTATGCTCTCGCGGGTGTCGGCTGCTCCGTCCGGGATTTCGTAACGCATGGAATCAACCGTAATCAGCGCCCAAATCCAGCCGTTGATACCCTGCCGCCCCGGTGAAACGGTTTTGCCGCGGTTGTATGTGCCGTCCGCAATCAGGTTGATTGGCTTGCCGTCCTCGCCCGCGCCAAGCCGGGTTGGATTGCCGCCCGCCGCCAAAAGCGCCAAGGCAATGCGGTGCCATTCGGTGGCTTTTGCCGTGCTGAGCTTGCCCGGCGTCTTGTAGCGGTTTTGCACCGTGTTCTTAATGACGGCGAGATAGCCTTCATAGTTATCCGCAACGCCCAGCCTGCTCATGCCGATTTGGTACCAGTCGCCGGTGGTTGAGCCCGCCTGCTCAAGATACGCGCTGTTGATGAGCTTGCCGTCCTGTGTGCTGCCGTTATCAAGCTTCTTCCAAGCGATGATGCCCAGAGCGATGTTTCGGATTTCCGCCGAGGTATAGAGCTTTTTCGGCAGGCTGCCGGCCGAGGGGTCATTGCTTGCCGCGGGTACGCCCGCACTGACGGAAGCGCTTGCCGCGGGCACAGCCGCACCTGCGGAATTTGTGCTGCCCTGCTTTGGCGCGGTTGTGCTTGCGGAGTCCGTGACGCTCGGTTTAGTCACGGCGGGCTTCGTTGAGTTTGTGACGCTCGGCTTTGTGGGAGCGGTGCTTGCGGGCTTAGCCGTCACTGCGGACGTGCTTGCAGCGGGGCGCAGGACGGCTTGCAGCGCCGTGTATGCGCTGTTGACCTGCGATTGCGTTGAATTGACGGTTTGCAGTGCGGTCAAAGCGTTGCTGTAGGCGCCCGTGCCCTTTGCGCTCCCCGCAGAGACAAGCAGCGCGGTCAAGCGGTCTTTGTTGGCGACAGGGTAAAAGTCATCGTCGGAGAAAGCCCCGCCGCCCATAGTGCCCGCACCGCCGATATCCGCGCCGTAAGCCAGAGTGTACTGTAACCTGAGCACATCGCCGTCGCTCAAGTATGAATCGGCAAAACCAACGTTGGGGAACACGTTGTTAATAGTATACATCCAGCCGGAGCCGTTTGTAAAGAGGAACTCGCCCAAATAACCATTGGCGTTTTTGTAATCTTGGTCGTCAAAATACGACATTTTGTTCAAGTAGGGATAGAGCAGCGGCGGGATTTGGGGCTTCAAGCTCAGTTTTTGCGGCAAGACGGGCGCGCCCAGCAGTGTGCGGGAATTCACCGCGGAATCGTATTGGAGGTTGGTTTTGCTGCCGTCGCCAACTTGCGACAGGTAAAAATCCTTGCTTGGCGATCCCGTATAAAACGCAGTATAGCCGT
>JAITOD010000088.1 GCA_031290105.1 Oscillospiraceae bacterium
GGTTTCCACGCTTTACCGCTATTTGAAGACGGGCAAGCCCTTGGTCAGCCGTTCACTCACGGTGGACGGCTCGGCTGTTGCGGAGCCAAAAAACGTCCGTGCGCCAATCGGCACGCCAATTTCAACGATACTGGATTTTTGCGGCGGGCTGACCGCGGAGCCGTATAAGCTCATAAGCGGCGGCCCGATGATGGGGCTTGCCGTGCCCAATGCGGATTTTCCCACGCTCAAGCAGAACAACGCAATTCTTGCCTTTGCGCCGGGCGATAAGCAGGTCAAGCCGGAGCGCGTGTGCATTCGCTGCGGAAAGTGTGCGCACGCCTGCCCGCTCTCGCTGGTGCCGGCTAAGGCAGAGACGGCAATCGGGCTTAAAGATACAGCCGCGCTGAAAAAAATCGGCACGGAAATCTGCATGGAGTGCGGCTGCTGCGCCTATGTTTGCCCCGCCGGCAAGCCGCTTGTGCAGCACATGCGCTTGGCAAAAGAGCTTTTGAGGGAGGCAGAGAACAATTAACAGTGAACAATTAACAATTAGCGCAGAGCCAAAACCCGAGCGTTTACCGGGCGTTGCTTTGCGGAGCCGGCTATTCACGGTCAGCGCGCCGCCCCATGTTCGCGCGGGCGACACTACCACAGGCGTTATGATGACGGTGCTGATTGCGCTGCTTCCGGCGCAAGCCGCCGCCGTGTGGATTTTTGGCGTACGCACTCTGCTGATAACCGCCGTTTGCGTTGCCGCCGCTCTGCTCTCGGAGTGGCTGATACGCCTGTTATTCAAGCGCACGTCAACGCTCGGCGATTTATCCGCCGCCGTAACGGGGACGCTGCTGGCGTTCTGCCTGCCGTCCACTGTGCCGCTGTGGATGGCGGCGTTGGGATCGGTTTTTGCGATAGTGGTCGCCAAGCAGTTCTTCGGCGGGATTGGGCAAAACTTCGTCAACCCTGCCATTGCCGGGCGGATTTTCCTGCTCATCTCGTTCCCCGGTGCAATAAGCGAGTGGGCTTTGCCTAAGGCACAGCAAACAGCTGACGCAATCACCGGGGCAACACCGCTGGCAATCGCCCGTGCGGGGAGCGAAATGACGCCATTGTGGGATTTGCTCATGGGAAATCATGGCGGCTCTTACGGTGAGGTCTGCGCGCTGGCGTTGTTGGCAGGCGGCGCGTATTTGCTGTTCCGCAATGTGATTTCGCCGATTATCCCGCTGAGCTTTATTGCAGCGGTGGCGGCGGGTATGTTCTTTGCGGGCGGACTGAACCCCGCCTACGCGCTGGAGCAAGTGTTGAGCGGCGGCGTGATTTTGGGCGCGGTCTTCATGGCGACGGACTACGTCACAAGCCCCATGCACAAAGGCGGCAAGCTGATTTTCGGCATAGGCTGCGGCTTGATAACCGTGGCAATCCGCGTGTGGGGTAACCTGCCGGAGGGCGTAAGCTACGCAATTTTGCTGATGAATATTGCATCGCCGTTGATTGAACGGTTCACGCAGCCGAAAATCTTTGGCGCACAAAAAGAATTGAAGGACGTGGCAGCATGAAAAAAATAGTGAAACCCGCGATTGCGCTTACGGCAATTTGCCTTGTCTGCGTTGTCGCTTTGGCCATTACAAACAGCCTGACAAAGCCGAAAATCACGGCATTGAGCGAGGCACAGCGCACGAGTGCAATGTTGGAGCTGCTTCCTGCGGCAAGCAGCTTTGACGGCGCGGCGGAGCGCACTATCGAAACCGACGGCGGCACAGCTCCAATCACATTTTTCTGCGCACGGGACGCAAAGGGCGAGCTTATTGGGTATGTGTTCATCACGTCGGCGGCGGGATACGGCGGCGATATTTCTGTTATGACTGCCGCCGATACAGGCGCGAAGGTCCTCGGCGTGAAGATATTGGAAATCAGCGAAACCCCCGGGCTTGGCATGAGGGCGCAGGAAGCAGGGTTCCTTGGGCAGTTTATCGGGAAGCTTGCGGGAATCAGCGTAACAAAGGACGGCGCGGACACCAAGCAAATTCAGGCAATCACCGGCGCAACGATTACCAGCAATGCGGTAACTCAAGCTGTCAACAACGCGCTGCAGGCTGCGGGCGATGAATTTTTGCTTGCTGATGACGGCGCCGACCTGACGGGGTAACAAGGCCCGTCCGTTTCATAAGCACAATTCAGGAGAAACGCTTAAGCTATAAGCTTTTTTGCTTAACCGCTCACTAAACCTTTCGTGAGACCGTTAGGTCAGCGGTTACGCAGGTTGACAAAGCACCTTGCTTTTTGGTATACTAACAGACCATACAATAACGCATACGCGGAGGAAGAAATATGTCCGGGCATTCCAAGTGGAGCACAATCAAGCGCAAAAAAGAAAAGACCGACAGCCAACGCGCCAAGATATTCACCAAAATCGGGCGCGAGATTGCCGTCGCCGTGCGTGAAGGCGGTCCTAACCCGACTGATAACAGCAAACTTGCGGGAATTATTGCCAAAGCCAAGGCTAACAACGTCCCCAACGATAACGTCGAGCGCATCATCAAAAAAGCGGCTGGAGAAACCGGCGGCGCAAGCTATGAGGAAATACTCTACGAGGGCTACGGTCCATCTGGCGTGGCAGTGATTGTGGAAACTCTGACGGATAACCGCAACCGCACTGCCGGAGATCTGCGCCACTATTTCGACAAAAACGGCGGCAACCTCGGTCAAAACGGCTGCGTGGCGTTCCTGTTCACGCGGCAGGGTCAGCTGATTGCCGAGGGTGAGGACGTGAGCGAGGAGCAGTTCATGGAGGACGCGCTGGAGGCCGGCGCAACTGATTTTTTTGCGGATGACGATGTGTTCGATATACGCACGGAGCCGGCTGACTTTCTTGCCGTGCAGGAGGCGCTGGCCGCAAAGGGCTACACGTTCATTTCTACCGAGATTGCCTACATCGCCGTCACGGAAACCGCCCTGACAGACGAGGAAGACGTCAAAAAAATGGAACGCTTGCTGGAAATGCTGGAAGACAATGACGATGTGCAGTCGGTCTGGCACAATTGGCAGGAAAACTGAGCACCGTCAAAACTGTTTACGCATTGGAAACATAAAAGCCTTGATTTTGCGTACTTTTTTCTGTATTCTTTAGCATAGGGATTTTCTCTATATATTCGCATACATTCTGTAAGGAGTTTTTAACATGAAAAAGCTTATCGGTTTGCTTTTAGTTGCGGCTTTGGCATTGGGGCTTGCCGCCTGCGTTGTTGAGCCGGAGGATCCGAACGTTGTGCCGGAGGTAACCACAAGCGAGGGTGAAAAAAACACCGACCCTAACGCTTTGCCTGTTACAACAAAAGAGCCGGTTGTAACCGACCCGCCGGTGGAAGTGACTGTGGCAAGCACGCCCGCACCCAGCACGGGAAGCAGCGCAAAGCCTGTGCCATCCACTGCCGCACCAAAGGCTAAGCTTTACCCGGCTTCCGCGCTTTATAAGGCTCTTAAGTCCGGTAAATTTTACATGGAATACACCGTTACGGACAGCGCTTCCTCAAAAACACAAACGTTTGTCCGCACAAGCGACGGCAAAAAGCAGTACGTGCGCGCCAGCTTGGACGGCACAAGCTTTGCACTCCTTAAGGACGACGAAAACCTAAACTTCATGCTGCCGGCCTCTTTGATTACAGCAGACGTTAACGCTGCGGTGGCTGCATTATTGAAACCGATCATTGGTAGCACTGGAGGGTATCTTCCGCTGCCGCTGTCTGGGCTGGCGGAGGAAGGCAGCGAAACCATAACCGAGCTGGACTCTATGTTTAAGGCGTTTGATGAGATTTTCCTCAACCCGGGTAAATTCCAAAAAGCAAGCGTATCAACAGGTAAAGACGGCACCAAATATAATGTTGAAACATTCAAAAACGACAATGTGACCACAAAGTTTTACTTTGTGCAGGACGACATAAAGCTGGTGCAGAAATCCGGTACGGACGATGCGTATTCCTTGGTGAACATCATTTCGATGAAATCTTCTGCAGATACCCAGTATTTAACAGTACCTAAGAGTTACGTAAAGTTGGACGAAGAAAAGCTGAAGACGATATCAAAGCTTCTTGACATGGTTGGCGGCTGACGGCGCAAACTGAAGGCAACGCAAGGGCGGCGGGGTTAAACCTGCCGCTTTTTGCGGGACGCATTTTTGCCGCTGCGCAAAATGGCGTAAAGAGATCGGGCACAATACGTTGATTTTTTTCAATGGGCAAGCGATTGAGCAGCAAACTAAAATCCGGATGATTTTTAGGCGCTGGGCGCAGCAAATTTTATAGCTTGTTCACAATTGCAAAATATAAATAGATAAAATGTTAGTTCTATGGTATTTTTATTTATATTCACTCTAAGCAGCTGCTCTCACCAGCTGGTGAGTGCAGCTGCTTAGAGTCGCTGATAACTATACAAAA
>JAITOD010000094.1 GCA_031290105.1 Oscillospiraceae bacterium
TAAAACGCGAATAAGCCCCGTCGCCGCTGAGCGAAAAGCTGATCTCCTTGTAGCCGCCAAGCTCCGTCTCACTTGCGGAGAGGATTTCGGTTTTATATCCTTTCGTCTCGCCGTACATTGAATACATTCGGAACAGCGCCGCCGCAAATAACGCCGCTTCTTCGCCGCCCGCGCCGCCGCGGATTTCCACAATAACGCTGCGCTCGTCGTTGGGGTCTCGCGGCAATAGCAGGATTTTCAGCTCATTCAGGGCGCGTTCGCTCTGCGTGCGGCAGTCGTCGTGTTCCGCGCGGGCAAGCTCACGCATTTCGGTGTCGCCCGCCGCCTCGTCCTCCAGCGCGCGAGCCTCGTCCATGCCCTCCAGCGCGGCGCGGTATTCACGATATTTTGTCACAACCGGCTCCAGCTGCCGCAATTCGCGCATGGTCTGTGTGTATTTTGTGCGATCGGCAATCAGCTCCGGCAGACAAACATCAGCGGAGAGCGTCTCATATTTCTCCTCGATCGCGCGGAGTTTTTCAAGCATGACGATTCCTTATATAGTGCATATTTTGCGGGGGAGAATATTTCGTTCGCCCGCGCTACAAAAAATGCACCAGCAAGGCAATCAACACGCCGATTCCCGCAAGGATCCCAAGGAGCTTCAGCCCCATGCGAATGCCGTCGTCGGTGTTGCTTGGCGTGTTGGAGTTGATGTAATTCATGATTGGGTGCGTGACCTTTTTGCCCACAATGTCGCGGTAACGCAGCGTGTAGGTCTTGTAGGCGCGGGGGTTTTCCTCCGGGATCTCGAAAATCCGCACAGCGCGGTCAATCCCGGGGCCGTAGGTGTTGAAGCCCGCGCCAGGGCAATAACCAAGGTCAATCCCCGCCGGATGATGAGCCGCCCAGCTGTTTTTGTGGTCGTGCCCAACATACATGGCAAACACGTCGCCTTTTTCTAACATGGCGGCAAATTCTCCCGTGTTTTCGTCCGGGACGGCAGCGCTCTCGCCCATAAAATCCAGCTGAAACACGTGCTCCGGGTTGGGCGTGTAGTAACCCGCAAAGCCGCGATATGCGCGAATCGCCCCCGGCGTACCTTTCGCGACCTTGCTAAGCACCTCGTAATATTCCTGCACCGGGATGTGCTGGAACACGATTGACGGCACGGGTTCGCCGCCGTTTGCCGCCGCCAGCTCATCCCGCCGCGCACGGTACCAGTCGATCTGCTCCGGCTTAACGGGCGCATAACCGCCGCCCTGGTTGCCGTTAGAGTCGATAATATAGACATTCAGCGCAGTTTTGCCGCCATCGTCGGATTCAACGGGAATGGTGTATGTGCCCGGGTCGCCGCCATCCGCGCTTGGAGCCAGGCAGCCGGGCAGTTCCTTATAAAAGCCCATCTGCGCGTTTTTGCCCGTATCGCCACTGAAGCCTTGGCTGTCGTGATTCCCAAAGGTGGGCGCAAAAGCGATGCCGCGATCGGTGACAGGGCGCAGCAAATCGTGCAGAGCCTTGCGGATTCTGCCGGGAGTTGCCGCAGCGCCTTTCGCTCTAAAAGACGCTGCGTAGCCCTTAACCTGGTCGCCTGTGAGAACAACCAAATCCGGCTTGACTTTATCTAGCGCGGCGGAAATCAGCTTGAGCGTGTCCGGCGCAATGTCGGGACCGTCCTGCGCGTCCGCAATCTGCATGATGACGAACGGCTTGGTTTTTGTGAAGCGCATGGTGTTTCCCTCCGAATATTTTTATATTGCCTAACTGCATGGTTGACAAACACAAAGAAAGTGAGTATAATAATGGCGCAGGGTGGCAGAGCCGAACGGTTCGCCTAACCCGGAATTAGTTGTAAGAAACAACCGCTGCCGTGCTAAGGAGAGCGGTTATTTCTTTTGTATTGAAGCGATGAGGGCTGCCGTTGCCACTAGGATTAGGTAGGTCATCACTAAATACTCCATAGCTATCACCTCCTCCGGTTAAGGATGGAGGGTCAAGCGAACCGCCGAACACACCGCTTGCGCGGAACACTCAAGTTCCGCTGCCTTGCGCCGCTTGGTATTATACCACAGATGAAGTGTTTTGTCACCAAGATTGGTGCGTCTCATTCACTCTAACACCAAGAGCGTCTTGTTACCGAGAACGCACCTTTTGTGTAGCACGGACTATAGAACGTCTTGCAGCGCGTCATACGCGCGAACGTCTTCGGCAGGCAGAACCTGCCCCGAGGGCGTTGCCTGTTGCCCGCCAAACATGCACACGGCCTCCAGCGTTACCTCAAGCCCTTTCTCAATGGCGTCCGGCTCAAGGATATCCCAGTTATCAAGCCGCGTGTGATAGTAGCGCGGGGGAGTGGGGTCCATTGCGGCAAAGCCCGTGGCGGGAATGCCCGCTTTGGTGAACGCCGCCGCGTCCGACGCGCCGATATAGATTGACGCGTACGGCAAATCCAGCCCGCAGTGCGCCGCCGCCGTCTTAACAAGCTCCTTGACGCGCTTATCGTGCCGCACTGTGCCACTGCGGTCGCGGTCATAGACGGCCATGTCCTTAAGGTCGCGGAAAGTATCAAGCGCAATCACGATCGTGTCCACAGACGGGTCGTGCAGCTCTGCCGTGTGGCGCTCAACATAAGCCTTTGCGCCGCGCAGACCCGCTTCCTCGCTGCCGGACAAAACAACGTCAACTTCCGTGTCCTCAAAGCGAATCCCCGCGTCCGCAAGCTCCTCCAGCACGCTCATGGCAATTTGGCAGCCGGAGAGGTTATCTGCCGCGCCGGGCACGCTCTTGCTGTGGCTCTGGAAGAACAGGAAGCCCGCAAAGAACGGAAAGAACGCAAAAATCCCCCAGCGGACAATCTCATAAAGCACGTTGAGCCAAGCCCAATCAGCGCCGAGAGCTTCGGTTAGTGTTTTGAGCAGCGCCGCGACGACGATCACCACAAAGCCCACAACTGCCGGAATCAGCACGCCCTTCATGCCGTTGCCGCCAAGCTTGTAGTTTAGCGTCCACTCGTACTGACTATCCGCGTGCCCGACCAGAATAATACGTTTTTTTGTTGTGCCCGTTGAGTTATATCGGGCTATGACGTTGTGTGAGGTCTGTTTTTTGAACAGCGGGTCGATGAATCGCCAATAGAGCACAAACTCTAAAATCAGCGGAAGCCCGCCAAGCACACCGACGATAGCGGCGATTTGCGTGAGCAGCGTTATCTTGAAGAAAAACAGTATTGCCGCCGCGACTCCGCACGCCACAGTGAACGGAATAAAGCCCATAAACGCTTGGCGATGGACGATGAACGGCTCGATTCCCACACTGTCCGCACGGGTTTTCAGCTGCTCGGCCATTGCCTGCTGAGCGTTTAGTTCCGCTTCGCTGCCCGGTGCGCGCGGGCCGTAGGTTTCGATTAGCTTGCGGATGTTCTCCATGGCGTTGGCGACGCTTTGGGCAATGTGGAACTCCTTTGCCCCCGCGATTGATTCAGCTACTTTCATGTGCAACCCCCTTAATAATTAACAATGAGCAATTAACGGTCGACTGCGTTTTTCAGCCGCCGCAAAGCCTTCTCAAGCGTTCCGCGCGGACAGGCGAAGTTCATGCGCTGGAATCCCGCGCCCTCCGGACCAAACATTGTGCCGCTATCCAACCAAAGCCCCGCTTTGTTTGTGATTAGGTCCGCAAGCTCCTGCTCGCTCAGATCCAAGTCGCGGCAATCCAGCCAGGCAAGGTAAGTGCCCTGCGGCTCAATCAAGCGAATTTGTGGGATATGCTCCCGCAAAAAGCTCCGCAAAAACGTCAGGTTATCCGTCAAATATTCACGCAGCTGAGCCAGCCAATCGCCGCCGTGGGCATACGCCGCCTTTGTTGCCGCAAGCCCGACGGAACTCATTTGGCTGTAGCCCATGGCGTCAACCTGCTTTTTGAATTTTGCGCGAAGAAGCGCATTTTGTATGATGATGTTCGACACCTGCAAGCCCGCAAGATTGAAGGTCTTTGCGGGGGAGGTGCACAGCACAGTGCGCTCCGCAAGCTCCGCAGAGAGTGTTGGCAGCACCGTATGGGCGTTATTCCACACAAAATCGCAGTGGATTTCGTCCGACACAATGACGACGCCGTGCTGGGCGCAGATTTCGCCCATGCGCAGCAACTCTTCACGCGTCCAAACGCGCCCCGTAGGGTTTTGGGGGCTGCACAGCAGAAATAACTTGACTCCGTAACGGACAATCTGTTCCTCAAAATCCGCAAAATCAATTTGATAAACGCCGTCAACCGGCACCAGTGAATTTGCGGCGATTTGCCTGTCGTTATCCGCAATGACCTCACGGAACGGATAATACACCGGCGACTGAATCAAAACCCAATCACCCGGCTTGGTGTATGCCTTGACCGCCAACGCCAGCGCAACCACAACCCCGGGCGTAATGTCCACCCACTCGGGGCGGATTGCGTAGCCGAAGCGATCGGCAAACCAGGCGGAGAGTATCTCGAAATAGTCCGCTTTGGGGTCCGTGTAGCCAAAAATGCCGTGCTTGGCGCAATTGTGTATAGCGTCCAGGACCTCCTGCGGCGCGGGGAAGTCCATATCCGCAACCCACAGGGGGAGAATGTCCGCGGGGCGACCGCGTTCCGCAGCAAAATCAAACTTCAGGCTGTCGGTGCCCGCGCGGCTTGGCGGGCTGTCAAAATCGTAACGCAAACGCGCCCCCTTTATAATTGATAGTTGATAGTGGATAATGGAAGAGCATCTCAATTGTTAATTGCCTGTTCTATGTCATAGATTAAGTCGGCGGCGTTTTCGATGCCCACGGAGAGCCGCAGCAAGCGGTCGGTCAAGCCCAGCTTGGCGCGGATTTCCTCAGGCACATCTGCGTGCGTCTGCACGAGCGGGTAGGTCATAAGGCTCTCAACCCCGCCAAGCGACTCTGCAAAACGTATGAGCTTCAGTCTGCCGAGTATTGCGGCGGCGCGCTCAGGCGTATCCACATCAAAGGAGATCATTGCGCCAAAGCCGCTTGCCTGTTTGCTGATGATATCGTAGCCCGGCGCGTCGGGCAGTCCGGCGTAGCGCACACAGGTGATTTCGGGTCTGCTTTGCAGCCATGAAGCAATCTCAAGCGCGTTAGTCTCCGCTTTATCCATGCGCAGAGCCAGCGTTTTGATCCCGCGAATGAGCAGATAGCTCTCCCACGGAGCCAGAATCGCGCCTGTGCTTTTATAAAGAAAGCGCAGCTTTTCGGAGAGACCGGCATCGTTTACCGCAAGGAAGCCTGCGAGCGCGTCGTTGTGTCCGCCCAGATATTTTGTGCCGCTGTGAATAACAACGTCCGCACCGAGCGTCAGCGGACGGCAAAAATACGGCGTGAGGAACGTGTTATCAACGGCAAAGATGATCTCCCGCCCGGCAAACAAATCTGCCAGCGCTCGGATATCGCTTATGTGCATCATGGGGTTGCTTGGGGATTCCGCAAGAACAAGGCGCGTTTTTGGGGTAAGCGCTGCGGATACTGCCGCAAGGTCGCCCGTGTCGATGTAGGTGACGCCAAGACCGTGCTTCGTGCCGATTCTGTCAAGCAAGCGCACAGAGCCGCCGTAAAGGTCGTCGGAAGCGATGACTTCGTCGCCAGTCTCAAGCAGCTCCAGCAGGCAGGTGATTGCCGCCATGCCCGTGGCAAATGCAAGGCAGTCCTCCGCCTCTTCCAGCGCCGCGACTGTTTTTTCAAGCACCTCGCGGGTAGGATTTTGCTGGCGCGAGTAGTCATAACCGGTGGTTTCTCCAAGCGCCGGGTGTGCGAACGTGGCGCACTGATAAACGGGCACCGTGACGGCGCCTGTGTTGTTGTTTATGTCCTTGCCGCCGTGCACGCAAAGGGTCTGGGGGTGCATATTCGCTCCTATCCGACTAATCTGATAGGTATTTTACCATGTATACCGGCGGATGTCAATTATTTTGGGGCGGAAACGTCAGGCGATTTTGCGGTATACTTTTTTGTTTTGTGTAGTTTTGAAATAAAACTCTATGCGTTTTTGCCCTTTGCCTTTAGAATAAAACGAAAAGTAACGCCCGAAAACTTTTCTATCCGTCGGCTGAAGTTTCTTCCACACGTACCCCAGGAAGAGGTCTTCCAACAGAAAACAATCGCCGACGTCAAGTTTTTCGAACTCGGCTATTGCCTGTTGAAGCAGCTGGTTGATTTCCGCCATACCTATGGGCGGATAGAGCTTGATTTTTGTCTTTTGCATGATAGTTTACCTCCGTGAAAAGTTAGTGATAATAATGCATTTTTCGGATATTATTAACCACAGAGCTCTATTATAGAGCTCTGTGGTTAAATTGTCAAGCAATTTTGGTAAGATTTGCATAAACCAAATGAAATTTCCGGTTATTCCCATCCGAAATGCATAAAATGTACACACTAAAAATACCGGGAGAGCACTGATAAAATTCGCAAGTGTGAGTGCTCGCAGCGATTCCCAATATGCGGGTCCCCGCATAGCTGCCATAACCCGACTCTTTACAAATCCCGCCAAAAAGTGTATACTGAACGGCGAAATCAACCGCACTAGTGCAGATAAGGACAAAGCAATGAAACAATGGTACTATAAAATCATCACCGCTGTGATTTCTCTGGGGGTAATCCCCGTGCTGCTGTTGCTGCCAATCATGAAAATGCAAGTCGCCGTTTCCGTTGTAAGCGTTGACTTTGCCCCTACAGTCAACGCGAATTGGATTTTCCACTTTGCCAAAGATAAGGAAACCGGCAACGCCACGCTGGATAATTACCTAAACACCTTGGACGGCGTGTTCGATGGGGCAAAGCTGTGGGAGAATCTGGGCGATATCCGTGCCCGAGTGATAATCTTCGCTGCGGCGATTGCAATATGCGTGCTGATTGCTCTGGCGATAATTGCGCTGGTGTTTGTCCTCAAACAGAAAAGAAGCAAGCTCTGGATTCTTGCCCTGAGCGGCGCGGGTTTGCTTAGCGCAATAACTGCATCCGCCGCATTCTCATCAATTGCCGCGCCGCTGCTGGACGGGCGCATGGCGCTGGGCGACCTGCTTGGCGTTGGCTCGCTGATTAGCGGCTTCATCAATCTGCAAGCGCTCAGCATGGGCAGTGCGGTGCCGGTAATATTGCTGCTGTTTGTTCTGCTGTTGCTTGTTGTGACTGTGTTTATGGTGCTGGACTTAAGGGATGACAGCTCGCCCAAAAAGCGGAAGAAAGCAAAGAAAAAAACGGTTAAGCGTTAAATGCCCGAAAGCATGAGCCGCCCGCGTGCGGCTTTTTTGCTGAGCGCGAACAAACTGTAATAATTGCCGGGCGCTTTTGCATAGGGTGGAAAGCGACCGCCGGGCAATTATTGTCAAACTTTTTGCGGAATAGTTTCCCATGTAGTGTTAGGCAGTCTGCCGCCCGTGCGCATTGCGCAAATACCATTAAAACCCATTGACCTGCGGCGTGAAAGCTGATAAAATTATTATATAAATTGTAGTGCGGAGAGTGAAATATGCGTCTGCGGAGGTTTTTATATCCGTTCCTCATGCTGACCGCAACTTTCGCTTTGTTGTATTTTTCTCTTCCAAATGATGTCAACGAAACCGAGCCCGCACAAGCGCAGAGTACACCGGCACAAACTCAGGTTTCAGCAGCAAGCACGGTGCCTGAAACCGGCAAGGAGAGCACGGCGGCAGTCGTTGGCTCAACTGCCCGGTCAACAGCCGCAAGCGCTGCCGCAGCAACAACCGCAAGCACAACGACCGCAAGCGCCACAGTAACGGCTGCCGCCGCAAAGCCTGTGCAAGGGTCTGTGAGCGCAACAACCGCCGCTGTGCCCCCAAAGGACGTTTCTGCCCCGTTACGCGCTGTGTGGGTAAGCTTTATCGAAATCCCTAAGGCGACTGTTACTCAGGAGAAATACACTGCCGCCGCCGATGATATGTTCGCGGCAATAGCTAAAGCCGGTTTCAATGCGGCGTTTGTTCATGTGCGCCCGTTTGCGGATTCCACATATCCCAGCAAGCTTTTCCCTTGGGCAAAGCTCCTCACCGGCACGCAGGGCAAAGCACCCGCATATGACCCTCTTGCGATTTTATTGCAGAGCGCAAAAAAACATGGTGTGCAGTTCCATGCTTGGCTGAATCCCTTCCGCGTCAAGAGTGACGGCACGGACGAAACTACGCTTTCGGCAGATAATCCGGCCCGTAAGTGGCTGAGCGCTCCTGACGCAAAGGCGAAGGGACTTGTGGTCAAAACCGCCGGAGGCATATACTTCAACCCGGCCGCGCCGGAGGTACACGCGCTAATCTACAGCGGCGTGCGTGAGATTCTGCGCGGCTATGATGTGGACGGCATCCATCTGGACGACTATTTTTATCCCTCGCAGGACGTTTCAATTGACAGCATACAGTATAACAGCTACAAGCGCGGCGGCGGCACGCTTACGCCGGATAATTGGCGGCGCGCGAGCATAAATACCTTTGTTGCGGGGCTTTATCAGACCATAAAGAGCGAGAACCCGAGCGTGGTGTTCTCCATCAGTCCGGGCGGTAATATGCAGCGGAACTACAATTCGCTATATGCGGACGTGGCGTGTTGGGTCAGCACGCCCGGCTATGTGGATATGATTATTCCGCAGCTTTACTATGGGTTTGAGAATCAGTCAATGCCTTTTGAGAAAATCACTGAACAATGGAACGACTTGGTGACGCTGCCATCCGTTAAGCTGGCGTTAGGTTTGGCGGTGTATAAAGCCGGCGAGAATGACCGCTACGCCGGACGCGGCGGGCAAGAGTGGCAGAATAACAGCAACATCATTGCCCGTCAGGCGGCGTTTGCTCAAAGCCTTAACCGCGGCATAGGGCTGGCGTTGTATTCGTATGCATACGTCTTTGGGAACAAGGAAACCCCGGCGGTTTCGGCAGAGCTGGCGAAGCTGTATGCCGGCGGAGTGTGGCGGCCTTAGGATTACGGGCTCTGCTATGTGACGTTAATCAACATCTGCAGCACAGGCATGCAGAACCGTGCAGGCGGCTTTTCCCTATTCAGATTGATACCGACAGAACACAAAAGTGAATTGGCACGTTGCGAAAAGACATTGTAATTACTATGTTTTTTCGATGTTTACATAGTATGTATACATACTATCAGCTCTGAGCTGATGATATGTTAACTCCCCCTCTCCCTCTTCCCATCCCGTTTTGTATTATTTCAACCTGAAGGCTGACGATATTTCTGCTGTAATTGTGATTGTCTAAAACACATTCCCAAAACTAATCTCCTGTGAATGCCGCATATGCTCCAACGCCTCCAGCAGACGCACGCTGCCCTCACGGAATAGCTCCCAATCACCGCCCGCCAGATACTCATCCAGCGCGCGGATAGTCAGCTCTATCTCGCTCATCTCCCGGTGGACAACAAACATATGAAGAGCAGTGTCCGCCTTCTCCCATGAGCGGCGAAGGGAGTCAAGGCTTGCTTGGGCTTGGGGCTTGTCTTTATCCTCCGCGGCTTGCATTGTTGCCGCTGCTTCTTTTTTCAGCTCCTCAATCTGATAATTCACCAGCAAATGCGAGCTGATTGCGGCGCTTGCCGCCAACGCAAAAACAACCAATGCCGCCGCAAAGCGCTTCATTCTTCGCCCTCCTTACGCACCAGGCGGGTGTTGCGCCGTCGGTCTGCCGTCAACAAAAACACATCGCTGATTTGCGCTTTTTCGCTCTTCAGCAGCCGGTCAAGCTCCTTGCGCGTCATCTCCGCGTCGCGCAAAGCGGAGGAGTTCAGCTTGCCGTCTGCAATAAGCAATGCGGGGAATGAATCCGCTTGCACCTGCGCGCCTGTATCCTTCACCGCCGCCGGGCGTTCCTCTGCCTTTAGGAGCACACTCAGCTGGCCGCTGGTCTCCAAAATTGCGTACTGCACAGTTTCAATGTCAAAAACATCCTTCTGGCGCAAAGCAAGCAGAAGGTCGTCAACAGTCAAGCGCAGGGTTTTCATCTCTTTCTGGTCAATCACGCCCTCGCGGATTAAAATCACCGCATGCCCTTGCACAACAGAGCGGAACCGTTTGGACTTCATGCCGATTACCGACGATATGACCTCAACGCACGCAAGCACTGCCACCGCCGCCAATGAGTTCATAAGCGGGATTTCATTGTCTTCCAGCGGGATTGCAACCAGCTCCGAGAGGAGCATCATGATAATCAGCTCTGTTGGTTGCAGCTCGCCAATTTGCCGTTTGCCCATCAGCCGCATTATAGCGGTGATGATAACGTAGATTATCAGCGCGCGAATTAATGATAACAGCATTATTTTATCCTCCCGGCGTCTTTTCCGGCTTAGTATGTGCAGAAATTTCGGTATTTTGCCGTATTAGAAACAAAAAACGTTCACAGTGTGGTAATATATTGAACAAGTACCGCATGGGTGCGGTCAGTTTGATGAAAGGAGAACAACAATGAGTGAATACATCAGAATCTTTATCGATTGGTTTACCACCACAATTGTTCCGCTGATTGGGCAGAACTTTAAGGATTTAATTGATTTGGTCAAGGACCTTTTTCAGGATCTGATTCCGTCGGCTGAGTAAGAAAGCAATCAAGCAAACGGCAGGGCACGCGGAGTGCTCTGCTTTTTGTTTTTTCGGTTCTTCCTGTTCTGCCGCAGACATATAATCAGTCTGTAGGGGCGAGTGAATCATTATGACCGGGGGTGTGCGTACGGAATGGCTTTGGCATAATAAACGGCGCACGGCACTGGGCGCGGCTGTGCTTTTTATGCTGTGCGCGCTTTGCGGGATATTCTTCCTGCAAAACCGTGCCGTGCTTACGGCGGCTGCCGAACCCACACCGGAAGAACGGGCAATGGAACTGGAATTAATTGGCATGATAAACAAAATACGGGTAGAAAACCATCTTTTGCCGCTTACAGAAACTCCGCAATTGGCACAGGTGGCACGGGCAAAATCTGAGCAAATGCGCATTGACGACTCCTTCAGCCACTACAACCCAACTTTTGGCGATCCGTTTGAAATGCTGGAGCTTTTCGGAATCAGCTTCGCCGCCGCAGGTGAGAATCTGGCGCACGCGCATTATTCGGCCGCACAAACATTGGCGGACTGGGTAAATTCGCCCGGACACCGGAACAATATACTCAACCCGGTGTTTGAGAACATTGGTGTGGGGCTTGCCTCGGACCGTCACGGAGGCTGGCTATGGACGGCGCTTTTTGTTCAGAATGAGCGTTGATTTATAGGCTGTACGCATTGATATTACAGGCTTTTTTAAGCATAATTATAGCTGAGAGCTCTATAATAGAGCTCTCAGCTATAATTGGCGGTATAGTTTATAATTATGACCGGGGCAAGTAGCGCTAATACGGCGCTGAAGTGATTAGTCTGATCTGCCGCGGCGGGGCAGCGGAAAGGAGGAGTGATTAGGGCTGAGAATGATGTAAAGCGGGCATGGTATTTTTCACCATGCCCGCTTTGAGGTTTTGGTTTGCCTATGCAGCGGCGCATAGTGCCCCCAACCCCAAAATCCCCCGAAAATTTGACAAAACCCGCCATACCGTGGTACAATGACCCGCACCAAAGAACGTCTTCTGAAAAAGGGTAATAATAGTAAGGTCAAGGGCGGGCGGGAAAGCGCCAAATATAAACAAAAAGGAACGCAAATAATGGAGGAATCAGCAATCCCACAGCGCGAAAACCGCATGGGCACAATGCCCATCGGCAAGCTTTTGTTCAGCGTGTCCGCGCCGATTATGCTCTCAATGCTGGCGCAAGCGCTCTATAACATCGTGGATAGCGCCTTCGTCGCGCAGGTCAGCGAGGAAGCCCTGACCGCCGTGACAATGGCGTTTCCCATGCAAAATCTGATGATCGCCGTCAGCGTTGGGCTGGGTGTGGGCGTCAACGCGTTTTTGTCCCGCTCTCTGGGCGAAAAAAATCAAGCGAACGTCAACGCCGCCGCCATGCACGGATTGCTAATCTCGTGGACAATCTCCGTAGCGTTTTGCGCCATGGGTCTGCTTGGCTCAGCGGCGTATATGCGCTCAATGACCGACAACCCCGCAATCCTCGATTATGGCACTGGCTATCTCCTCATCGTCTGCGGCGTGCCGTTCGGGGTCTTCAACCAGGTTATCATGGAGCGGCTCCTGCAATCAACGGGCAAGACGGTCTATTCCATGATCAGCCAAATCGTCGGAGCCGGGGTCAACACGCTCATGGATTACCTGCTGATTTTCGGAATCGGGTTCTTCCCAAAAATGGGCGTGACAGGCGCCGCGCTCGCCACGGTGATTGGGCAGAGTGCCGCCGCCTGTGTTGGGCTGTATTTGAACCTGAGCCGCAACCGCGAAATCCACTTTAGCTTCAGGGGCTTCCGTTTGCGCGGCGATATTCTCCGCTCAATCTTCACGGTGGGGCTGCCCAGTATGGCGCTTGCGTCCCTGGGTTCGCTGATGACCTACGGCATGAACCTGATCCTCATCAAATTCAGCGAAACGGCGGTGGCGTTTTTCGGCGCGTATTTCAAGCTGCAAAGCTTTGTGCTGATGCCAATCTTCGGGCTGAACAACGGTATGGTGCCGATTTTGGCGTATAACTACGGTGCCCGCCGCCGCGAACGCATTACAAAAACGCTGAAGCTAGCGTTGATTGCGGCGCTGAGCTTAATGGCGATCGGCACGGCGCTTTTTGAGCTTATCCCCGCGCCGCTGCTGAGGCTCTTCAACGCGTCGGACACCATGATTGCAATCGGCGTGCCCGGCCTGCGAACGATTGCGCTGCATTTTTGCCTTGCCGCATTCACGATTATCCTTATGTCGTCATTCCAGGCGTTCGGCACAGGTTTGCCGGGCTTGTTGGTGTCGTTCGTCCGGCAGATTATCTTCCTGCTGCCGGCTGCGTATCTGCTGAGCTTTACCGGCAACTTGGACGCCGTCTGGTGGAGCTTCCCGCTGGCGGAGCTTGCCGCGCTTGCGTTGGCGGCGCTGCTTTTCCGCAAGATTTACAATAAGCGAATACGGGAAATGCGCTGATAAATTTTAGATCTTGCACATTACAATCGCACCGTTAATAAGAAAGGGGACGACCATGAATTTCAGCAAAATAGAATACCTTGCCTCATATGGCACGGCAAAGCAACTGCCGCCCTCAACGCTGCCGGAGGTGATTTTCTCCGGACGCTCCAACGTGGGCAAGTCCTCGCTTATCAACAGGATTTGCGGGCGCAAAAACCTTGCCCGTGTCAGCGGTCAGCCCGGCAAAACCGGCACAATTAACTTCTACGGAGAAGCTCCGCAGGGGAAAACAATTGACAGTGCGGCTTATCTGGTGGATTTGCCCGGCTACGGCTACGCAAAAACCTCGTTTGCTGAGAAAAAACGCTGGGCGGAACTGGTGGAGGGCTACTTTGCGCAAACACGCAACGTTGCAGTTTTGGTGCAGCTTGTGGATTTTCGCCACGCAATCACGCAGCTCGACAGGCAAATGCTCTCGTTCTGCACGGAGCGCGGCATATCATTTCTGATTGCGGCGACAAAGTGCGATAAACTCAACAAAACCGAGCGCGCAGCGCGTACTGCGGCTCTTGCGGGGGAGACTGCGGAATATCCATTCACCGCCTGCTTGCAGGTTTCTGCTCAGACCGGTGAGGGGATGGACGAGTTGCGCTCTGCAATTGACGCGGCTTTAGAAAACTCGCGGCGCACAGCGGAAGAGTGAAGAACATCGGCAAAAAGTAGCGCGGCAACATGATTGGTCCCAGAAAAATTGTGCCGCTGAGGAACAGCACAAACAGCAGCGGCAAAGCCAAAGCGACGGAGCCTTTCCGCCGCAAAAACGCCGCCCGCGCCAAGCAAAACAGCAGGAACATCAGCAGCGCGCCCGGACTGAAGAGCAGCCCAAGCAACGGGATTTTGTTGACCACCGTGGTTTTTGCGATGGCAAGGTAGAAATTCCGCACGGTAGGCAGCGGGCTTTTGACGGCGGATACCGGGTACTCGGAGTTGAACTCAAAGTAGCTGCTGCCGTCGTATGGGTAGAGTCTCGGCATGGACGGCGGCGAGTTGTAGCCGTCAATAACGGCGTTTGGCAGCCAGCCCTGCACGGTGTTGAGCAGGAAGCTGTCGGCGTATTCTTTGGGGTGTGCAAGACCGATTTTTGCCCACAGCGCAAGGAACTCGCCCATATTTTCCTTCACTGCGTCGTCACGGAAGCCGTTTTTAACCAGATCTGCCCACTGAGGGTCATAGACCTTGAGAGCAACGGGCGTGATGAATTTTTCCACCGCCTGTTTTTCCTGCTTCGTCAAGCTGCCCGGAATATTATAGACCCGGGCGAGCTGTTGCATTGGTACGCAAAACGCTTCGCGGATGCTGCCGTCCGGGATATTCATCAGCTTGGGATAGACCACACTTGTGACGAGGATTGCCGCCGTGAAAATCCCCGCAAAGACCGGGAGGGCGAACTTGCGCAGCGGCTTTTTTATCAGCAGAAACAACAGCGCAAAGGGGATGAACGCATACACGGCGTTATTGCGCAGCAGCATGGCAAGCAGACCAAACACCGCCGCGCCAATCCACCATCGCCGCAGCTTTGGGGATTTGACCGCGTCCGTTAAAAAGACCGCAAAAAGCAAAACCGCCGCCGAAAACAGCGTATCCTTGGTGGTGCTTGCCGCAAAAAACGCAATAGTTGGGAAGAGCGCGAAATACGCCATTGTCAGTCCGCGCCCCAACGGTCCTATGCCCCACGCGTCCATTCGCCGCAGAACGTAGGCGAAAACGCACGCCAGCAACAGCATTTGCAGCACAAGATAAAAGGCAATTCCGGCGTTATATGAGCCGGTCAGCCGGGCAAGATTTTCCACTCCGTAGCCAAGGATAAGCGTATGCAGCGGCGGGTGGTGCGCGGTCAGAGAGCTATTGCGCACCATGTTCCACTGGCTATACGCATCGTAGCAAAAAAAGCCCGGGTAGGCGGAAATAAACAACGGCAGCCACGCGGCAAAAATAAGCCCGAAGCGCATCAGAAATTTCTGCCAGCCCTTCAGCTTTCGGGCCATGCCCGTGAGAGATCGCGCACCGGCGGCTGATGAAAGCTCAAGGTTGGCGACCCGCGTCTTAAGTTGTGCGTATTTCAAACTTTGCAGCCTTACGGATATATTTGACCTATCGGGAAACCGCACATTGCTTCGTTTGTTATTCGCTATTGCGGAAATTTCATTCAGCAAAAAGAACGCCGCCGCGCAAAGGCCGGTCATAATCGGCGTAAAGACGATAATCAGCACAGCGGTTGGAAGCAGCCCATGGGACAGACCGCCGGTTTCTTCTAAACTCAAACCCAAAACGCCAACCGCCGCGTATATTGCCCCGAGAATCCACACGGCAGGGCTTTTTAATGTAATCCAAAATCTTTTTCGCATTGTGTTTTTTGCCGCTCCTCAAAATGTGATGTGTGCAGTCCTCAAACCTTGCAATGAAAACAGAATATGCCCGCGCCGGTTATATCAACCACGCCGTAGGAGTGCTCTTCCGCACTGCCCGGGTTGAAGAGGTGAACGCCGTCCTCGTATCTGTAACTCGGCTTGTGCGTGTGCCCGTAAAGTGCAATTTGCGCTCCGCGTGCCCGTGCCGCCGCAAGCAGATTTTCTTCCGTTGACTTTACGGCATATCGGTGCCCGTGCGTGAACATGATTTTCACCCCGGCAAGCTCCGCAGCGTCAAGCTCCGGCAAATTGCTGCAGCTGCCGTCGCAATTGCCGCTCACAGCGTAGATTTTCAGCCCGGGGTATTGCTCACGCAACAGCCGGAGGTCGCTTTCGCCGTCGCCCAAAAAAAACAGCGCCGCCGCATCCGGCTGCTGCCGTACCGCGTCAGCCAAGCGCCACGCCGCCCCATGGGAATCGGAAGCTACAACAAGGCGCATACGGTCATTTTCCTCCCGGCGAACTTATAGTATATGGGAGTATAACACAGAAATGTGTTTTTTTCAATATAGAACACTTTATACATAGCCGGACAGCAGCAGTTTTTAAGCAGTCATTTCCCTTCAGGCGATATCATAGTATATTGAGAGTATAGCACAGAAAGGTGTTTTCCAATGAATATGCTGCCGGAGGACGCGCTGCGTTTGGCGCGGAAATTGCAGGAGGAGGGGCGCAGTCAGCAGGAAGCGCAAGCAGAAGTTGCCAAGCGTCTGATAGAGAAGCTGGACCCGGAACAGGCGGAAAGTCTGCGCAGGCTTGTGGGCGACAAGGCGGCGGTGGAACGTCTGCTTTCCTCATGTCAGGCAAGAGAGCTTATGCGCAGGTTTGGTGGTGATAAATAAGCGCTGTGTTGGCGCAGCTCTGATGAATCAGCACCACCCTCTATATTATTGAAAAAGGAGCCGTGCAATGGACGAACAGCTGAACGATTTGCTCGGCTCAATCACGCCGGAAACGATGGAACAGATGCGCCGTATGGCACAGAAGCTTTTTGGCGGCGGAGCGAGCCCCGAGGACGGCGCTGACTTCTCCCCGCAGGAGCAGGACGCCTCCGCGTTTGCCATTGACCCCGAAATGTTCGCAAAGCTGAGCGCAATCCTTAACCGCCGCCAAGCGCCCGACAGCCGCGCCGTACTTATTGAAGCGATAAAACCTCACCTCACAGAGCAGCACCGGCGCAAGGCTGACCAAGCGTTGGGATTTTTGCGGGCAATGGAGCTTTTGCCGCTGCTGCGCGATATTTAGGTTTTGATTAGAATAGATTGAACGTTTTTGGTCGGGGATTAGTATAATATCCGCTGGAGCAAGAGATGGACTACAGCCCTGAGCAATGGGCGCGAATGCGCGAAAATGCTGTGCGCACCGCCTTTGACATGCAGCGCCGTGCCCAAACGCATCAGCCTTTAGGGGACATGCCGAAAGCGCAGCGGCAGAATCAGCTGCGGCAAGGTATCCCCAACCGCAGCGCAGCTGTATCGCCCGCACGGCCCGCTGCCCATGAAACCGCACACGGTGATTTGCCGCAGTTTTACCGTGCGGCGTATGGTGTGGAGCGATACGCCGGACCCGTCGGAGCGGCTGTTGCGCAGCCCATGCCGCCGCCAAAAGCCGCACCGAAAGCACCTGTTGCTGCTCCTCTGCCGCAAAAATCGGCACCGCAAAGACACACCGCTCCGCGTCAAGCTGTCGCCGCGCGGCAAAATCAGCCCGCAAACCGCCGGAACGAGTTCCCGCAGTCAAGCGCACCCAAGCCGGCTTTTGCGGATATGCAGACACGGGCGGACTACGGCACTGCGCAAAAAAGCCGAATACCCTCATCGGAGCAGCGTGCCGCGCCGCGCCGTGCGCCTGCACCGCCACCATCTGCGCATGAGCAGGACGACACACGCTTCCTGCTCATGCTGATTCTGCTGCTGCGGGAAGAGGGCGCCGACGGCACATTGATTGCTATGCTGATGTATATTTTGATGTGACTTGCGGGTTTTTGCTGCCCGAATATGGAGAACTTTTTGGGAGGAAAATAGCCCTGCGCTGAGAGAAATTGAGATCGTACACAGGCTGAAATCGCTGTAATTGCCGGGTTTTTGGGGGATTTACATAGTATGTATACATACCATGTATACATACTATCAGCTCTGAGCTGATAGTATGTTAATTTACAGCGCGCGTAAGCTTCACATATGACCTGCATGCGGCGAAGAAAAAGCCTGCGTGCTCAACATAAAAAGCCCCCAAAAACAGCAATCCCGCACTAACAAACGTCGGTGCGGGATTGCGCATTGATGGTTATTTTGCGTGGTTTCAACGCAAAATAACTACTTTTTAGCCAGCTCCGGGAAAAACGCAAACTCCGTTACGGTGAAGCGGTTGGTGTCCAGCGTTTCTTTTTCAAGCTCACGGAAGTTGACCTTGCCCATCAGGGTGTATGGCAGATGATCAACCACAGTATACGCCAAAGCCTTGTCGCGCTCCGGCAGCTCACGCAGGCAGAGCTTGTCCACCTCCTTGAGGAACGAGATAATATCTGCAATCTCCATGTCGCTTTTGACGACGATAAACGCGCTTGGAATTACGCCTGCGCTGGTCTCCTCGCCGAGCTTTTTGAGTCCCACAACGGCACAGCTATCCACGCCGGGGTGTTGGGCTATCACGTTTTCTATCGGCGACGGGTGCACTGTGTGGCCATCCGGACGCATCATGCTGCGCTTGTAGCGGTCAACATAATAGAACGCGCCGTTCGCTTCAAGGTGACCTTTGTCGCCCATTAGGAAATATCTGCGCCCGTCCTTGGCGGTAAAGGTGATTTCAGCGGTCTCGGCGGGCATCCCAAAGTATTCTTTCATCATGGTGTATCCCGCAACGCATAGCTCGCCGTCCACGCCAAGGGGAAGCTCCTCCTTGGTTTCCGGGTCAATCACCAATGCGTCGCAAGCGGGAAGAAACAGTCCCACATTGCCCTCGCGCTGCCAGTCATAAACGTCATTGCTTTCATCGGCGGCATAGCCCTCCATGCAGCAAACCGCGCCGCCGAATTCCGTTGAGCCATAGCCCACACGAACGCCGCGCTCCACCCCGCTGAGCTTCATCACGGCGTTGATGTCACGAATTGACTGCGGCGTGATTTTGTCTCCGCCTATGATCGTTTCCTTGATAAACGCGAGCCGGCGGCTCTTTTTCCTGAGCTTTTTGCTGTTGGCCAGAATTTCGAAAAAGCGCGGCACGCCAAGGGAGAGTGTGGGCTTATATTTGAAAATCATCTTATCGAACATAAGGGGCTTGAATATGGGGATAAGGATTAGGTTCATGCCCCTGCACAAAGAAAAGTGCATGGCGTTGAACGCCCCAAACGCCGCAAAAAACGGGATGAAGCCGCCGTAGGTATCGCCGCGCTGAAGACCGCGCCCCATGATTTTGCGCCCGTTGTGGTCCGTTTCGGCACGGTACTTAATCTGAATGAACGCGGCGTTGAACGCGGCGTGAGTGTGAACACAGCCCTTTATTACGCCATCGGACGAGGTGCCGCTGGTGAAGAGCACAGCCGCCGCCTGTCCGGGCTCATAAGGTGCGTTTACGCTGCCGCCATAGGGATAATAGCGCAAAAAGTCCCTGTGCCAAACATATTTGGGGTGAGTTTTGACTTGCGACTGGTGTTTTTTGTGGGAGTATATCAAATGAGCCGCAACGGTGGATAAATTGCCGAAAAGCGGCAGGGAATCCGCAGGTGTACACACCACAATGTGTTGGCAAGGGATTTTATCGAGCACGGTGTCCAGCTTGTTTTGCAATATATCCACTATTGTAACAAGGAGCTTTGCACCTGTCATGCAGATGCGGTCGGCAATGCCGTTTGCGTTTGTGCGCGGGTCAATTGCAACAACAATGCCGCCGATGCGCCAGATTGCGTAATAATAAAGCACGCTTTCCTTGATGTTGGGAAGACAGAGGGCTATGTAATCGCCCTTGTTGAGACCGTAGCCGCGAAGCGCGTGGGCTACCTCTTCAATATCGCGGTTAAGCTGTGAGTAAGTAGTGGGCAAACCAAAATAAGTGAGCGCAATGTCGTTCATGTGATCGCGGTTGCGGCCGAAGACATAGGAATCGGCACTCTGTTCAATATCGGAGAAAAGCTGTTCGCGGATATTTTCGGGATAAAGCGCCATGTGCGGATTACGGACAAAGGCGTGTTCATTAGTTTCTGTCATTGGTACAGCTCCTGTGTTCATATTCTATTCATAAACCCAATTCTATTATAGACGCTTTGTGCGGTAAAGTCAAGGGCTAAACTGTTACCGGAGCGTGAACAGGAATTTTTCGGAGTATTGCATAAAATATTTGGCGCTTCATGATTGAATGTGTTAGAATTAATGAAGCGGCGGCGGGTGATTGACATATTATCAGCTCAGAGCTGATAATATGTATACATGCTATGTTTCCGCCGCAAAAACATAGTAATTACAAGGCTTTTTTACGCAGCGGTATTTTGCATTCAAGCTAAAGTCGGGTTATAAATCGGACTGCAATGTGATTGAAAGAGCGGTGGGAATATACGGCGGCAGCAGGTGATTAACATAACATCAGCTCAGAGCTGATAGTATGTATACATGCTATGTATACATACTATGTTTCCGCCGCAAAAACATAGTAACTACAACGCTTTTATAACTCAGGCTTTATCCGAAATAGCTAACGCCGCTCTCGAAAATCCGCATATCCTTTGTCCCGGGCACGTTTTTGCAAACGTATGCACCCTGTCTTTCACTGTGAGCCATCTTGCCAAAAACGCGCCCGTCCGGTGAGCTTATGCCCTCTACCGCGCAAACAGAGCCATTGGGGTTCCACGGCGTTTCTGCGGACGGCACACCGTCGGGCGTAACATATTGCGTTGCAATCTGCCCGTTTGCGGCAAGGCGTTCAAGTGCCGCGCTATCTGCCGCAAAACGTCCCTCGCCGTGGGAAACAGGTACGCAATGCACATCCCCCGCCTCCACAAGGCGTAGCCACGGGCTCTTGACGCTCGTCACACGCGTATATACCATCTGCGAAACGTGCCGCCCAATATTATTGAAAGTCAGCGTCGGGTCGTCCGGCGAAACAGAGGCATAGCTGCCCGGCAGACCGCTTTGTGCGCCGGCGCTGTTTTGGACGTCTTCCTTTGGGTGCTGCCCGATCTCGCCATAAGGCAGCAGCCCCGTCTTGATGAGCGCCTGGAAGCCGTTGCATATCCCAAGCACCAAGCCGCCGCGTTCACTCAAGAGCCTGTTGACTGCATCCGCCGCCCGAGGTGAGCGCAAAAACGCCGCAATAAACTTGCCGGAGCCCTCCGGCTCGTCCCCCGCGGAAAACCCGCCCGGCAGCATAAGAATCTGTGACTGCGACAGCTCCCGCACAAACGCCGCCGCGCTCTCTTCCACCTGGGCGGGCGTGAGGTTGCGCAGCACCAGCACTTTTGCGTCCGCGCCTGCCTTGCGGAACGCGCGAGCGCTATCCACCTCGCAGTTTGTGCCGGGGAACACAGGGAGCAATACGCGCGGCTTTGCGGTCTTTATTGCCGGAGCCGCCGCGCCGCGCTCTTTATATAGTGGAACCTCAAGGGGCATATCCGCGCTGTGCGCAGCCGTTGGGAACACTCCCTCCAGCTTGCCGAGCCATGCCCCGCGCAGCTTTTCGCCGACTATGCTTTCTTCCGCAATGGTGAACACATCGCCGTCTGTGAGCGTACCCAGCTCCGTTACGGCAAAATCCGCGAACGGTGCAATATCCTGCGCCGCAACAATAAACGATCCCGCCTGCGCCGCAAAGAGCGTCCCCGCGTCGGCTTTGCTGAAGCTGAATCCCATGCGGCTGCCAAAGCACTTTTGGCAAATCGCCGCCGCCGCGCCGCCCTCACCAATGACTGCCGCAACTGCACCGTCGGCCCGCACAGCTGCGGACACAAGCGCGAACAGTTCGGCGGCTTTTGTGTAGCTTGGCAGGAGAGAGTTTTTATCCACAGGCAGCTGCACAAGATAGACCCTGTGCCCCTTGTGCTCCGGCAAAAACGCGCCGGAGCGGACCGCCGAAGCCTTGGCAGTCCCCACAGCGAATGACACCAGTGTGGGGGGAACGTCCAGCTCATATGAAGTGCCGTCAGCTTTTTGTCCGCCGAAAGAGCCGCTCATGGAGTCCTTGCCGCCGATTGCGGGTGTGCCGAAGCCAATCTGCGCGGAAAGTGCGCCGAGTAACGCCGCCGTGGGCAAACCCCAGCGTTCCGGTTCCTCACGCAGACGGGGGAAGTACTCCTGAAAGGTCAGCCGCGCCGATGAGGAATCTCCGCCTGCCGCCGCCAATTTTGCAAGGCTCAACGTCACCGCGTATGCGGCGCCGTGGAATGGGCTCCACTTGGCAATGCCGGGCAAAAAGCCGTATGACATCAGCGTAGCATCGTCAGTTTCACCCTCCTCCAACGGGATTTTGGCGCACATCACGTCCTCCGGGCTAAGCTGATAAGCTCCCGCGAACGGCATTAATACCGTCCCCGCACCGATTGACGCGTCGAAGCGCTCGGCAAGCCCCTTTTGCGCCGCAACATTCAAACGGCTAAGGTTTTTCTCCAGCGCGGCGGCAAATCCCAAGCCCGTTAGCTCCGCCGGCAGCTGTTTGCGGTAGTCCGCTTTTGGGTCAGGCGCGGCAAGCTTGACCTCTGCGCGCCCGGTCACGCCGTTTGTGTCCAAAAATTCGCGGGATATATCCACAATATCTTTGCCGCGCCAATGCATTATAAGCCGCGGCGCATCCTCTACCCGCGCCACAGGGACGCACTCCAGGTTCTCCGCGTCCGCAAATGCGGTGAACGCCGCCGCGTCCTGTGGGCGGACGACCACCGCCATGCGCTCCTGGGATTCCGAAATGGCAAGCTCCGTGCCGCCCAGCCCGTCATATTTTTTCAGTACGCGGTCAAGTTCAATGCGCAAACCGGGCGCAAGCTCACCGATTGCCACACATACGCCGCCCGCGCCAAAATCGTTGCAGCGCTGAATAAGCTGTGCTGCCGCCGGGTTGCGGAACAGCCGCTGAAGCGCGCGCTCCGTGGGCGCGTTGCCCTTTTGGACCTCCGCGCCGCAGGTTTCAATAGACGCGGTATTGTGCGCTTTGCTGGATCCCGTTGCGCCGCCGCAGCCATCGCGTCCCGTGCGCCCGCCAAGCATAAGGATTGTGTCGCCCGGCTCCGGTACGCCGCGCAGCACGTTCGCCTTGGGGGATGCGGCAATCACCGCGCCAATCTCCATGCGCTTGGCAAGATAGCCATCGTCATAAAGTTCCGTCACCTGCCCCGTGGCAAGCCCAATCTGGTTGCCATATGAGCTGTATCCCTGCGCCGCACCCAAAGTGATTTTGCGCTGCGGCAGCTTGCCCGGCAGCGTTTCCTCAAAAGGAACAGTCGGGTCGCCCGCACCCGTAACACGCATTGCCTGATAGACATAGCTCCGCCCGGAGAGCGGGTCGCGGATAGCGCCGCCAAGGCAGGTCGCCGCGCCGCCGAAAGGCTCTATCTCCGTGGGGTGATTGTGGGTTTCATTCTTAAACTGAATCAGCCAGGGCTCTTCCCGCCCGTCAACGGTAACGGTCGCGTTGATTGAACAGGCGTTGATTTCGTCGCTCTCGTCCAAATCTGCGCACAGACCGCGCTTTTTGAGCGCCT
>JAITOD010000006.1 GCA_031290105.1 Oscillospiraceae bacterium
CATTGTTTCGCTCCTGCGCAAGGCCGGCGCGCTGGAGGTGCACTACCGCGTAACCTGCCCCCCCTTCCGCCACGCCTGCCACTACGGCACGGATATCTCCGACCCCGACGCGCTGATTGCCAACCGATTCTCAACGGACGAAATCGCCGCGCATTTGGGTGCGGATTCCGTGGGATTCCTCTCGCTTGAGGGCTTGCTTTCTTTGGCGGGCAGCTGCTGCACAGCGTGCTTCACGGGGGAATACCCTGTTGAGCCGCCAACCGAAACCGCCCGCGACATTTACGCAAGACCGGTTGCCGGACCTTAGACCTTAGACAATCTGCAATCTTAAATCTGGAACGGAGTGAATATGGATAGCTTTTCCGAATCGTATAAACACGCCGGGGTGGACGTCACCGCCGGATACCGCGCAGTAGAGCTTATGAAATCCCACGTTGCACGGACGAATATCCCCGGGGTTTTGGGTGGCTTAGGCGGCTTTGGCGGTATGTTTGCGCCGGACCTGACGGAAATACGCGAGCCTGTTTTGGTCAGCGGGACTGACGGCGTGGGCACAAAGCTCAAGATCGCTTTTGCGTTGGGTAAGCACGACACAATCGGCATTGACTGCGTTGCAATGTGCGCAAACGATGTCGCCTGCTCCGGCGCAAAGCCCCTGTTTTTTCTGGACTACATTGCGGTGGCAAAGAACGTGCCCGAGAAAGTCGCGGCGATTGTGAGCGGGATTGCAGAGGGCTGCGTGCAGGCGGGCTGCGCGTTGGTGGGCGGCGAGACCGCCGAAATGCCGGGGCTGTACGCCGACGGCGAATACGACGTGGCGGGCTTTTGCGTGGGTCTTGCGGAAAAATCAAGCTTAACCGACTGCACACTTGTCCGCGAGGGCGACGCACTCATTGGCGTACTGTCCTCCGGGGTGCACTCCAACGGGTTTTCGCTTATCCGCAAGGCGCTGAACATCACGCCGGAGCGGCTGGCACTCTATGTGGACGACCTTGGCAAAACACTGGGCGAAGAACTGCTCACGCCCACAAAAATCTATGTTAAAGCCCTGCAAGCTCTGTTTGGGGCTGTGCGCCCGCACGGAATTTCCCACATCACCGGTGGCGGGTTTTACGAAAACATTCCGCGTATGCTGCCCGATGATCTTCGTGCACGGCTGGAGAAATCAGCGCTGCCGCAAATGCCGATTTTCGCCATCATCCAAAACGGCAATATCCCCGAGCGCGACATGTACAACACTTTCAACATGGGGCTTGGGCTTGTGCTGGCGGTGAATAGGGCAGATGCGGACGCGGCAGTTTCGGCGCTTGAAGCAGCGGGAGAAAAGGCAGTGGTAATCGGCGAGATTATCAAGGGCGAGCGCGGTGTTGAGATATGCGCGTGACGGTTTTGGTCAGCGGGGGCGGCTCCAATCTGCAGGCGCTGATTGACGCACAGAGCAGTGGCGAGCTTGGCACGGCTGAGATTACGGCGGTAATCGCAAGCAAGCCCGGGGTATACGCACTGGAACGCGCGGCAAAATACGGCATACCCGCTCACACTGTTTGCCGCAAGGATTTTGCGCATAGCGCCGAGTGGGAAGCCGCCCTGCTTGCCGCAATCAACGAAACACAGCCGGAGCTGATTGTGCTGGCGGGCTATCTCTCTATATTGGGCGATGGCGTTGTGCGGCGATACGCGGGGCGTATAATCAACATACACCCGGCGCTTATCCCATCATTTTGCGGCAAGGGTATGTACGGTTTGCGCCCCCACATTGCGGCGCTGGAGCGCGGAGTGAAAGTCACGGGGGCAACGGTGCACTATGTGAACGAAATCCCGGACGGCGGTGAAATCATCGCGCAAAAAGCCGTTGCCGTCTTGCCGGAGGACACGCCCGAAACCTTACAACAACGCGTGATGGAAGAAGCCGAATGGCTCATTTTACCACAGGCTGTAAGGCAATTTGCAATTAACAATTAACAATTTAGGAGCACATCATGAAAAAACGCGCTATACTGAGCGTATTTGACAAAACAGCTGTGGTAGACTTTGCGCGGGGTCTGCTTGCGCTGGATTTTGAGCTGCTTTCCACCGGCGGAACGCACAGAGCGTTGACGGAAGCGGGTTTGCCCTGCACCGAGGTCAGCGATGTGACGGGTTTCCCCGAGTGCCTTGACGGACGCGTAAAGACGCTGCACCCCGCAATCCACGGCGGTTTACTGGCTATGCGCAGCAATCCCGCTCACATGGAACGCATTGCGGAGCTTGGCATTGAGCCGATCAACGTGGTAGCGGTGAACCTCTACCCCTTTGCGGCAACTATCCAAAAGCCCGGTGTGAGCCTTGAGGAATGCATTGAGAACATCGACATTGGCGGACCGACAATGCTGCGCGCGGCGGCCAAAAACTGGCAGGATGTGGCAGTAATCGTCAACCCTGCGGACTACCCGACTGTGCTTGAGGAACTGAAAGCGTGGGGCGAGGTCACGCGCGAAACCAAGTTTGAGCTCTGCGGCAAGGTTTTTGCACATACGGCGCATTATGACGCGCTGATCAACAATTATCTGCGCAGCCAGCGTTGGGAAACCGATCTGCCGGAAACCCTTGCTTTGCCTTATGAGCGCGTGCAGTCCATGCGCTACGGCGAAAATCCGCATCAGGCGGCGGCGTTCTATAAAGAGGCAAACGCCCTGCCGAACACGCTGCCCACCGCGCGCCAAATCCACGGCAAGGAGCTTAGCTACAACAACATCAACGATGCCAACGGCGCAATTGATTGTCTTAAGGAATTCGGTGCGGCTGAGCCGACGGCAGTGGCGGTCAAGCACGCAAACCCCTGCGGAGTGGGTGTTGGCGGCACCATTCTTGCTGCGTACCTCAACGCATACAACGCAGACCCCGTCAGCATTTTCGGCGGGATAGTCGCCCTGAACCGCGCTGTGGATTCTGAAACGGCGGCAGAGCTTGCCAAAACTTTTCTGGAGATTATCATCGCGCCGTCATTTGACGCGGACGCGCTGGAAATCCTCACAAAAAAGCCGAATATCCGTCTGCTGGAGCTTCCCGCCATTGCGGAGCCAAATCCCAAGGGCGCGTGGGACATGAAGCGCGTGGCGGGCGGACTTTTGGTTCAGGAGCTTGACACGGCGGGGCTTGACGAATCCAAACTGGTTTGCGTCACTGAACGCGCACCTACAGCGGAGGAAAAAGCGCAGCTGCTATTTGCATGGAAGGTGGTCAAGCACACAAAATCCAACGCGATTGTGCTGGCTAAGGGGCAGCGCACCACTGGAGTCGGTCCGGGGCAGACAAACAGAATCACCGCGCTGGAGCTTGCAATCCGCTACGCCGGAGAGGACGCGGCGGGCAGCGTTTTGGCTAGCGACGCGTTCTTTCCCTTTGACGACTGCGTACAGGCGGCGCAAAAAGCTGGCATAACCGCAATTATCCAGCCTGGCGGTTCTATCCGCGACGCAGACTCCATCGCCAAATGCAACAAAGCGGGCATTGCCATGCTGTTCACAGGGATTCGCCACTTTAAGCACTAAAATTTAATCATCAACAAGAAAGAAGGCACATTATGCCAAAAATCGTCACCGCGGTTTTCTATGATATGGAAAACCTCGTGGGCGGCGAAGGATTCCGTTACGAGATTGACTTTAAGCGTATTGCCCAAGAAATCAAGTCAATCCAAGTGGAAAAAAATGAACTGAACATTATCGCCGCCTTTGCTTACGCAAACTGGAGCAACGCCAAGTACGACTCCATCAAACACCTTTTGCCGGGTCTTGGCATTCAGGCAATACACACCAAGGCGTTCAATTATGAGCAGCGCCAAAAAAACCTTGCGGATATTCAGCTTTCCCTCGACGCTCTTGCGCTGTTTTACGATTCGCCGCACGTGGAAACCTTTGTTGTTGTTTCCGGCGACGGCTGCTATTCGCTCCTTGCGGAGAAGCTGCGATTCGGGCTTAAAAAAGTAGTCTGCGTGGGCTTTGCGGATTCATTCTCCCACGTTTTGCGCGAGAGCTGCGACGTTTCTGTGACGCTGAACGCGAAGCTGCGCACAGACCTGCCGCCCTCACCGCCGCAAAGACCTGTAACCGCGCCGCATTTTCGCGCCCCTGTGCAGCCGCAATCCGCCGCGCAAACGCGTGCTCCGGCGAAAGCACCCACCACTCCGTCTGAACGCGAGCTCACGGCGTTTGTGCTGGAGCAAGCAAAAAAAGCCGGCAAAGAGCCGCTGCGTCTTTCAGCTTTGCAAAGCGCAATGTGCGCAAAATTCCCCGCCGCGGACTACCGCAAACTCACCGGGGCAAAGCTTGCCGAATTGCTGGAGCCGTTGCTGAAAAAAACCGCGTACTCCGTCAAGACCAAGGGCTTGCGCCGCGTGATTGCCGCCTCCGCGCCCTCTCCGCTCCCCGCTCCGGGCAGCGGCGCGATTGTAAGGAATCCGGCGTCAACTCTAAATCCTGCGCTGACTCCTGCCGCACAGTTTGGTCCTGCGCCGCATCCGGTGCAATCCAAAAAGGCGGAAGCTGCCCCCAAAAGCCGCTATGATTTCACGGGATTTACGGCTGTTCCAAACGTCCTTAACCTCAAAACGCTGGAAACCTTCGCGGAGAACGTCCTAATCTGGCTGAAGGAGAAAAACCAAGCGGAGCGCGTGGAGCTTAAGGAATTCTATGACCTGCTGCGCACGCTTGAGCCGCGCGTGCAGTATACAGACTACGGCTTTTTTGACCATCAGCAATTTTTGCTCTTCCTGCTCAGCCGAAAAAAGCAGCGCGTTGTGCGCGATTCCTACGGCAACCGCTTTATCCTTCTGCGCCCGCCGCTGGAAAACGAAAAGGTGCAGCATTTCAACTACCAGAGTGCAGGGGACTACACGCTGGCGCAGGTCAAAAAAGCTGTGGGGCTTTTGGGCACAGACCTGCCCGCAATCAAAAATATGCTCGACAGGCTAATCGCCGCGTCATGGCTCACTCGCCCAAAAAAAGATTTCTTCGACGAATATGTCCTGCCATACAGCGGGCAATCGAACGGCGGACTTTTCATGCACGTTCTCGGCTCGCTGGTGCTGATTACTTGGAAAAACGATGTGGTGACACGCGCGCCGGAGCTTGCCCAAGCGCAGTCGGTGGGCGAACTCCTGCCATTCCTAATGCAGGGCGTACGGAAAAAAGTCGGCATGGTGACTGTACCGGAGGAGGTCTTCTCCCGCATGGAGGGCGAAATGCGCGAGGGCTTTGCGCTATCTGCCGTCTCGGAGGGCTCCAGGCATGGCGGCGGCTTATTTAAGAAGCTGTTCAAGTAGACCGATTTGATTGCCTATTGCGCACAAAGGAGTAATAATGACAATCCTCATGGTGGGCTCCGGCGGGAGAGAGCACGCGTTAATCCGTAAGCTGGCGGAGAGTCCCCGCGTGACGCGTTTGATTTGCGCGCCCGGCAACGGCGGCGTTGCATGCGACGCTGAGTGCTTCCCCGTATCCGCCGACGATTTGCCCGGAATGTTGGCGCTGGCACGGCGCGAAAACGCCGACCTGGTGTTCGTTGCGCCGGACGACCCGTTGGCGCTCGGGATGGTTGATATGTTCCCGGCGAACGGGATCCGCGCGTTCGGACCCTCAAAAGCCGCCGCGCGGATTGAGGCAAGCAAGGTATTCGCCAAGGGAATAATGGCAAAATACGGTATTCCCACGGCGGAATATGCTGTTTTTGAATCTGCGGCAGACGCGCTGACGTATATAAAGGAAAAAGGCGCGTTCCCTGTTGTTGTCAAGGCGGACGGCTTGGCGCTGGGCAAGGGCGTGGTGATTGCACAAGATTTGGCTGAGGCCGCGGCGGCGTTGCGGGCAATGCTGGAGGACGGCAAGTTCGGCGATTCCGGACGGCGCGTGGTGGTTGAGGAGTTCCTCACGGGTCCGGAGGTGAGCGTGCTGGCGTTCACGGACGGAGTGACGCTGGCTCCGATGATTTCCAGCATGGATCACAAACGCGCACTGGACGGCGACTTGGGACTCAACACGGGCGGCATGGGCACGGTTGCGCCAAACCCCTATTACACACAGGAAATTGCTGCCGAATGCATGGAGAAAATCTTCCTTCCAACTGTTCGCGCAATGCAGAATGAGGGTTGCCCCTTTGCCGGCTGCCTGTATTTTGGGCTTATGCTGACGCCGAACGGTCCCAAGGTGATTGAATACAACGCGCGCTTTGGAGACCCGGAAACACAGGTTGTCCTGCCGCTTTTGGATACTCCGCTGATTGACATTGTTGACGCGGTTGTTGACGGGCGGTTGGCAGATATTGACATAAAATGGAAGGACGCGCACGCGGCTTGCGTGGTGCTTGCCAGCGGCGGCTACCCGGAGAAATACGGGAAGGGCAAGGTTATTTCCGGGCTGAATGCCGACGGGCAAGCAAGCAATGTTGAGATTTTCCACGCGGGAACGGCGCTTGACGGCGGGCAGTTCGTAACGAACGGGGGACGCGTGTTAGGCGTGATGGGTGTTGGCGATACCCTGGCGGCGGCACTGGAAACGGCGTACTGCGCGGTGGAAAAAATCAGCTTTGAGGGCGTGCATTATCGCACGGATATCGGCAAAAAGTGCAGCTGATTTGATTTTTTGCAGAAAACTTTGCTATTTTTCCAATATGGAATTACCCCCCCTCATTATGTGTTATAATCTCTGCATTATTGTTGACATATGTTGACAGATGGAGGATTTAACATGGAAAACAACACACCGAATTGGGCACCGCAAACTCCGCCCGCCACACCGCCGCAAAAAAATCCCTACAAAACCAAGTACTTCATCGCGTTGGGCGCGGCAATACTTTTGCTGCTGATTGTGGTGATTCAGGCTGTCGCAAACACGTCAGACCCGCAAGAAACGCCCGCGCCGTCTGCAACAGCTCTCACCTCAACCAATCTCCAATCAGGCGAAACTACGCCCGCAGCAACAAAAGAGAATATAAGCGCTGCGCCAACAACTACGGCAAAAGTGACAAAACCGGCAGCAACAGAAAGTGCCGAAACTCGAAATTGCCGCAAAAAAGCCGAGCAATATCTTAAGACTTTGTCTTTTTCAAAAACCGGGCTGGTTAAGCAACTGGTTTATGAGGGTTACAGTAAAACTATTGCCCAAAATGCTGTTGATAATCTTGATGTGGATTGGAAAAAGCAATGTGCTCTTAAAGCTGAACAGTACCTTAAAACTTCAGCTTTCTCTAAAGCCGGGTTGCGCACACAGCTGGAATATGAGGGCTTCACTTCAAGCGAGATTGATTATGGAATAGAAGCTGCGTACGAGTGATAAAATGTGGCAGAATGCGTGTTGATTTGTCACAGCTGCTATGCTGTTAAAGTGGGCACGGTATTAACAGCCGCGCCCGCTTTGACATTTTGATGAAACTGTGTTATACTAGATAATGGATGTAGATTTTTGATATGGTTATCCAAAATCCGCCATCTGAAGTAGGGGTCGAAAGGATTTCGACGGGGAATGTGACCCTTAGGTAAGCGAGCCGAGTGGCGGAAACTCGTTAATCAGCCGCACCCGTAAAAAGAAACGACAGTAAACCTGTTTTAAAAGCTGCTTAAACCCCTAGGGTTGGCAGCCGTCTTGGTTCGAAGGACTGCGGTCGGGCAACAAGGCGTCATTTAGCAGTGCACGTGCATGGGCGAACTCCGCGTAACCCATCATGAATAACGCGGATACCGCCGCCTTGAGCCTGCCGGACGGCGCTTGGCAGGCGGGAAATTAAATGTTCGGCTACGCTCGTAGAAAACCGAGGAAACCGTTTTTCGGACGCGGGTTCAATTCCCGCCGACTCCACCAGCGGAACGCCCGCAAGAAGACGTTCATTGCCTTGTGCAAACCATAACCTTTGCTGCTCGGTAGCCGGGTGGGTGTTTTTTTCGAAGTACCTTTCCGACATTACACATAATAAAGAGGCGGAGTTTATGTATTGCTCAAGTTGCGGAACTCCATTAACAAATGAGGTTGCCTTTTGTTGTGCTTGCGGGATTAGGGTGGAAAATCCGAGTGCTCCGTATCAATCTCAGCCCGTTCAGCCATGTCAACCGCCGAATTCGAATAACTTTTTGCGCGACATGAATTTTCACAATTCTTCTGAAGATGTGAAAAATCTAGTCCTTGAGACAAACAAAAAGCAACGGCTGGGGCTTTTGCTGCTGATACCTTCGCTTGTGTTAAGTCTCGTTGCAGCCCCGCTTTTCCCGCTTATTTCCATTTTAAAGACCATACCTTTCTTCGAAAGGCACCAACGAGGAATGAAACCGGGTTAGCGCGTTTCGTCTATAAATTTTTGTAAATCTATGTTATACTTAATACGAGGCGCGGC
>JAITOD010000038.1 GCA_031290105.1 Oscillospiraceae bacterium
GCCCAAAAGGATTCCGCACAAACCGTATGCCAGCTTGTTAACGCTTTTGTTGCCGCTTGCCATGTTTTAGAACACTCCCATCTTTGTGTAAGCTTGCCCGAACCTCACCTTAAGCAAGCTTTTTAAATATGATAGCATAAAACTACACCTAAGTGGTTTCCAAAAAAGAAATATAGCGGAAACCCGCCGGGTTTTTCACTCTAAACGGTGCTGACAAGAGTCCCAAAGTCTCGGTTTTCAATTATCAATCAGCGTTGAGCGCCGCCAAAACCGGGTTTTCTTCATCCAGCACGATAAGCTCCGCTCCGGGCAGTCCGTCACGCAGAGCCGCAGCGAGCCGTTCCACAACCGGCGCCTCCGTTTCATAATGCCCTGCCGCAAGGAGGGTAATCCCGCCCGCCCGCGCGGCAAGAAATTCATGATGACGCGCCTCGCCGGTCAGGTACGCGTCAAATCCAAGGCGGGCGCAGTCCTTGACGAACTCACCGCCGGAGCCGCCGCAAACCGCAACACGGCGGATTGGCTTACCGCCGTCGGCATAGCGCACACACGCGCTCAAGCGTTCAGCCGCCAGATGAGCAAAGTCCGCGGCAGAGAGCTCCTCCGGCAGTTCACCCATACGGAGCATAGCGGCGGGCAGCTGCGACCTTGAGCGCCCTGTCGTGGGCGTTTCCTGCAGAAGCTTGATGTTTTGCAGCCCGATTATCTCCGCGAGTACGTCGTTTACGCCGCCGCCGGCACTATCCAAGTTCGTGTGCGCGGCGATTGCGGAAATACCCGCCCGCGCCAGCAGATACGCCGGGTTTGGAGCGAGAAAGCGGGGCTCCTCCGGGCGGAAAATCACCGGGTGATGGCTGACTATGCAGCTAATCTCCAAGCGCTGTGCCTGTTCTATCTGTGCGGAGCTTATGTCCAGGCAAACGCCGATTTTGTCCGCCGGTGAGTTCGCATCACCCACCAGCAGACCGCTGTTGTCCCAGTCCTCGCAAAGAGCAAACGGCGCCGGCTTTTCCACCGCCGCCAGCACATCGCTTACTGTGTATGTTGAGTTTTTCATTGCAGGCTTCCTTTTCCGTTTTGTTAACAGCCGGGCGGCGTCTCTATGCTGCCGCCTACACAATGCAGCCGTTGGGACAAACCGCCACGCACTTTCCGCAGCCCGTGCATTTTTCAGGATCAATCCGCGCCAAAAAATCCGTGACGCTCACCGCGCCGTGCGGACATACCTTCTCACAGCGCTTACAGGCAATGCAGCCCTTTTCGCACAGCTTGCGTATCACCGCGCCCTTTTGCGTATTGCGGCAAAGCACAGCCGTCGTTGGCGCGTCCTTGGGTACAAGCGTTATCAAATCCTTGGGGCAGACGGCGACACACGCCTTGCACGCGCGGCACTTGAGCGCGTCCACTCTTGCAACTCCGTCAGGACAAACCCGCAGCGCGTCATACGGGCACGCCTTAACGCAGTCGCCCAGACCAATGCAGCCGTTCGGGCAGCTCTTGACTCCGCCGGCAAGCTGCGCCGCCATACGGCAGCTCTCCATTCCGTAGTAGATGAAGCTCTGCTTGGCGACATCCTCTCCGCCCTGGCAGCGAACAAGCGCCGTCATTGGGGCAATGTGACCCACCGACACACCCAGCAGCTCCGCGATTTGGCGTGCAACGTCGTCGCCGCCGGGAGCACAAAGGGACGCACTCTCTGCCTCGCCCTTGCTGAGCGCCGCAGCATAGCCCGCGCAGCCGCTGTATCCGCACGCGCCGCAGTTTACTCCCGGCAGAACAGCCAGCAGTTCCTCCTCCCGCTCATCTACGGGGACGGCAAGCTTCTCCGAGGCAAAGCTCAGCCCCACGCCCAAAATCAGGGCTATGGCTCCGACGATCAGTGACGGCAACAAAATCTCCAAAGTAAACTCCGCTTAACTGGATTTTTAGATGTTGGATTGGGGCGGCTGTATGCGTTCGATTTTGATTGTTGTGAGAACAAGACAGACGGTGAAAATGCCGGTCAAAACCAAGCCGGCAATCTGTATTGTCGCTGAGTATGCAGACCACAGCGTTGTCGAAGCGTTCGGGAACAGCGATTCCAAAATACCGCTTTCGCGTTGAGTCACAGCGAAAATCGAATTCACCAAGTCAATCAGCGTCCTGTATGCCGTCAATGCCGCGCTCACAAGCCATGCGGTGCGCAGCGCTCTGTGACCGATATCCCCGCCATACCCCAAAAGCTTGATATTTTTGACGAGCGACCAGCCCACATAAAGCTGAAAAGCCGTCAAGGCAAAGCTCAACGGAGCGTACAGAAAATAAAACGGATTTGCTGAAGCAAATGAAAGATACCTCCCCATTGCCCAAACAATTGAGGGCACCAGGCTGACCGCAAAGTTGGCTGCATACACTGCTATATAGAGCTTGAACTGCCGCCCGAACGCGGGTTGCCGCGCCTTCAGTTCATGGCAGCCAAGCAGAATGAGAATTATGGTGAGCAAATATAATGCAGTAGCGGGAAGCCCAAGCGCCATGGTTCGGAGAGCAAATTCCGCAGCCCCGCCGGCCTCAATCGTTACGTCGGGGAACAGATAGCTGCCGGCGAACGCCCAAATTGACGCCGCAAGGCTAAGAATGAAGCTTGTGCTGATCTTTTTCATGATTGATCTCCTTATAATATATTTTCCGTCTTTTCCAAGGCGGCGGGTTCCAAGGTTTGCGGCAGCTGCGCAATTTTGTGCGCCGTGCGGATCATGCAGACGGCCGGCAGACCGACGGCCGCCACGTTCACAGCGCTTCGCACTATGTTAAACACCGATGATGAGTCCATTGCGTTTGTTAGCTCTACCGACTGCATGATTCTCAGCATAACCGGAATCCCTGACAGGATATTCACACAGCCCATTACCGTTTGGGCTACCCATGCCGTGCGCAGTGCGCGGTGACCGATCGGCCGGCCGCGCCCCAGCAGACGGATATTCTGAATTAGCCGCCAACTCAGCAAGACCCCAAACACATAACCCACACAAAATAATGCCATCAGCGGGATTGGGGAAAAAGCTTGTATTTTTTGCGGGGATTCTCTGAAAAACGCAAAAATGATAATAGCATCGACAATCATAAACGCCACAAGTGCCAGCGCGCCCCAGCCAATGAGCCGCCAATAGTTTTTGCGTTGCTGTTCAAAGGGAGGATATTGCCGCCCAAGCTCCTTGCAGCCGCTGAGCAAAACAAAGAACCAGATAAACCCAAAAATCGAGAATAAGAATAAGTAGCTTTGTTCGCCTTTGCGCCCCAGTATTAACAGAACAAAGCCCAAAAATACGCTCAGAAAACGAAGAACAAAGCTTGCACTGATTTTTTTCATGGCGATACCTCTTTCGTTTGATTATGCAAACAAGTTTTCCGCGATTCCCGCAAATCCCAAAAATGACATACTCACCAGTGACGCGGCGGCAAGAGTCGCCGGCAGACCTTTCAGCGCCTTTGGGATATCCGCGCCCTCCAGCCGCTCGCGCACCCCCGCGAAGAGCACCATCGCCAGCAGGAATCCCAGTCCCGCCCCCAGCGCGTTCACCAGCGACTGCGCATAACTGTATTCCGCTTGCAGATTGAGCAGCACCACGCCCAAAACCGCGCAGTTTGTGGTGATGAGCGGCAGATAAATCCCCAGAGCATTATAGAGCGGCGGCACAAACCGCTTGAGAACAACCTCCAGCAGCTGCACCAAGCCCGCAATCACCAGAATGAACACCACCGTTTGCAGGTATTCCAGCCCGCGCGGCACAAGCAATGCAGCGTTTATGGGGTATGTAGCCGCGGTCGCCAGCACCATCACCAGCGTAACGGCGATGCTCATTCCCGTGGCGGTGCCGAGTTTTTTGCTTACGCCCAAAAACGGGCAAATCCCCAAAAAACGCGACAGAACAAAATTTTGCGTCAGGATTCCCGTTATCAATATCATTGCGAAGATTTTCATGGAGACTCCATTGCCGTATTTTAGATGTTATACTTCAGATTGCAGCTGTTGGTCGCTTGCCGGCTTTTGCTACATAGAGGAAGAGCAATCCTTTGCCAGCGGGCAGTGCGTGCAGGCGGAGCAGGCGGGCTCTTTCTCTTTGTTCAGGCGATTGGCAAGGGCAATCAGCAAGCCGAAGACCAAAAATCCCCCCGGCGCCATAATGAAGAAAGTTATGGGCACAAACCCGCCGCCGTCTGTCAGTGTGAAGCCATTGAAGCCGCCAAGCGCGTTTTCACCAAATACTCCCAGCAAACTCTGTGCGCCGTTCAGGAACGTCCCCGTGCCCAAAACCTCGCGGACAGCGCCCATCATCAGCAGTGCCGCCGTAAAGCCCACGCCCATGCCCAGCCCGTCCGCAGCGCTTGCCAATACGGGGTTCTTCCCGGCAAACGCCTCCGCGCGTCCCAAAAGTATGCAGTTGACCACAATCAATGGTAGGAAGACGCCCAATGCGCTGTCCAACGCCGGAACAAACGCCTTGACCAACATTTGGACTATTGTTGTAAAAGAAGCGATAACCACAATATACGCGGGAATGCGCAGCTTTTGCGGGATGACCTTGCGCAGCGCAGACACCACAATGTTAGAGCACAGCAGCACTATTGACGCAGCAATGCCCATCCCCAGAGCGTTGACCACAGACGAGGTGGTAGCCAACGTGGGGCAGGTGCCCAATATTAGGCGCAGGACGGGGTTTTCCCGCAATATGCCTTTGGAGAATTCGGCGCTGAGGGGGCGCTTTTGGGGCATTTTGTATCACTCCGATATTTATGTGTGGGATTAATTTCATAGATTGCAGCTCTGTGCATACGAAGAATAGTATATACTTTTCCGTGGAGTTTGTAAAGCGTACGGAGCGTTTGGGAGAGGTAGGGTAGAATGTGAATTTGAAAAACGTTTGCGAAACAGATCAATAGAATGCCACAACCACATCAAAAAGGACGGTCCTATGCGGACCATCCCTTTCAATTATGTGCGTTCACAAATTTACGCAGCTAAAACAGCCAAAGGACGCGCGTTTTGCTTAGTGGCAACACGGGCCAATATCTCTACAGGTGACATTTTGTCACAGGACTTCCGGGAAGTCAAGCATTTTGCGCCCCAGCATAACATATTTTCCCGCGCCCAGCGTGTGATACTCCATCGCCTGAAATCGCACATTAGAGCCAACGCCGCGCGCAAACGCCGCAATCTGCGGGATTTCCTCCGCATTAAACCCGGGCACAGCAGGGCAGCGCACAGTGATCGGTTTATGCGGAAACGCCGTGCATAGCCGCCGAAAATTCTCCAGAATCAACTCATTGCCAACGCCGGTGAAGGCTCGGTGCTTCTCGCTCTCAAGGCTCTTTATGTCGAAAAATATGCTGTCCAATAAGGCCGCGGCGGCACGCAATACATCCCATGGCACGTGCGCGCAGCTCTCAATAGCCGTGTTGATGCGGCGGCGCTTGGCTTCCTCCAGGAGGGCGACGGCAAAATCCGGCTGTGCCAACGGTTCCCCGCCGCTGAGGGTCAAGCCGCCGTCCGCGCCGTAGAACACAGCGTCGCGCTCTGCCGCGTCCAATATCTCCGCTGCAGTGTATTCCTTGCCGTATGCGAAAATTGCGCCGCTTGGGCACTGAGGGATCAGCGACAGTTCACGCCGCGCGGACGGCGATTTATTGCAGCCGCCGCAATTAATGCACTTGCGCGCGTCAAAAGCAGGCTCAATCGCGAAGCTTTGCGATTCCGGATTACAGCACCAGCGGCAACGCAGCGGGCAACCCTTGAGGAACACCGTTGTGCGTATTCCCGGTCCGTCGTGGAGGGAATAGCGCTGGATGTTGAACACAATGCCGCTCCCCATGCGCTTGCCTCCCGCTGCCAGATTATAGATGTTAGACGTTAGATGTGCGTGATAAGATTCCGTATCTGCAATCTAGAAGCCCGAATGCGCCGTTCGCGCAATAATGTCATCCTGCAAATCCGGCGAAAGCTCGCAGAAATAAGCGCTGTAACCCGCCACACGCACCAGCAGATTGCGGTATTCCTGAGGGTTGCCTTTGGCGGCAAGCAGGGTCTCCTGGTTGATCACATTGAACTGCACGTGCCACAAACGCAGCGCACACCAGCCCTCAATAAAGCGCACCAGCGCCTGTGTGCCCTCTTCTCCGGCGACGCTGGACGGCGAAAACTTCAAGTTCAGCAAACGCGCAGCCCGGTGTGAGCGCCCGTAGTTCTTGCTGTTGAAGTTGGAGAGCAGCACGGCGGTGGGTCCCTCAACGTCCGAACCCTGGGACGCTGATGAGCCGTCAGAAAGCGGGGTCCAGGCGCGGCGGCCGTTGGGCGTGGCGGAAATCACCTTGCCAAAGGGCACGTTGGACGTGAATGGCACATAGCGCAGATCCAGCCGCACGCCAAGGCTTTTGCCGTATTGCTCGGTGAAGGCGATGGCCTCACGGTCAATTATTTTGCCGATTGCGTCAACGGATTTGTCGTCGTTGCCGTATGCCGGGGCGCGCAGCAGACGCTGACGCAGCGGCTCGAAGCCCTCGAAGTTGTGCGCAAGAGCATCTTTCAGCACGGCGGGAGAGACGCTTTTTTGGTCAAAGACCAGCGTTTTGATGGCGCTGAGCGAATCAATCACCGTGGCAAAGCCAATGCACTCAAAGTAGCCAAGATCAATCCCGCCGGGGATAAACTGCGTGTGCAGGTCCAGCTGATGCTCTAAGCAAAGGCTCTGCAATGACGAACCCAGAGGCGCGGCAAAGTGCTCTTCGCGAAGGCGATTGACGTGATATTGCTGAATAAACGCATGCTTTAGCAAGTGCTTTTGCTGATGAAGATATGCGGCGAAAAAGTCGTCGAATGTGGCGAAATCTTCCAGATCGCCCGTGGTGGGACCCAATTGTTCGCCGGGATATTTTTGCATTGTGCCGTTATTCAGCGCAAGTTCCAGCGCGGCGGCAAAATTGATATAGGCGCAGGGGGAGGTGAAAGTATCGCGGTTTGGCATGCGCACCTCCGCACAGCCGGAGACGGCGTAGTCATACGCTTCCTCAAAGGACGCGCCCTTGGCAAGCAGCAGCGGCACCACCTCTTCGTCGTTGATGAGCTTGGGGAAGCCTGTGCCGTCCTTGATCGTTTGCGCCAGCTCATAAAGATATCGCTTGGAGGAACGCGCATGAACCCGCGCTGCCAAGTCGGGGTAGTTAAGCGGAAAATCGCGTTTGGATTTGAGGATAAGGTATGTCAGGTCGTTGACAGCGTCCTCACCGTCGGGAGTTTGACCGCCCACGGTGACCGCTTCCCAGTGGGCATAGCCCTCGTTGAACGCGCCGCCCGCTGCGGAAAGATACAAATCAACATAACCTGCCATGCCGACCCAAACGCACTCCAGCAGCTCCTGCGCCGCGTCGGGGGTGATGAATCCTGTGTCAATATCGGCTTTATAGTACGGGTAGAGGTATTGGTCCATGCGCCCGTTGGAGATGATGGTGCCGGTTTTTTGCTCCACGCGGGAGAACAGCTGAATGAACCACTGCGCCTGGACGGCCTCGCGGAAAGAGCGTGCCGGGTGCGCGGGGACCCATTCGCAGGCGTCGGCGATTCCCAGCAGCTCTTGCCGGCGCTTAGGATCCTCCGTTTGTTCGGCTTGAACGCGTGCCAAATCCGCGTGACGCCTTGCCCAAAGGATAATCGCGTCCGCGGTCAAAATCACTGCCAGGAGGAATGGTTTGCGCCGGGCATTATCTACGGGATCGAACTCATCCAGGGCGGCAAGCTTAGCCTCGGCCTGTGCACGGATGCCCAAAAAGCCGATTTTCAGCGGCGTTTCGTAGTCATGAACCCACTGGATAGACGAGCGGAAAGACGCCGTTTCGTTGACGACAAAGCGTGAGCTGCTCTCCTCGTCACGGTTATATGTGAGGGGAAAAGTTTCCTGCGGGATTGCTTTGACCAGCGCTTCATGGAAGGTTTTGTCCGCCCAATAAGGGGCAATATCGCTGAGGATTCGCTGCTTGTCCCCGTCGTTCAGATCAAACGGGGAGCTTTCGCGGGCGGCGACAGATTCCAGCGCTTTTTTGTAGATATCGCCGTCAAGCTCCGGATACAGCACGCCATAACGCGCGCCCGCACCGATTTTGCCCGCCAGCAGCTGCCCTTCCTCAACATAAACTGTGGCGTTTTGCGCAAAATTATAGAGCGCCTTTGCCCAGCGCAGCACCGGCGGCTCGCCTTCAGTCGCCTTGAAAACTTGCGTGAAATATAGCGCGCGCTCAATATCGATTACCGGGCGGGCAGTTTGCACTTTGCGCAGCAGCTGCTCCACGCGGGTGTGCGGGCTTTGGGGTGTACGCAGGCGCGTTTCCTGCGGAGAAAGGGCTTTATTGTTGCTCATGGTATTTGCTCCTTAAATGTACATTTTTTAGGCGCGCGGTGTTACGCAACGTCTGCGTCAATAATCGTCAGCACATCGTCAATTGCGGCAAAGGCTTCGCGCAACTGTTCCTCGGTGATTGTCAGCGGCGGGGTGAGGTTAATGTTGCTCTCGCGGCCGTAGGTGGAAACTCCGCGCTCACGCAGCAAGGCAAACACTCGCTTCATTACGCCATCGGGGTCCTTGCCATAGGGGACAAGCGGCGTTTTTGTGGCGCGATCCCGCACAAGCTCAATCGCAGAGAAAAGGCCAATATAACGCACATCACCAACACAGCGGTGTTTAGATTTCTGCTCCTCCAGCAGCTCGCCCAGCAGACCGCCAAGATCTGCGGCGCGCTCAAAGCTGTGCTCTTCCTCGTAGAACTCCAGACAGGCAAGCCCTGCGGCACACGCCAACGCATGACCGGAATAGGTCAGACCAAACTGGAAGACGCGGTTCTCATAATAATCCGCAATCTGCCGGCTGACCAGCACGCCGCCCAGCTGCACATAACCGCAAGTGACACCTTTGGCAAAGCTGATGATATCCGGCTCAATCCCCCAATGCTGGAACGCAAACGCCTTGCCCGTGCGCCCAAAGCCCGCCATAACTTCGTCGCAAACAAGGAGTATGCCGTATTTGCGAGTCAGCTCGCGCAAGCCTTGCAGATAGCCGTCCGGCGGGATGATCACGCCGTTCGCTCCGGTGACAGACTCCACAAACACGGCGGCGATTTGCTCCGGACCTTCGTACTGAATTTGCTCCTCCAGCCGGTTGAGATAATACGCGCTCGCAGCGGCATCATCGGCAAAATCCAGCGGCGCACGGTAGATATACGGATCAAAAAACTTAATGAACGCGTTGGCGGCGGGGGTCTCCAGAGCAAAGCGGCGCGGATCGCCGGAAATATTGCCGCTGCCCAGCGTTGAGCCGTGATAGCTGCGATAGCGTGAGAGGATTTTCGGTCTGCCCGTAACGGTGCGCGCCATGTTGAGCGCGGCTTCGTTGGCGTCCGATCCGCCGCAGGTGAAGAACACCTTGGCGATGTCCCCGCCCGCCAAATCCACCAGCTTTTTGGCCAGCAGACTCTTCTCCGCAAAGGCGTGCGCCGGGGCAACATAGGCAAAACGCTCCAGCTGTTTTGTAATTGCCGCATTGACTTTTGGGTTGCCAAAACCAATGTTGGAGCAGCTGAGCTGGCAGGACATGTCGATATATTGCTTGCCGTCGCAGTCCCAAAAATATACGCCGTCGCCGCGTTCAATTGCCAGCGGGCTTATGTCCCCCGGCAGCCATGGGTGCTGGTTATATTGCTTGTCGAGGGATAGGATTTCGTTTTTTGTCAGGTTACTCATTTGATTTCTCCAATTCGATTAACAATGAACAATGCTGCACATTAAAGTTCACGTATCTGCAATTCGGCAGAATATTGCCGCGCGTTGTTACGCCGCTGCGTCCTCCGCCCTGACGGCGACCAAAAACGCCAGCGCCAGCACCAACGCCGCAATACAATACGGAAACAGCGTCCACATGCCCTGCCAATCCGCAAGCGCGCCGCTGGCGATTGGCGTGAGCACCATGGCGAGGGTAATCACAGTATTGAACAGCCCGGTGCTGCTGCCGATTTTGTCCGGCGGCGACAGCTCCAGCTGGAAGGGATAGAGGTTCACAATCACGGCGGCAAAGCCCGCGCCAACCAGCAAAAAGCTCACGAACATCATCGCGTTCAGCTGCGGCTGAAGGCTTGCCAGAGCGAACGCCGCAGTCATCAGCGCCATGCCGCCCACAAGCAGCGTCTTGCGCTTGAATCGCTTTTGCAGTTTAGCCACGGGCACCGCCGCAATACACGCCACAACCAACGTGAGCGCTTGCGGCAGAACGAACTTTTGCTTGTCCAGGTTCAGCACGTCAACGGCGTAGTTGGATAGCGACGAAATCAGCCCGTTATATGCTATATAAAAGAAAAACACGCTCAACAAAAACAGCACCTGGGTTCTGCGGGAGCTTTTGCCATGCCCCTGCTCAGTCTCCTGAGCGGCGGCGGGCGGTGGAGTCCAGCGGCGCTCCTTGACGGCGAAAACATATACCACAACCAGCACCAACAGTGCGGCACTTGTGGCATAAAACACAGTTTGGTACCCTTTGGGCGAAAAAATCCCCACAATGGCAATGCCCACCACAGTGCACACAATGCTGACGATTTGCGTGATGGCGTTGGCATCGCGCCGCTGATGAAGCGGGCTGAAATCCGGCAGCAGGGCAAGCGACGCCGGGCGACCCATTGCAATCGCCGCAAGTCCTCCCGTCAACAGAATGAGGAACATCCACTTTGCGCCGATCCCCAAAAACACGCCCGCGCCAATCCACGTCAGCAACGCGCCGATCCCGCCGATGAGGATGAAGGGCGTGCGTTTGCCAAAGCGGCTGCGGCTTTTATCGCTCAATCGCCCAAACAGCGGCAGCAGGAACAGCCCCAATATGTTATCAAGCGCCATAACAACGCCCTTTGCCGTGAAGGTCAGCCCCAAACCGCCGTCTTCGGGCAGTGCGGTCAATATGACTGGCAAGCCGTTATCCAGCACGGAATTGAACACTGAAATCCAGGCATACGGCAGTGACAGCAGCAGAATCCGCCCGAGGCTGAGCGTGTCTGCGCTTGATTTTAGGTTTGTGTTTGGCATTATTTTTTCTCCGGTCTATTATTAATTGTTCTGATTCGTCCGAACAGGTGCGGTTCCATGATGGACGGCGCGATGGCGAAGATTGCATCCGCAAACACGTTGAAAAACCCGCTGTTGTTCAAATACGCGTGACTGAGGACGGCGAGGTTTTTGGCAATGCTGCGGAATGTGGGCGTGGAGTGGGGAACAATATGCACACGTTTGCCGCTGAAACGCAAAGTGAATGTGCGCAGAGCACAGCTTTGCATTGGGCGGATTGAGAGAACCAGCGTGCGCGAGTCCTGCCAGTGCGCCGAACCGAGGGTGTCGAACTCAAAGCCGCAGAGCGAGATGTGCCCCGCTCGGTATTCGCCGTCAAGCCCCAGGGGAACGCTCAGTTTGTCCTTGCCGTCCTTACTCTCCTGCCAGGAAAACTGCAGTTCGCTGTCTTTAAACTCCAGCTGAAAGTTGTTGATATAGCCGCCGTGGTCAACGGACATCTGGTTCACGGTCATTGGCAAAAATCCCCACGGAAAGCCGATTGCGTTGAGAAAATAGTTGGGACGAATGCGGATAACCGAGCGGCTGAGCGTTTCCTCCAGCGGACTGCGCGGCAAAACAGGCGACGACGGGAACGCAAGGTTTTGCTGAAGCTCACGGATTTTTGCCAGAGCGGCTTCGTCAGGAGCGGCGCCCTCCTCACAAAAGCCGTCGGGGAAGTGCGGAAAGATTACGTCCTGGGGCTTTTGTTCGTCCGCGTCAGCGCCAAAATAGACGAACACCGCGTCCTGGTCACGCATAGCCATGCCTTGCTGTGTGAACATACCACGTGCGGCAAAAGTATTGGGTTTTGCGCACATCCAAAACTGATAGCCATAACCCGCGCGGCTATCGGCCTTTGGGTTTTCGGGGTTATCGACCTGTTTGCGGGTGGCTTCGCGTGCCCACCACTCGGGGATAACCTGCGTGCCCTGCCACTTGCCGCCGTCCAGGTAGCACTGGATAAAGCGTGCGGAGTCCTCCAGTTTCCAATAGATTCCCCAACCGCCGGCTGGATTGCCGAAGCGATCGGTTTCGGTATATGGCACGTCAATGCCAAGGGGGACGAACAGGCGCGGGGTCAAATATTCAAAGAGGGTTTGCCCGGTCAGGCGGCGAATGAGCACGCTGAAGATATAGGCGTTCTCGTTGGTGTAGTGAAAGGTTGCGCCCGGCTCATCGCGCAGCTTGCTGTTGAGGTAATCGCCAACCCAATCGGGGCTGGACGCTTTGTGGAACACATCAAACGCCAGACCGCTTGTCATGGTGAGCATATGCCGGACAGTGATTCGCTTCCAGCGCTCGCTTTTGCCCGCGGCGTATTCGGGAAAAAGCTCCGCTAGGGTTGTGTCCAGCGAAAAAAGTCCCTCATCAATCGCAAAGCCAACCGCCGTGCCCGCAACGCTTTTGGAGAATGAATAGATTGCGTGGGGGATTTCCGGAGCATACGGGCGGCGATAAATTTCGTAGGCAACTTTGCCATGGCGCAGAATCATCAGTCCGTGGTATTCCAGCCCCTGCTTATCGTATTCCTCCAGCAGTTCCAGTATAGCCCCGGACGACACCCCAACCTCCTCGGGCGTTGCGGCGCGGGGCAGGGGCGCTGATGCGGCGGTTTGTTCGGTAAGCTTTGGCATCTTAGGGACTCCCTTTTATTAATGAATAGTGAATAATTGACAATGAATAATTGTGGCGTACTGCCGGATATCAGCCCAGCCCCTCGAACGAAAACTCACCGTCCAGCGTCATGAACCGGCTATAGGCCTGCTTGATGAAGTGATTCACAATCGCGGGAGGTACCGCCGCCCTCATGCCGTAAAGCGCGGCGCTTTCGCTCTGGTTCAGCGCGGGATTGGCTTTCAGTTCATCAACGGCGGCACGCAAATCCGCAAGGAAGTCGTCCTCAACGCCTGTATGCGCCGGCGTGACCATAAAATGCAGGCACGCGGGGTTAACCTGCTGATCAATAACCCAGCCTTTGTGCTCAAGAATATCCGCGAGGGGATGGACGTTGAGCACAGGAGAGCCAAACGCGAAGATTCCCGCCGGGGGATCGCCAAGAAGCTCCAGCTCGGGGATTGCGCGGATCCCGTCAAGGAGCTTTTTGGTGCTCTCGAGGACTCCGCGGGTGATATCCAGATAGCCCTGCCGCCCGATGAATTTCAGCGCCGCCCACGCAGATGCAATCGCACCGCCCGGTCGCGTGCCGGTTGCACTCGGCGAAATAAACAGCCCGCCCGGCCAATCGCCATATGCAAAATATTGGTACTGACGCAGCGCCGCGTCACGGTAAAGCAGGGCGGAAACTCCCTTGGCGGCAAAGGCATATTTGTGCAAATCGGCGGAAATTGAACTGACGCCCGGCAACTCGAAATCAAACGCAGGAACATTGCCGCCAAGCTCCTTTATAAACGGCAGAGTAAAGCCGCCAAGGCATGCATCAACGTGCAGACGCAGGCTGTGTTTTATTGCTGTCTCGGAGAGCGCGGCGATGGGGTCAACAACGCCGTGGGGATATTGCGGCGCGGAGCCAACAAGGAAGATCGTATTGGGCGTGATGAGTTTTTCAACTTCCGCAGCGTCCACGCGATAGTCGTCCGCCAGAGGGGCATGCACCAGCTTGATGCCGAAATAGTGCGCCGCCTTCTCGAACGCCGCATGCACGGAGACGGGCACGACGGCTTCCGGCTGTGTGATATGCGGCTTTTTTTCGCGCGCTTCGTCACGGTATGTTTTGACCGCCATGAGGATACTTTCGCTGCCGCCGCTGGTCAGTGAGCCAACGGTGTTATCGTCGCCATGGAACAAATCCGCAACCATGGAGAGCGTCTCGGTCTCCAGCCGCTTGAGGCTTTGGAACACGAACGGGTTAAGTCCGTTGGTGTGGAAAAAGCGGCGGTAGACTTCCTCTGTGAAGTTGGTGATTTCCTCCCCGGCGTAATAGACAAGGCTCCAGGTTTT
>JAITOD010000065.1 GCA_031290105.1 Oscillospiraceae bacterium
TCCGAAAAGTGATAAAAGATTTCTAAAAGCAGGGGTGCATTATGCCCCATAAGTGAGGAAACAGGTGAGGAAGTAAAAATCCTCGCCTGTTTTCCGTTTTCGGACGGTGAACGGGTCGTTCCTTGAAAATTGAATATCCATTCATCAGGCACGTTCCCATTGCTTTTGCCAAAAGCATAAGCCACGTTAGCGGTTGCGCCATGATGTCGTTGTGGAACACACAGGAAACAGGGTCACACATTATTGATTTTGCCTGCTTGTCCGTTCTTCCGCACGATGAGCGAGAAACTTCCGGCTATAAATATCGGGTTCCCCTCACAGGGATTTTGCCCCCGGTACGGCGACAACAGGCAATGGGGCGATACTCCTGCCCAGCCTATCGCTTGAGCGTTGAAGCGGCGAAAGCCGTGAGCCGTCGCACGCACTGGGGGCAGCTTGGAGAGAACCTCGGAGGGGTGAAATTCCCGTGGTGCTGGTCAGCAGCCAGCCGCTTGATGACTTCCCATAAGTGTGAGGGGTGTCGAGGACAAATATCACACTTTGAAAATACAGAAGCCGGATACAAGGGTGGATTCTGCGAAAACGGAGCTTTTAACGCTCCCCCAATCGTAATATCCCGCGTGTCCGGCTTCCCTACATACCGATTCGGTGTGAATTTTCAAGGGAGGTCACTCTACATGAACAAATCCATAAACCGGGGCGATTTATATTACGCCGACTTAAACCCCGTTGTCGGCAGCGAACAGGGTGGTATCCGTCCTGTTCTTATTATTCAAAATGATGTCGGAAACAAGCACAGTCCAACCGTTATTATCGCGGCGATTACCAGCAAGGCAATGAAAACCACTTTGCCCACGCATTGTATTTTGAGCGCACACGCAGGACTTGACCGCGATTCTGTTGTTTTGCTTGAACAAATACGCACGATTGACAAGCGGCGTCTGAAAGATCATGTCGGCACATTGGAACCATCCGATATGCTGGCGGTTGACAAGGCGTTGGCGGTCAGCGTGGGGCTTTCGGGGAGGGCTTTATAATGGCAGAACGATTATCGCAGGAAAAAGCCTATCGTATCATGTTAAAACGTTATCCTGATGTGCTGGACATGAAACAAATGTGTGAAATTCTTGGCGTCAGCTTGAAAACAGGTTACACATTGATACAGGAAAATAAGATTGAGTATTTGAGGGTTGGACGGGCATATAAAATTCCCAAGCCTTTTTTGTTGAGTTATTTGCGGATTGGCGCAGCATCGGATAATAGATAGATTTTCATTTCGTACATTTGTATAACCATCCTTGCCGTGCTACACTTTATCATGTCAACGGCAAGCGGTGGGTATCTTTGAAAGGAGGAGGCATATGGAACTCACCAAAATGCTGAAAATGGTCAGATTGACCGAAGAAGAACTGATTAGCGGTTTTGTGACCGTCAAGAAGAACACCTATTACATTGTCCTTAACCGAAAGGACGAGGACGGCAAGCGCAGGCCGCTTTGGATTTCCACGGAGCTTGAAGCCACGGAGAAAAATAGGGAAGAAGCGGAAAGCAAATGCCTGTCGGCCAGAATCCAATACTCGGTAGATTTGAAAAACGGCGTTGCCGAAACAACGCCCACTAAAAGGAAAAAATCTGTTGTACCGAAAAAATCAGCCGATAAACCTGTGGAACAGCCCCGGAATCCGCTGTTTGCGGATTTGCTGAATGAATGGCTTTCGTTTCGTCACCCGGACAATATCGTTGTCGGAGAGGATTTCAACTTCGACAAGAAAATCAAGCTCAACACTTGGGCGGGCTATGCGGACAACATCAAGCACAATCTACATCCGACATTTATGGCTTACGGCTGTACTGTGCAGGAGATTACTGTGGAAATGCTGAAAGGACTTTACGCAAGCCGTTTGAAAAGCGGATTAAAAAAATCCTCCGTCGCCAAAGACTACACCCTTGTTAATCAGGTGTTGAATTATGCGATAAGCCGGGAGATGATAAGTGTAAATCCCAATAGCGCAATCACCCTGCATAAGATTGAGAAGTACAATGCAGCCACGCTAAACGCCGAACAAATGCAATATTATTTGGAGTTTATACAGGGGGATGTTATAGAAATTCCTGTTCTGCTTGGCGGATTCTATGGTATGCGGCGCAGCGAATGCTTGGGAACACGGGAATCGCAGTTTGATTTCGGACATGGATTCTTTCGAGCAAACCACACAGTAACAAAAGCGGTAATCGACGGCAAAAAGCTGTTTATTCCATCTGACAAGTTAAAAACCGATTTGAGTAACCGCACCTATCCGCTTATCCCATATGTAGAAGAACGGGTAAAAACGAAAATCGCAGAGAACAAGGAACTACGCAAGCTATGCGGAAGCTCATACGGCAAAGAATGGCTCGGTTATATATGCGTACATCAGTTAGGTGAAATCATTGACCCGGATTATATTACCGGACGGCACACGGATTTACTCAAAAAAGCCGGACTGCCGCATATAAGGTTTCACGACCTCCGGCATTCATGTGTCGGGCTGATGATGGCGAATGGCGTAGCGATAGAGCGTATCCGGGATTGGGTAGGACACAGCGACATACGAACGACTGTGAACACCTACGGGCATTTAGAGTACCAATCCAAAAAGGAAACGGCAGCGGCTATTCAAAGCTCATTACCGCTTAAAATAGTGGGAGCAATGCAGTCAACTTAGTCGGATAGAACGCAAGGCGCAAAAAGCCCATGAATACACGATTTTTTGAAAGGAACGGATAGAACAATGACCAAAGCGAACGCAAAAAACAGTCTTGCGCAAAAGGTAAGAAGCCTGCAATCCCTTGAGATTACAGGCTTCCCGATGGCGGAGGGTGAGAGATTCGAACTCTCGTGGGGTTGCCCCCAACCGCATTTCGAGTGCGGCTCGTTATGACCACTTCGATAACCCTCCATATTAAATTTTGCTACTTCGGACACGATTTCGAATCATATTTGTATGATTTCGAGTGCGGCTCGTTATGAGTAGCACTCTTCCGGTTGACCGCACAAAAGTATACCACAGTTTGCGGCGGCTCGTCAAGTCATTTGCAAACGAGAAGCAGCCATTCCGATCTGATTATGCAGAGACGCACACAGTTCTCCTCTACAACTGTCAGCGCGAAAATCCGCGCCCGCACAGCATTGACAGCGCTCAGCAAAAGTGCTATCATACATATGGCTATTATTGGAATATGAAAGGAAGTTATCTTATGAGAAAATTGTTTTGTGAAATTTCACCGTTTACCTATAAGATATCGACTTATAAGGAGCGTGCGCTTCACTATCTGCGAAATTTTCCCGCCAAAGAAAGGTTTGCCGCCTCTTTTGCTGCACCTCTGCCGATTATCGTTCATCGTCACAAGTCGCTTATTCGCCGCAGGCTTGGAAATGTGGATTTGCGCTTACAGGATAACAAAGCTATAAACCTATCAATCGCCGCGCCCAAAATCAGCGGTGTATTGATCCATCCCGGCGAAACCTTTTCGTTCTGGAAACTTGTGGGCAGCTGCACAAAAGCCAAGGGCTACAAAGAGGGCTTGACCATTACGGGTACGGCGGCAACTAAAGGCATCGGCGGTGGTATGTGCCAGCTTAGCAACCTGCTGCATTGGCTTGTGCTGCACAGTCCGCTGGAAATTACAGAGCACCATCACCACGATAACTTTGACCTTTTCCCCGATTTTAAACGCCAAGTTCCTTTTGGTGTGGGTACATCTATTTTATATAATTACATCGATTATCGAGTGCAAAACAACACCGCCCAAACCTTTCAGTTTATCGTCTGCACATCTGATGAATATCTGCACGGCGAGCTGCGCAGCTCCGAAGCCCTTGCTCAAAGCTACCATATCCGCAAGGAGGACGAATATTTTTACGAGAAAGACGGGCAGTTTTTTCGCCATAACAAGGTCTACCGCGTTATAGTCGATACGCGCAGCGGCGATACGCTCTCCAAAAAGCTGATTCAGGAATGCAACGCGCTTGTGCTTTATGACAGCGCACAGATTAACAAGGATTTACTTCGATCAAGCGACGAATGATGATGGCTCTGTGCGGTCGTCCCGCATATGCAGAGGCAATCGCTCCCAATCTTATAGCAAGCCGTAATATTTCACCGGATTTTCTTGCGTTCCCTATTGCTTTTCTCCTGTACATATTGTATAATTTAACTGACATATTGTGGCGCGGACTCGGCGTTATGCCGCATACCGTCCATATGGTAGTATAAGGGAGGAAAACATGAACCCCAAACGCGAATGCATCGCCATGCTTCTGGCGGGAGGTCAGGGCAGCCGCCTTGGCGTATTGACCCAAACCATCGCAAAGCCGGCGGTGCCATACGGCGGCAAGTACCGCATTATCGACTTTCCGCTATCAAACTGCGTCAACTCCGGCATAGACACCGTGGGCGTCCTCACACAGTACCAACCGCTGGAGCTCTCGGACTACATCGGCAGCGGTCAGCCCTGGGATTTGGACAGGGCGGACGGCGGTGTGCACATTCTCTCGCCCTATCAACAGATTGCGGGCACTTCATGGTACAAAAACACCGCCAACGCCATCTATCAAAACATTACGTTCATTGAGCGCTATGCTCCGCAATATGTGCTGATTCTTTCAGGCGACCACATATACAAAATGAACTACGCCAAAATGCTGGATTACCACAAAGAAAAGGATGCAGCGTGCACAATCGCCATGCTGGAGGTGCCCTGGGAGGAAGCGTCACGCTTCGGGCTGATGAGTGCCGATGAAGACGGGCGCATTCTGGAGTTTGAGGAAAAGCCCGCCAATCCCAAAACCAACACAGCCTCCATGGGCGTTTATGTTTTCACATGGGAGAAGCTGCGCGATTACCTGATTGCGGACGAAAACAATCCGCAAAGCGGCAACGATTTTGGGCACGACCTAATCCCCGCAATGCACACGGCAGGTGAGCGGCTCTTTGGCTACCGCTACAGCGGGTATTGGAAAGATGTGGGCACAATCGACAGCCTGTGGGAGGCGAACCTTGACCTGCTTAACCCCAACGTAAACATTCAGGCGGATGACGCTAAGTGGCGGATATACTACAAAAACACACCGGCCCCTCCGCAGTATATAGCCCCGTGCGCACAGGCGCAAAACTGTCTTATCAGTGAGGGCTGCGAGGTTAGCGGAGAGGTGGATTATTCGGTGCTGTTCTCCAACGTCACCGTGGAAGAGGGCGCGAGCGTGCGTTACAGCATTCTTATGCCGGGGGCGGTGGTCAAGCGGGGCGCACGGGTACACACCGCCATTGTGGCGGAGAACGCTGTGATTGGCGAGGGGGCGAGCGTGGGCGCGTCCAGTGAGGAAATGAGCGCTGCCGGCCGTCTGGAGGACTGGGGCGTGTGCGTTGTGGGCAAAGGTGTCAGCGTGGAGCCGGGCGCGGTTGTTGCTCCAAAAGAAATGGTTGACGAGGACAGGAGGAACGCGCAATGAGGGCAAACAACGTGTTGGGCATACTCTATGCCAGCAGCTATGAATACACTGTTCAGGAACTAAGCGGTCTGCGTACCATGGGCTCAATCCCGTTCGGCGGGCGTTACCGCGTTGTTGATTTTGTGCTCTCCGCCATGGTCAACGCAGGAATAAGCCACGTGCTGATGCCCACAAAAAGCAACTACCGCTCACTTATGGATCACATTGGCAACGGCAAACCCTGGGATTTGGCACGCAAACGCGAGGGGCTGTTTATGCTGCCGCCATTCAGCTCCACGGACAGCACGGGCGTTTACAGCAACCGCGTGGAGGCGCTCAAGGGCATACTGGGCTTTATCCGCGAGGCCGAAAAAGAATACGTCCTGCTGGCGGACGGAAACCTGATCTGCAACCCGGATTTTGGCGATATGCTGGCGTATCACATCGATTCCGGCGCGGACATAACCATTGCGTCACAACGCGGCGCGTCGCCCAAGCTCATCAACACAATGATGCTTGAAACCAACGCCGCCGGGCGAGTCTCCAAGTGCCTTGTGACTGCCGGAGAGGGCGCAGAGGGGCTATTTGCGCCGCATATTTTGCTGATGAAAAAAGAACTGCTGGTGGAATACCTGGAGAGCGTTGCGGACGCAAAAATTGCCGGCTTTGAGCGCGACTTGATTCAGGCGCGGCTGGGCGATCTGGATATCCGCGCGTGGGAGCTGCCCAACTTTCTGGCGGCAATCGACTCTCTGCCAACATATTACAACGCAAACATCGCGCTCCTGCAAAGCAAAAACCGCCGTCTGCTCTTTCCCGCCGAACGCCCGGTATATACCAAGGTGCGCGACGAAGCGCCCAGCGTCTACGGGCTGAATGCGTCCATCAAAAACTGCCTGATTGCGGACGGCTGCGTCCTGCGGGGTACGGCGGAAAACTCGCTGCTGTTCCGCGGCGTAAGTGCGGGGAAGGGTGCGGTAATTCGCAACAGCGTTATCATGCAGGATACCGTAGTTGGCGACGGCGCATACCTTGACAGCGTCATACTCGATAAGCGCGTGACGGTGGCGGCAGGGGCGGTGCTCAGCGGCGCAGCAAATCAGCCGTATTATGTGCCCAAGGGTGCGGAGGTTTGATTGCTGCGGAGTAACTTGTATCGGCGCGGGATGTTTTCCTGCGCCTTTTGATTTGTCGTGTGTTTTTTGGGAATAAGGGGTTGACATATGTGCGATAGTTAAGTATAATATATACCGTTAGGTTAACAGTTAGCTAAAGCTTTAGCTATTAGCTGCTGCTAAAAGTACCTAAGCAGCCAACTGCCCCGTATTCCCTAAGCAAACAAAAAAACGAAAAATGAAAGAGGTCCGCAAATGCAAACTATTGAAAACATTGACTTTGCGACACGGCAAGCCGTCACAGGAATCCTTGAAATGGCGAAGTCAGAGCTTGCGAATCTGCATGAAGGCGAAACATTTCTGCTTTCCGATTTGTTCTATGGCTATATATGGAAAAGAATACCGGATAAAGACAGAAAGCTGGTAGGACGCTACTTCCTTGATTTTGCTGACTCCGAAGAAGGGAAGAAGGCAATTGAAGCCCTTAATAAGACAAGTCAGAATCAGCAAATCTACGTCCATAAATAATAACTCCGGCTTGCGGCTTGCAATTGTGCGCGTGAGCGTTTTTCCGGTAGCGCAAAAAAATCCGCAGAAGCACTTGCCAATTTCCGCCTAATAATGTATAATCTACATCTGTGAGGTGAGAGCATGAAAATTCTTTTTGTGTCCCCGGAAGCCCAGCCGTTTTTCTCCACGGGCGGTCTTGCAGAGGTGGCGGGCAGCCTGCCCAAAGCTCTGCGCCAAAAACGCGCCGCCTGCCGAGTGGTTATGCCGCTCTATGCAGACATTGCCCCCGAACTGCGCGCTCAGCTGCGTTTTGTCACCGCAATCACCGTGCCCGTGGCCTGGCGGAGGCAGTATTGCGGTGTCTTCGAGGCGAAAATCGGCGGCGTTATCTATTACCTGCTTGATAACGAATACTACTTCAAGCGTCCCGGCGCCTATGGCTATTATGACGACGCGGAGCGCTTTGCGTTTCTGTCACGTGCCGCGCTGGAAATTCTGCCCTGTGTGGATTATAAGCCCGATATCATCCACGCAAACGACTGGCAAACCGCACTCACGCCGGTGTATTACTCTTGCCTTTACGCAAACGCGCCCGGCTATGAGGGCATCAAGACTGTATTTACGCTCCACAACATGCAATACCAAGGCGAATACGGCAAGGAGCTGCTCTCCGAAGTCATTGGCATTGAGCCCAAAAATGCTACGCTCGTGGAGTACTGCGGCAACGTCAATTTCCTCAAGGGCGGGATTGAGTGCGCGGACGCGGTGACCACCGTCAGCCCAAGCTACGCACAGGAGATACTTGACCCGTGGTTCAGCCATGGGCTTGACCCGCTGCTCCGTGCGCGGGAGTGGAAGCTCTCCGGCATACTTAACGGCATCGATACCCAAAGCTACGACCCTGCGGCAGATAAAGACATCGCCGAAAATTATAGTACCCAAAGCCTTGCCGGAAAAGCTGCGTGCAAAGCCGCGCTGCAAAAAGAGTTTGGGCTGCCCGAGCGCCCGGAAGCGCCGCTATTTGCCATGGTCACCCGCCTGACAGGGCACAAGGGGCTGGATTTACTCAAACCCATTCTTTATGAATTCCTTGGCGGCACAGACGCGCAGTTTGTTGTTTTGGGTAGCGGCGACAAGGAATACGAGCAATTCTTTACGCAGGCGCAGGCAGATTTTCCCGATAAGTTCGGGCTATACCTTGGCTTTAACCCCGGACTTTCGCACCGCGTCTATGCAGGGGCAGATTTGTTCCTCATGCCCTCAAAGAGCGAACCGTGCGGGCTTTCACAGATGATCGCGCTACGTTACGGCACCGTGCCCGTCGTCCGCGCGGTCGGCGGCCTGAAGGACACTATTCATGACGCCGGCGATGGATTTGGCAATGGGTTCACGTTCCAGAGCTATAACGCGCACGATATGCTCGGGGCAATCCGCCGCGCGCTGGAGCTCTATTCGCGCCCCGACGACTGGCAAGCTCTTACCCTGCGCGGCATGGCTTGTGACTTCAGCTGGAATGCTTCAGCACGGGACTACCTGCGGTTATATAAACAACTGAAGGACTAAATAACCGGGTTTTTCGCGTCCGTCATTATAATAATAATTAAGGAAAACGCCATGAAAACCGCCAATATCCTAGCGTACGACATCGGCACAACGGGGGTCAAAACCTGCCTTTTTGCCGTTGATGAGGGCATTCAACTGCTGGCGTTCGATTCCGCAGGCTATGGGCTGTATACCAAGTCCGACGGCAGCGCCGAACAAGTGTTCGATGAATGGTGGGCGGCAATGATTAAAACCACCCGCGCTGTTGTTGCGGAAGGCACGACGATTGACGGCATCTCGTTTTGCTCCCAAATGCAGGGGCTTGTGCTGGCGGGAGCGGATGGTCTGCCCGTGCGCAACCCAATGAGCTACATGGACCAGCGTGCCCGCAAGCAGCTCAAGGACGGCATGGCGTATGGACCGCAGATTGCGGGGGCTAACATTGCGCGCTTGCTCAAGTCGCTCAAATATACAGGCGCAGTGGCGGCGAGCGTCAAGGACCCGGTGTGGAAATACAAGTGGGTTGAGGAAAACGAGCCGGAGCTTTTTGCGCACGCGGAAAAATGGCTGGACGTGAAGGAATCGCTCATTGCCAAAATGACGGGCGAGTTTGTGATGACGCGTGACAGCGCATTCGCCGCACTGATTTATGACATCAATAAGGGCGAATGGAGCGCGCCAATCTGCAAAATGCTGGGCGTGAACATGAAGCACCTGCCCCCGATTATCGAGTCCGCGCAAAAGGCGGGCGAGCTGCTCCCCGCGGCGGCGGCTGAGCTGGGTTTGGCGGCGGGGATCCCGGTGTTCGGCGGCGGCGGCGACGCGAGCCTAATCCCTGTGGGCGCAGGGGCGTGCGCTCCGGGCGATACTCATGTTTACAGCGGAACAAGCGGCTGGGTCAGCACTGTCGTCACCAAAAGTATTGTCGATACTTCCGCCATGATTGCGGCAGTTGTGGGCGCGCAAAACGGGCTGTATAATTACTTTGGCGAACTGGAAACTGCCGGCAAATGCCTTGAATGGGTCAAGGATCACCTGGCGCTGGATGAAATTGGTATTTACATGCAAAAGCAGCATGTTTCAGAGGGCTTTGAGGCAAAATATACCAGCCTTTATGACTACCTCTCCGAGATTATCGACAGCACACCCGCAGGCAGCGGCGGCGTGATTTTCACCCCGTGGCTCCACGGCAACCGTTGCCCGTTTGAGGACCCCAACGCCCGCGGAATGTTCTTCAACGTCAGCCTGGATAGCGGCAAAACGCAAATGATCCGCGCGGTTGTTGAGGGCGTTTGCTATCACCTGCGCTGGTTTCTGGAGGTCTCCGCACGCAAAGTCGAGCCATCAGATACGCTGCGCTTTGTGGGCGGCGGCGCTCTCTCCGATGTGACCTGCCAAATACTGGCAGACATTACAGGCAAGAGAGTCGAAACCGTGGATAATCCCCAGAACGCGGGAGCGGTTGGCGCGGCGGCAGTGGCGGCGGTCGGGCTTGGACTAATGCCAAACCTCGAGGCGACAAAAGCGCTGATCCCTGCCGTGAAAAGCTTTGCGCCAAATGCCGAAAACGCTGCCGTTCACGCGCGGAATTACGCCGTGTTCCAAAAGCTATATAAGGCAAATAAAGGGCTTTTTGCGGCACTGAACGGTTAATATTTATCACAAAGAAAGGCAGACGGCGCATGAAAAAACCGCTCTTCAGCAAGCAACCGCCGTCGTGCGGATATTGCCGCTACGGCAAACCTGCGCCGGACGGCAACAGTGTGCTATGCCCAAAACGCGGCGTGACTCATGCGGGCATGTTCTGCAAAAAATATAGCTACGACCCGCTGCGGCGCGTCCCAAAACCCGAGCCGAAATTGCCGCATTATTCGCCGGAGGATTTCAGCATATGAGCAAAAACGCGCCCGCGTGCCCGGATTACGCCCATGAGAACCTTGCCCGTGCGCAGGGATTTATTCACATTTGCGGCATTGACGAAGCCGGGCGCGGTCCCCTGGCAGGACCCGTCTGCGCGGCGGCGGTTGTTCTGCCGGAGGATTGCGATATCCCCGGACTGAACGACTCCAAAAAGCTCAGCGAAAACACCCGCAAGCGCCTGTTTGATATCATCACTGCGCAGGCAGCGGATTACTCAATCGCCTTCGCGAGTGCCGGCGAAATCGACAGCGTCAACATACTGCAAGCAACTTTTTTGGCTATGCGCCGGGCGGTATCCGGTCTGAAAAAGCCGCCGGATTTCGCCCTGGTGGACGGCAATCTTGACCCCGCGCTTAGCGTGCCGGTTGAGTGTATTGTTGGCGGCGACGGCAAAAGCGCGTCAATCGCGGCGGCGTCAGTGCTGGCAAAAGTCAGCCGTGACAGGCTCTTGCGCGAGTTCGACGTGCAGTATCCGGGATACGGGTTCGCCAAGCACAAGGGCTACGGCACTAAGGCGCACTACGCCGCGCTGGCGGAGCTGGGTCTCACGCCGGAGCATCGCCGCAGCTTTTTGCGCAAAATTTTGGGCGCGTAGTCGTATTTGCCCGTCCCCGCCGCATATGCTGATCCAAAAGCATATTGCGGAGCGTTTGTGAAGCTTTTCGACCTGCATTGTGACACTCTGGACGAGTGTTTTGATCATGGCGGCAACCTGGCTTTGAATCATTACGGCGTGTCGCTGGAGACAGGGCGTGCCCTCGAAAACTGGGCGCAGGTGTTCGCAATTTGGATTCCATATACCCTCAGCGGTGATTCTGCGTGGGCGTATTATCAAGGTGCAAAGGCACTTTTTCGTCGTGAGCTTGCAGCGCATGAGTCGCGGTTAACGCAGGTTTGCACAGGCGCAGAGCTTAACGCGGCCCTCGCGGCAGGCAAGTGCGCGGGGATTTTGGCAGTGGAGAACGCCTCTGCAATTGGCGGAGATTTGCGGCGTTTGGAGCAGTTGGCTCACGACGGCGTGAAGATACTCACACTGACCTGGAACGGCGAGAACGAGGTCGCTTGCGGAGCGTTGCATTCAACGCCCCGTGGCGGCGGGCTGAAGCCGTTCGGGCGGCAGCTGCTGCGGGAACTCTCCGCACTTAACATTGCGGCGGATGTATCCCACCTGAACGCGCGTAGTTTTTGGGACGCAATGCAATTCGACGTGCCGATTATTGCCAGCCATAGCAATTGCCGTGCAGTTTATGATCACCCGCGTGCCCTCTCGGACGCGCAAATTCGTGCACTCGTTGACCGCGGCGCGCCCGTGGGCTTGACCTTTGCATATCTGCGTTCGCGGCAGGGGCACGGAGCCTTCGCGGCGCGGCGTGACCGAGCGGCACTCTATAAAAATACGGCGCATTTCCTTCAGCTCGGCGCGCAAAATACCCTCTGCCTTGGCACCGATTATGACGGCACGCCCGCTCCTCAAGGTCTCGAAACCACCAATCGCTTGCCGCTTTTGCGTGATTGTTTATCACGGCGCGGCGTTGATAATACTACCCTGGAAAACATCTTTTTCGGCAATGCATATCGCTGGTTCATGCGGACTTTTTAGGTGAATAGCAGCGTTTTTATCAGCGTCCAAAGCAGCCACGCGCCGCCCCCGCCGAGGATAATCCACACCTGATTGACGCGAAATTTTCGCAATACAGCCAAACCCGCAATAAAAATCACAAGCGCCGCCGCCAAATCCGGCGTGAATACGCGCGGCAATTCGTCCGCAAAAAGCACCGCCAAACAGAGCGAAAGCCCTGCGGAAACAATCAGCCCCGTTGCGGCAGGGCGCAGACCGGTCAGTGCGGATTGCACCGCCTTTAGTTCGCGGTATTTGCGGTATAGCACCGCCAGTGTCAGCACGATTATCGTTGACGGCGTGACGCAGCCCAGCGTTGCGCAGACCGCACCCAAAACCCCGGCGACCTTTGCGCCGCAGAACGTCGCCGCGTTTATGCCGATTGGTCCCGGCGTTGTTTGTGATATGGCGATGATGTCCGCGAATTCCTCCGCGCTCAGCCAGCCGCTGCCCACAGTCTGCTGCTCAATCGGCACGAGCGCGGCGTATCCCCCGCCAAAGGAGCTCAGCCCCACCCAAAAAAACGCCATAAATAAGCGCAGATAAATCACATTGCCGCCCCCTGCCGCCGGATGTTAGATGTTGGAGCATACAGTATAACACATCTACGGCGTTTTGTCACCGCCGCCCGGTTGACTTGAATGGCGCGTTGTGTTATAATTCACAGGATAACGCAGCTTGGGAGATACACATGAAACACATCAAAACAATTGCGCCCGCGGCACTCAAACAGAGCGCGGAGCACGGCGGTTGCGGCGAATGCCAGGCGTCCTGCCAGTCCGCGTGCAAAACCTCCTGCACCGTCGGCAACCAATCCTGCCGCAACGACGAGCAACGCCCGACGGAAAACGTTTAACACAGCGCTTTTCCTCAGGCGCTCAAGCCCTTCGGACACAGGACTTGTTTTGCTTTTCGCTTGATTTTTAGGGGCGGGCTCGCTTTGCCCCTGATTTTTTGTGTGGAGAACTGCATGATACATACTTTCCAAAATATGGGGCGATATTTCTGCGTTGACACCAACAGCGGCGCGGTACACGAGTTGGACAAGCCCGCTTGCACATTGCTTGAACGTTTGACTCCTCCTCTCAACGCTGAAGAATGCCCCGCCGATGTGCTTGCGGAGCTTGAGTTAGGCGGTTTTGACCGCGCCGAGCTTTGTGAAATATACACCGAGCTGCGCGAGTTGGAGCAGTCCGGTCAGCTTTTTACGTCCGATGAGTGCGAGGCGTTTGCCGCGTCACTGCGCCCCGCGCCGCTCAAATCCATGTGCTTAAATGTTGCGCATGATTGCAACCTGCGCTGCGCGTATTGCTTCGCCGCGCAAGGCGATTTTGGCACCGGGCGCGAGCTGATGCCCCTTGCGACGGCCAAAGCTGCGGTGGATTTTTTGCTGGCGCACTCCGGCAATCGGCGGAACCTGGAACTGGACTTTTTCGGCGGCGAACCGCTGATGAACTGGTCTGTTGTTGTTGATACCGTCGCCTATGCACGCTCACTTGAACCGGCAAATGGCAAGAATTTCCGCTTCACAATAACCACTAACGGCTTACTGCTGGACGATGAAAAAATCGCGTTTATCAACCTTGAGATGGCGAATGTAGTGCTATCGCTAGACGGTCGCCGTCACGTTCATGACGATATGCGTCCCACGCCGAACGGGCACGGCTCGTATGATTTGGTTGTTCCGCAATATCAAAAGCTCGTCGCGGAGCGTCAGCTGCAAGACCCGGATCGCAGTGAATACTACGTTCGCGGCACATTCACGCGCAAAAACCTCAACTTCGCTCAGGACGTGCTCCACATGGCGGATCTTGGCTTCCGCAAGCTCTCGATGGAACCTGCCGTGTTGGAGGAAGCGTTGCCGTTTGCCCTGCGTGAAGCGGATTTGCCCGCAATCCTCGCCGAATATGACCGCCTGACGGAGCAGCTGGCCACGCGGCGCGATATCGATTTCTTCCATTTTATGTTAGACTTGGGGCAAGGTCCATGCGTGCTCAAACGGCTGCGCGGCTGCAGCTGCGGCAACGAATACTGCGCTGTCACACCCAACGGCGATATCTACCCTTGCCACCAGTTTGTGGGTCTGGAGGATTGGCGCATGGGCAGCGTACACACGGGCGCATGGGACGCGCAAAAACAGGCGGAGCTCGTCCGCGCACACCTTTATAATAAGCCGGAATGCCGTGAATGCTGGGCAAAATTCTATTGCGGCGGCGGCTGTAACGCGGCAAATGTGCTCTACCGGGGGACGTTGTTTAAGCCCACGCCGCTCTCCTGCGAGCTGGAGCGTAAGCGGGTTGAGTGTGCAATCGCGCTGGCGGCTTGCTGATTTGCGGCAATGGCGATTTCAGGAAGCTCAATATTTTGTAAACCTCCGCACCAAGTTTATGTGAATTCCGCGCCCAATGCACAGTCGCTCAAAAATTTTTTGGTAAAAGATGTCCGGCGTGAAATATGCGTCTTGCTGCAAACAGGAGAGCGGCGTGAGCTGTGCGCGCTCTTTTGCCAATATAAAGTGGTATTTATAGTATGAAAATCCTGCCTTTTTATCCGCGCGGAGAATTTGAGAGTAGTAAATGGATTCGCATATGTGATTTGGGTCGGCGGACCAGTTTAATTCAATCCGCTCGCGGCCAAAACGAACACGTACAGCCCTGAATGCATCGCCAAATAAAGGATACGGCTTATAAGAAAAGTCAGCATAAACAGTGTCGTCCATGTTGATTTTCATGCTGAAATCACGCATCCTTCCCCGCAAAATATTCCGCCACAACCTCCCGCTCATCAAACGGAATTTTCTCGCCGTGCACCTCCTCATATCGCTTGTCGCCCTTGCCCACAAGCAGCACCAAATCCCCCTCGTCCGCCATGTCCAGCGCAAATTGAATCGCCTCGCGCCTGTCGGGTATTATGGAATATTCGCCGCCAGCTTCGTCAATAGCCCCGGCAATGTCGCCGATAATCTCCATGGGGTCAGTCCGCCGCGGGCTTGCGTTGGCAAGGATTGTGTAGTCCACGCCCTTGCCCAGCAGTTCGCCGCTGTCCAGCCGCCGCACCTTGGCGCGCTCGCCCTCAAGCCCAAAAACGCAAATCACCTTGTGCGGGCGGTATTGCCGCGCGGTTTCAATCATATTTTGTACGCTCAAGCGGTTGTGCGCAAAATCAATCACAAGCGAATACGGCGCGGGAACCTGCAGCTGCTCCATGCGCCCGCAGACCACCGTGTCGCGCATTCCGTCCTGTATTGCCCGAGTGGGCACGTCGAAATACAGCGCTACGCAGATTGCCGCCAGCGCGTTTGAGGCGGAAAACTTGCCCGGCTGATTCACTCGCATTGGGAACTCGCCGAACGGGGACTGCACCGTGAACGTGACCGAAAGTTTGCCGCCTTGGCTGCGGCACGTGACGCGTTTCGCCCTAAAATCCACGCCCGCGCGGAAGCCGTAAGTCTGCACAGGCGAAGTCACGCCGCTGATTATTTCGCGGTATTTTTCCGCGTCACGGTTAACAAAAGTCACCGCGCTCTGGTCGAAAATCATCTTTTTACAGTCAAGATATTGCTCAAAATCCGTGTGCTCCGTCTTGCTGATGTGGTCGGCGGAGATGTTCGTGAAAATCGACGCGTCAAAGTGCAGACCATAGGTGCGGTCCAGCAAAAAGCCCTGACTGCTCGCCTCCATCACGCAAAAATCAACACCCGCGTCTGCCATATCCTTGAGCAGTGCGTGGATTTCATAGCTCTCCGGCGTGGTGTTCATGGAAGAAATTTCCGTA
>JAITOD010000071.1 GCA_031290105.1 Oscillospiraceae bacterium
TTCAGGCGGTGATTCCGGTGCGCGGCAAAATTCTCAACTGTCTCAAGTCCGACTACGCAAAAATATTCAAGAACGACATCATCACCGACCTCATCAAGGTGCTGGGGTGCGGCGTTGCGGTGACCAGCAAGGCTAACCGTGAGCTCTCGTCGTTCAATCTGCAAAACCTGCGCTGGAGCAAGGTCATCATCTGCACGGACGCGGACGTGGACGGCTTCCAAATCCGCACGCTGATTCTCACCATGCTCTATCGCCTGACGCCGGAGCTGATTGAGTGCGGCAAGGTGTTCATTGCGGAGTCGCCGCTCTATGAAATAGCCTCCGGCAAGGAGACGTGGTTTGCCTACACAGAGCGCGAAAAAACTGACGTTCTTGCAAAGCTGGACGGCAAAAAAGTGACGTTGCAGCGCTCCAAAGGTCTGGGCGAAAACGACGCGCAGATGATGAACCTGACCACCATGAACCCCGCCACGCGGCGTTTGATTCAGGTTGAGCCGGACATGGCGGAGGAAACCGCGCAAATGTTCGACATGCTGCTGGGCGATAACCTTGCCGGGCGCAAGGACTTCATTGCGGTGCATGGGCACGAATATTTGGAACTGGCGGACGTGAGTTAGGTGCACCGCCGGCAAAATATACAGAAAACGGAGCCGACATGTTGAAGCAAATCAAGAAAACCACCCTTACTCTGCTTGCGCTCGCGCTGGGTTTGGCGATTCTTTTCACGTCAGTGCTGGTGCTCAGCTTTGCCGTTTTGCCGGACGAGAAAATCAACAAGAACGCGCAACTCTCCATAGATTCAATCTTGGAGGATAATCAGCAACAATATGGGGTTAAAGACTCCTTCTTGGAGAAAATTAGAAATGTTTATGTAACACGTGTATCGAATCCGGGAGGAATAAATTTTCGGTCTTTTTCTTTAGCGGATTTGTTAATGCTTTCTTTTTCAAAAGGAGATTCACTTTTTCAATACACAATTGATGACCCGGCATTTTATGATTGGCTAATAGAGCAGAATTATGTTGACTTTGGAGAAGGCAAAGACGTCACAAATGTCACAAAAGCGATGACTCCTTCTTACGCTCGCTATTGGAATGGATATATGGTCATTTTGCGCCCATTGCTGTTGCTTGGAGATATTGCAACCATTCGTTACATAAACGGGGTTTTGCTTATGCTCTGTTTCGCGGTAATTTGCGCCTTGCTCGCAAAACGCTTCGGCACGGGATTTGCGGCGCTGTTTGCCGTTTGCCTTGCCGTTGTGCAAGGGTTTATGATTCCATATTGTATGGAATACACGGTTATGTTCTTGCTTTCCGGCGTAATTTCAATTGTGTTGCTGCTTGCCTATCCAAAGCTAGAGCAAAAACAATGGGGGATTTATTTCTTCTTTATTGCCGGCGCACTCACCGCATATTTTGATTTGCTTTCAACTCCGTTGCTATCGTTGTTGCTTCCGCTGACTTTTTATATTCTGATGCGCTTAAAAGAACCCAAAACCACTTGGCGCAGCAACGTTTTATTGATGCTAAGCAGCGTTTTCGGCTGGGGTCTGGGGTACACGGGCTTGTGGGCGGCAAAGTGGGCGATCGGAAGTCAAATATTGCAGGAAAATATTTTTGCCAATGCGTTGATCAGCATTAAAATGCGCTCAGGTGTATTTTCATCGAGACTTACAGGCATAGGCTTAAATATGATGTATTTTGGCAAAGGCACAAGTTCGCTGGTCTTTCTTGGTATTGCTATTGTTTTGGTCGCAGCATTAATCATTTGGGTTTTGCACAAACAAAAAAAGACAAAGACTGAAGTTTTAACAGCATTACCATTGTTAGCAATTGTTGCTGCGCCGTTTATATTTTTCTTCTTCGGGGCAGAATTTTCTTCAGTGCACCATTTTATGACGCATCGGCTATTTTTTGCAGGACTTTTTGCCTACGGTTGCTTCTTCATCTTCCTGCTTTCCAAAAATTTTGCCAAAACGGAAGAGCCGCCCGCGCCTGATAAAGTTGCCGCCGGCAACCCATACAAAACCTCACGCAAAAAGAACGCCCGCAAGCGCGGAATCCTGTGAGGCAGGCACGTATCATACAATATTTTGGAAGGGGGCGCGAACACAATGAACGGAGCTTCGCGCATTGGTCACGGTTATGACGCGCACCGCTTTGCCGCCGGTCGCAAGCTGATTCTCGGCGGCGTGGAAATCCCGCACACACGCGGGCTGCTCGGGCACTCCGACGCGGACGTGCTGACTCACGCGCTCATGGACGCACTGCTGGGGGCGCTCGCGTTGGGCGATATTGGTAAGCATTTCCCCGATGCAGACGCGCAGTATAAGGGCGCAGACAGCGTGGAACTGCTGCGGCACGTCGGCAAAATTCTGCACGGGCGCGGCTATATCCTCGGCAACGCGGACTGCACAATATTGGCGCAGGAACCCAAGCTCGCGCCGCATATCACTGCCATGCGGGAAAATCTGGCAGCGGTGTTGGGCACGGACTCCGAGAACATCAGCGTCAAGGCGACGACCGAGGAGGGCATGGGCTTCACCGGGCGGGGCGAGGGTATTGCCGCCCACGCTGTAGTGCTTGTTGTGCCCATACACGAACCGACCGCTTAGCCCCGCGGCAGTTCATTCAAAAATACGTATTTCGAGGAATTCCAAAGTATAATAAAAAATGCGTTTGCCGAACTATTCTTGAGTTTAAATTATAAATTCACAGGTTCTCCGCCGCCGCAAAAAACTCATCCCGCGTCATCAGTACGGAAAGCACCCCCGGCAAAGCGTTCGGCGGCAAATGCTCCGGCAAGCTGAGCGCCCGCAAAAGCTCCGTCCGCCGTGTGCGGCTGTTCTTGTGTCCGCTCAATCCCGTGTCATATAAATCCTGCTTGGTGATTTGCTTTGCCGGGTTTTCACTCTCCTCACACAGCACGCCCGCCCGCGCCAGCGCCTCCAAAATCACTGCCTTATCCGCTCCCTCAACGCCGATTTTGCCCTCGGCGGAGGGGGCGTTTTTGCGCTTCTCTTTGCCCCAAATATCCGGCAGATATGCGTGCCGAACCTGCTCCTTGGGTAGCGAGCCTCCCAAGAATGCCCTAAGCTGAAAGCCTGCTCTGTCGCTGTCTGTGAATATCAGCACGCCGCGCTCCTGCGCCAAACGGCGGATTAGCTGCAGCTTCTCTTTGTCGTTAAACACGCGGAAGCCGCCCAGCTCTAAAATAACCGCGTCCAGGATTGACGCAAGCTTGGTTTTGTCGTATTTGCCCTCCACAAGGACGGCTTGCTTGATGTGCAGCAAACTGTCTACCTCCGCGTACGCAGCGCCAGCCCAAGCGAGAGCACGGTGCGCTCCAGCAGCGGTCTTGCCGGCGCGGGGGAGGACTTGAGCAGGGTATCCGCCTCGTGCAAATACTTCAGGCACGCGCGCAGCCGTGTCAACGGTATACCGGCGGCACGGTTCTGTGCGTTGCGCAGACGGAATTCACGCCCTTTATACGCCGCTGGGAACAAAACCGCAAGCTCATTCACACCATACGCCGACTTTTGCGCAAGCTTTACCTGATAAAGGTCGATGAACGCCGTGTTCAGCGCGCCCATTATCATCACCGGCTCCGCACGCTGAGCAAACAGCACGTCCAAATACCCAAGCGCACGCGACATATCGCCGCCAAGCAGTGCACGGCTCAGGTCAAACGCCGTCGCCTCAAGAGTTTTGGCGCACAGTGCATCCACTGATTCACGCGTGATTTCAGTGCCGCCCTCAAGGCCTTGCATTGGGCGCCCGCACGCCGCCGCACAGAGTTTTTCCAGCTCGTGCAGCAGCAGATTCAGGTCAGTGCCGACGCTCTGCACAAGATACGCCGCCGCTTCGCCGGACATTACAGCGCCGCGCTTTTTTGCCCCTTGAATTAGGAGCTTTGCCAGTTCGCCGGAGCTTAGCTTAGCGCATTCAAGTACAAATCCGCTCTCGTCGAATAACTTGATAATGGAGCGACAGCGCGACGTTTTTTTAAGCTCGCCCGTCTGCCAAAAAATCAGCGCGCCCCCGGGCGGGACAAGCTCCGGCAACGCCTTCAGCTTTTTGACCTGCCCGTCGCTGAGCGCGTCAAACGGCAAATCGCGTACGGTCACGCAGACCCCGCCGCCTGTGAGCGGCACTGTTTCCACGGTTTCGGCAATGTCGTCAAGGTTTGTGTCCTTGCCGTCAAAAACGTGCACGCCAAAGCCGCCGAACCCGCCGGTTCCCACGGCGCTTTGCAGCAGATGCACCGCCGCCTCCTTGCGGTATGCGTCCTCGCCGCAAATCAAATATGCGCCGCTGAACGCACCGGACTTCACACGTGCACGCAACTCTTTTTCGGTGATTGAGGGCATGATTCACTTCCTTGTCACATAAACATTGCTTGGCAGATATAAAAAATAAGGTGTAAATTTTGAAAGATATGCAGATTAATATGCGGGATACGAGCTCCGACTTTTCATCGGGTGCCGGCGCGCGGTCTCTTTCGGGCATGACCCGCGTTTTCGTCCCTGAGGGAGCGTTGATGGGTACGCCGGAAAACCGCCGCTCCCTTTTGAGCGAGAATACCCTGCGCCGTGCGCGTGAGGACGGGCAGGTGCTGGAGAGCCGTGCCCTGCTGTGCGACGGCGAACACAATCTCCACGTGAGCTTGGGCAGTCTGCGCGGTGTAATCCCCCGCCGTGAGGGCGCGCTTGGCATTGACACCGGCGCAACCCGTGACGTGGCGCTGCTCACGCGGGTCAACAAGCCCGTGCAGTTTTTGGTGGAGAAATTCTGCGGGAATACGGTATATCTTTCGCGCAGAGCGGTGCAGTCGGCGTGCTGTAAGGAATACCTGCGGACGCTGCGTCCGGGCGACATTGTCCCCGCAACTGTGACCCACTTGGAATCATTCGGCGCGTTCTGCGATGTTGGCGCGGGAATTTCCGCGCTCCTGCCCGTGAGCTACCTGTGCGTCTCGCGCATAGCACACCCGGCGGCGCGTATCTATGCGGGGCAGAGCATCCGCGCGGCAATAAAGGGAATCGACGGCTGCGGACGAATCACGCTGACGATGAAGGAACTGCTGGGCACGTGGGAGGAGAACGCCGCCGCCCTCAACCCGGGCGACACTGTACCGGGGATTATCCGCACGGTTGAGCCTTACGGGATTTTTGTGGAACTGGCGCCAAACCTTTCCGGGCTTGCGGAATATGTTCCGGGTGTGCGTCCGGGTATGCAGGCAAGTGTGTTTGTCAAGAGTGTGCAGCCTGAAAAGATGAAGGTCAAGCTGGTGTTGGTGGATGCGGTTTTCGGGCATAACACACCCGCACCGCTGCGGTATTTTGTGGATTCGGGGAGCCTTGGGCACTGGCTGTATTCTCCGCCGGGGTGTGAAAAGACGGTGGAGACGGTGTTTTAGGGCTATGCTGTGCGCTTTAATCAGTCATCAAGCGTTCGGTATTTGCTTTCGCGGTAAAAACCACTTGCCGCTTTCGTTAATGTAACCCTGAGCTGCATATCTGCTCCTTTCGGAATCTAACATCTGCAATCTGAGGTCTAATTATCTAGCAGCCCACAATCTCATGCAGCAGCTCGCCCACAACGTTCGCCGGAGCCTTGCCCCGCAGCGCGCGCATTCCCTGCCCGATGAGGTACTGGAACGCCTGCTCCTTGCCGCCCCTGTATTCCGCGACGCTTTTTTCATTAGCGGCAACAACCTGCTCAAGCTCCGCGCGGATTGCGGCGGTGTCCGTCACCAAGGCAAGGTTGTGCTCGCGGATGTAGCTTTCGGGGTCAACGTTTTCCGCAAAGACCTTGGCGAACACCTTCTTGCCGGTGCCGCGGTTGATCTTGCCGCTGCTCACCAGAGCGATCACTTTGCCCAGCGACGCAAAGTCAAACGCCAGATCTTCCGGCAGCACGCCCGCATCGCTCATCAGGCGCAGCAGCTCCGTCATGATCCAGTTGGCGGTGTCTTTTGGGGAGCTGCACCGGGCGCTCGCTTCCTCAAACAGCCGGGTGAGTTCCACCGAGCGTGTGATGATCTCCGTGTCGTATTCCGGCAAGCCGTATTCCTTGATGTACCTGGCTTTTTTTGCATCAGGCAGTTCCGGCAGTGCCGCGCGGACGCGATCAATATCGGATTCGCTGATGGAAATTGGCGGCAGATCCGGCTCGGGGAAGTACTTGTAATCGTGCGCGTCCTCCTTGGTGCGCATGGCGAATGACTTGCCCTTGTTGTCGTCCCAGCGGCGGGTTTCCTGAATAATACGCCCGCCCGCTTCGATTACGGCAATCTGGCGCTTGCTTTCGCACTCAATCGCGCGGGCAATAGCCTTAAAGGAGTTCATGTTCTTCATCTCCGTGCGCGTGCCAAGCTCCTCCTGACCCACCGGCCGCACAGACAGGTTAACGTCCGCGCGGAAAGAACCCTCCTGCATTTTGCAATCCGAAACGCCTGTGTATTGCAAAATCGCGCGGAGCTTCTCTAAATATTCAATCGCTTCCTCAGCGGAGCACAAATCCGGCTCGCTGACAATCTCCAACAGGGGAACGCCGCAGCGGTTGTAATCAACCAGCGTCACATCATCGTACGGATCGTGGATCAGCTTGCCCGCGTCCTCCTCCATGTGGATTTCGTGAATGCGCACCTGCTTGCCGCTGATTTGGACGAAGCCTTCGCGGCAAATTGGCAGATAAAGCTGACTGATTTGGTAGGCTTTTGGCAGGTCGGGGTAGAAATAGTTTTTGCGGTCAAACTTGTTGTAGCGCGTGATTGAGCAGTTTGTGGCAAGCCCTGTGCGTATGGCAAATTCCACCACCTGCTTGTTGAGCACGGGCAGCACGCCGGGCATCCCGGAGCAGACCTCGCACACGTGGGTGTTTGGCTCGCCGCCGAATTTTGTTGTGCAGCCGCAGAAGATTTTGCTTGCCGTTGCAAGCTCCGTGTGCACTTCCAGGCCAATGACGATTTCGTATTCCATGATTTACCTCACAAGTTTTTACTTAGAATTTTTGCCAAGTTTATATTGCAGGAACCCGCGCAGCCAGACGATTTGCTCTTCCGTCAACGCGGATTTGGGGATGATGTGTGCAAAAGTGCTGAACGCCCCGTTCTTCAGGTAGAACCCACCCTCACTTTCGCAAGCCAATAGCCACGCGGCATAATCATGGAAGTATCGGTCATTGCCGCCGGGCTGTGCTATTGTGATTGCGGCGCAGTTCTCGAAGAACGTGTATTTGTAATTAACACCGTGACTTTTTTGGTAATCCTTCCAGACTGACAGCGGACCTACCCACCACTGAATCGGTACTATTGACGCGAAAAATATTACTAAAGGTATATTAAGCCACCAATGCTTGAAGAAAAAATCAATAAATGTTGAACTTTGTTTCATCAAGATATCAATAAATTTTGTTAACAGAAACACAATCGTCGGATAAAACAGTAAACAAGTCACAAACAAAGGAGCCGGGTGCAATTTGCGGAAAAGCTGCCACCGATGATACTTCACCACATCCGGTTTGGTCAGCAAGAATTCGCACTCAAACAGCGTGGGTTGCTCAAGCATACCGTTCATTGTGTGCCCCCCGTTAATTGTTAATTGTAATTTGTAATTTGTTTCCTGCGCCAAGCAGCTCGCCCTCGCCAAAGGGCTTGCCGATAAGCTGCAAACCAACGGGCAACCCGTCCGCGTCAGCGCCGCAGGGCAGCGAAAGCGCCGGCAGCCCCGCAAGGTTCACCATGACGGTGTAAATATCGCCCAAATAGAGCTTCAGCGGGTCGCTCAGCCCCTCGCCGCGCCGCAATGCCGTCGTCGGATACACCGGACCTAACACCATATCATATCGCTCAAAAGCCGCCGTGAGGGCATCCTGCACCAGGCGCTTGACCTGCAGCGCTTTCTTATAATAGCTATCATAATACCCGCTGGAGAGCACAAAATTTCCCAGCATGATCCGCCGCTTGACCTCCATCCCAAAACCCTGGCTGCGGCTGTTGATGTAGACCGAGCGCAGATCCTCAGCATCGGGCGATGAGTAGCCGTACTTGATTCCGTCATAGCGCGAAAGGTTGCTGCAGGCCTCCGCGCAAGCGATTATGTAGTATGCAGGCACGGCATATTTGGCAACCGGCAGATCGAACTCCTCAATCTGTGCGCCCAAGGACTCCAGCGCCGCCGCCGCTTCACGCACACGCGCCGCCACGTCCTCCTGCAAGCCCTCGCCGAAAAATTCGCGCGGTATGCCGATTTTCTTACCCGCAAGGCTGTAGTCTTTCACCGCAGACACAAATTCATCCGGCGTTTTGCTACAGTGCACCGCGTTCATGTGCTCAGCAATGTATGGTGCGTTTTGTTCCGCATCATATGCGGGCATTGATGTTGCGTCGCGCTGATCTTTACCGCGCAATATTGCGTATAGCGCAGCGCAGTCGGCGGCGTTTTTGCCGATGGGACCAATCTGGTCCAGCGAGGACGCATACGCCACCAAGCCGTAGCGCGAAACGCTGCCGTAGGTGGGCTTCAGCCCCGTCACGCCGCAAAACGCGCTTGGCTGACGGATTGAGCCGCCTGTATCCGACCCCAGCGCTAACCGGACCTCTCCCGCCGCAACAGCCGCCGCACTCCCGCCGGAGGAACCGCCCGGGACGCGTTCTGGGTCAACGGGGTTGCGGGTATCGGCAAGGGCGGAGGTTTCAGTGGTGCTGCCCATGGCGAACTCGTCCATGTTTGTTTTGCCCAGAATCACAAGGCCTGCGCTCTCAAGCAAATCAACAACATGGGCGTTATATGTTGGCACAAAGCCCTCCAGCATACGCGAGCCGCAGGTGGTGCGCACGCCCTTTGTGCAGATGTTATCCTTGACGGCGATTGGAACACCCGCCAGCGGCGACAACTCCTCGCCCGCGTCCAGACGCTCCTGCACAGCTTGCGCCTTGGCGTACGCGTCCTCCTTGCACAGGCTGACGAACGCGTGTATGCGCGGCTCCTCAAGCTCAATTGCGCGGTAGGCGGCGTCCAGCGCTTCGCGGACCGTTGTTTCGCCGGCGTGGATTTTTGCGCTCAATTCAAGGGCGCTTAGGGTTAGTAAATCCATTTCGTTTTCTCCATGTGTTTAATGTTATTGCGTTTTTGTTGATGATTATTTCTTGCCGTATCGCTTATATGGCAGATCTTGTTTGTGCGCAAAAAATCCGTGCAGCCACTCGATTTGCTCAGAGTTCAAGCCCGCTTTGGGCAATATCAAGCCGTCAATTCCGGTTTGGTCAACAAAAAAGAACACCGCTTTTGGGGTCTCAATCACCTTGAGGAACAGCCCGTAATCCAGCGTTTGCGTTTGGTAATAGCCCGGACGGCTGCCGTTGACAGTCAGGAAAGTTTCCTGAAACGCAAAATCTTGCCGGACGCAAAATCGCTTTTGGATTGCCATGAACGTTGTGTGCGGTGTCAGCCACCAAAGCGCAGCAAACATTACGCCGGTGAAGAGCACGGCGACGACAATCATGCTGATTAAAAAAATCAAGTCCGTTTCGGCGCTCATTTCCGGGTCTGTATCATCGGCAAAAAGTCCCGCCAGCGTCATCAGCGCAACCCCTATGCACGGCAGAAAGGACAAAATCAGTAAATGCTGCAAATGCACGAGTTTGCAGCGCGTGAAGGCGACGAAATCCTGTTTATTAACGCCGACTGTGACGGAAAACAGTGTTGGTTGATCCGGCATGGTATTACTCCTTTGTGCTGTTACAGCGGTAGCATGTTACTGCCCGCTGCTTACTCCACCGTTTTTGGTACGCGGAAGCAGTTTCCCTTGCGGTTGGGCGCGTTGGCAAGCACCTGCGCCGGCTCACGCGACGCGGCGACAATGTCCTCCCGCGTGACATTTGCCACAGGGAACGCGTGGGAAAGCGGCTCAACGCCGTTTGTGTCAAGCTCGCCCAAGGTGTTCATGTATGTCAGGATATCCTGCAAATCCCGCTGAGTTGTTTCGCGCTCGCCCTCGCTCAGCTCAATGCGCGCCAGCTTTTCCAGATAAAGCACCAAATCCCGTGTGACTTCCATTAGTTTCTCCCATAAGCTACAAGAAATAAACCCCTGTGAGGTTATGGTAGTTATTATAGCAGATATTGCGGGCAATAACAAGAAGCCTGGCACGGCGTATGCATGCATTTTGTGAGAGTAAATCCGTCCGCAGGCTTGAATCGGTGCGCCCACTTGTGATATAATTTGCTTGTATGAAGAAATAACAAAAAGGAGCCGTCTGTCATGTCAAATCAAATACTCCATATCCTGCCATATCCCAATAAGGTACGCTTCACCGAGAGCTCGGTGCTCTCCAAAACGCTTGACGCCGACAGCGTTCCCGCCAAAATTGACAGCGCCCTGCCCAAAGAGGGCTACCGCCTGACAATCACGCCGCAGGGGACAGAAATCCTTGCCGGAGATGATGCGGGCGCGTTTTACGCAAGGCAGTCGCTGCGGCAGCTGTGCGGCAGCGGCACAGAGGTCCCGTGCTGCGTCATTGAGGACGCGCCGCGTTTTCCTCATCGCGGCTTTATGCTGGACGTTGCCCGCCACATGACGACCATTGAGAACATAAAGCGATTGGCAGACGCGATTGCGCTCATGAAAATGAACGTCTTGCACTGGCACCTGACCGACGACCAGGGTTGGCGCGTGCCTGTGGAAAAATACCCGCGGCTTATCGAAATCGGCAGCAAGCGGCAGGGCTCATACTTTGGGCAACAGAAGGACGGCACACCCTACGGCGGTTACTACACCCATGACGAGCTGCGCGAAATTGTGGCATACTGCGCCGAGCGGCACATCACCGTTATCCCGGAGCTGGACGTTCCCGGGCACACAACCTGCGCAATCGCGGCCTACCCCGACCTTAGCTGCAGGCAGGAACAGATTGAAGTCGGCACTAAACAGGGCGTTTATAAGGATATACTCTGCGTGGGGCGCGATAAGGTTATGCAGTTTGTTTACGACGTGCTTGAGGAGTTCTGCGGCATTTTCCCCGGGGAGTATTTCCACATCGGCGGGGATGAAGCTCCGAAAAAACGCTGGAAAGAGTGTCCGCAATGCCAACAGCGCATGAAGGACGAGGGGCTGGATACGGAGCAGCAGCTGCAGGGCCGGTTTAACAAGCAAATCGCAGAGTTTCTGGCAAAGCGCGGCAAAAAGACAATCGTTTGGAACGAGGGGCTATACAGCGGTCAGATGGGCAGCGAAGTAATCGCTCAGCGCTGGTTTGACCCGGGCAGATTCGCAATCCGTTTTGCCAACAAGGGCGGCAATGTAATCATGAGCGACGACCGCTTTTCTTATCTTGATTACACATACGGCAGGCTTCCGCTTAAAAAAGCCTATAGGTATAATCCCCTGAGGGCGGGGCTGAATAAGCGCGGCAAGGCAAACATAATCGGCGTGGAAGCGCCCGCTTGGACGGAGCAAATACGCAATTTTGACCGCATGTGCTACCAGACCTTCCCGCGGCTTTGCGCCGTTGCGGAGAACGGTTGGTCACAGCGCAAGGACTACAAGGGCTTCCTTGTCAGGCTGGGTGACTTTGTTCCGCAGCTGCGCGCGCTTGGGATCACGCCGGCAAAGGCAGATGCGTGGAACCCGAACGCAAAACGCCGCGCGCAAGAGATGGTTGAGCAGGCGAAGTGGTTTATTTAGGGAGTGTTGACGCTAAACAAAAGGCACGCATATTTTCCGCCGCCGCGCGGTGCAGCCTCCGCACGTCCCCCGCGCGGAGCAGGGCTGTGCGGTAGTCGTAATCCAAATGATAAACGCCCTCACCCGCCCAGTCGTGAACATGCAGCTGAAGTGTTTCACCCTGCTGACCGCTGAAATGCCAGCGGAAATCGGCGCCGATTTCTTTCGTGTCAAAGCGTATGTTCTGGAAGTTAAGCATAACGTCATACAGCCCGCCGCTCAACTCGTATTTGGCACGCAAATCTGCCAGCAATTGCGTGTATCCGCAGCGTTGGTGACGAAAAATGCCGATAAGCCGTCCCGCCTGCGCAGAGACTATCCGTGCGGCGGCGGACACACTGTCGCTCTCAGGCGAAAGCGGCTTGCAATCTATCAGCACCGGCACCGTGTTGACGAACATACCAACCGTGTCCAGCTCCCGCCGACCAATCCGATTAAGCACGGTTGTGCCAATGAAGAGACGGTCCGCGCCGCGCAAATCGGCTGCCGCCTTGCCCAGTGCGCAAAGGAAGAGCGCGTAGCTTGTTGTCCCCAGCCGTTCGGCGGCGGAGTCAACTTGGCGCGAGAGCTCACGCGGGAGCGCAGTGCTCCAACGTTTGGCGGCAAGCGATGGACTTAGCTTCTCGGCAAGGTACACAGGCTGCGGACACAGCGCAAATTCCCCCTCAAAGTAGGCAAAATCCCTCGCGCGCTTGGGAGAGTTAAGGTATGCCTGCTGTGCCGTAATAAAATCCGCATAACTGCCGGCCTGCACGTCTCTCTTCAACAGATTATCGTGCACCCGCTTTGCCAGCAAATACAGCCCCCATGCGTCCGCAATCAGGTGATGGCACTGCAAAGCCAGCCCAATCTGCCCCTGCGCACGGAGAATATACGCACGCCAGAGTGGAGTGCCCGGCGTTGAGGGCAGTGGCGTTTCCGCCAAGTTTTGCGTCCATCGGCGCATAGCGCGCAGTGAGCGAAAATCCACTGCAGGTATGTCAATTTCTCCCGCGGGCATGAATGACTGCACCGCTTCGCCTTTTTGCGCAGTGACTCTTAGGCGCATTGCGTCGGTTTGGAGGTAGGTTAGGCGCAGGGCTTCGCGGAGCCGGTCAACACTCGGCGCCTGATGAAACACGGCGCTTATTGTCAGCCAAGCGGCTGCAGGACCGAACGTTTGCTGCAGCTGTCGGATGTTTTGTTGGGGCAGTGTCAGTTGTTGGGGCATTTTGGCTCCTAGATGTTAGGTATTGGGCGCCGTCTGAGCTTTTTCGGTGAGCGTTTGCCAAGCCGCTTATTCAGGATTGCCGGCATTTGCAGCAATACGTTTGGAGCTTGCAGGAGTATTATACTGCAAAGCTGCGCGGGGGGCAAGCTTTAAATAAACAACAAGAAGCACCCCGCTCAGGCGAAGTGCTTTTTGTTGGAGCTGTTTGAAGGAGATCATTCGCTTCTGCAAATTTTTGGGGAGCTGCGCCTTAATGAGTGTCGAATATATATCGATCGTTTTTGATTTTTATAACCAGCTTTTGCTTATATATCTGACCGCCGGCTGATTTTGTTTCAATAAAAATTGTCTGCCGTCTGAACGTTTCGCAAATCGTATCCAACTTGCGATAGAAAAGATCATCCGCCTTTAGATTCGCAAGTTCCGCTATTCTGTCATCCAAAGACTGGTTTATCAAGGCTTTTCGGCGACCGGGGTTCACGTTTGAGTTTGGCAAAGGGAGAAATCCGCTGCCGCTGGATGAGTTTGCGGACATCTACAACAAGGCGGAGAATATGC
>JAITOD010000031.1 GCA_031290105.1 Oscillospiraceae bacterium
TTCATATCGACTCCGGCCGGCAGTGTAGAGGTTACCATCTGACGCGAGTATAACAGAAAGTGGCGCGCTTGTCAAGTATTTGGACGGCGAGCAGTGAGAGCTTTGCGGTCAAGTATTGCTATTATCGCGGCAAAATCGAAGAAAACTTTGCACAGGAGGACTATCTCGCCGTTTGATTTGCGCAGGTAGTTCCGCCGGAATTTGCTGCGTTCGCGTAACCACGGGGGATTGTATCGGCAATGAGAAAACGGTATAAGCCAATTGCAAATACAAATTCAGGAGGTACATATGAACGCAGTCGGAATTGATGTTTCCAAAAGAAAAAGCGGTTCTGGCGCAAAGAAGCGGATTTGAACGTGATTTAATCTTGAAAATCGCCTGAAGCCGGTTATCGCCACTTTGCAAGAGGAATGAGAACAAGCCGAGAACGGCGCGGATAATGGATACCCATTTTTGACTGCGTTTCAGAAGCGCCAAAACATTGATAAGTTGATAAGAAAAAATTGATTGAACAGGTTGAGCATATCAAAATTTATGATGGCGGGGACATAAGCGTGAAATTCAAATACGCTGACAATGCCGCCGCATTTGGGAGCTTGCAGAGGTCGGCACAGAGAAAAAGGCGGGACGCCCGCCCGCTGTTACACCATTGTTTGTGTTATCGTTGATTAAGTCCGCTCAATCGTTAATTGTTAAGCGGGTCTTGACTTTCCGTTGCACAACTGTTACAATCTAGGGATAAACTGCCCCGTGCTTTGCTTTGCCAAAAATATCCTTAGGAGAATGCCGTGAAAACTGCCCTCATCACCGGCGTCACCGGGCAAGACGGTTCATATCTGGCAGAGTTGCTGCTGCAAAAAGGCTATGCAGTGCATGGTCTGCTGCGCCGCGCGTCCACCGAAAACACGTCGCGGATCGACCACCTCTCCGGGCGCGTCACGCTGCATTACGGCGATGTTACCGATTCACTCAGCGTGTTGAATGTTGTGGAATCCGTGCGGCCGGACGAGCTATATAATCTGGCGGCGCAAAGCCATGTGTACACCTCGTTTGCCGTCCCCGAATACACCGCGCAGGCAGACGCGCTGGGAATATTGCGCGTACTGGAAGCCGTGCGGCTGCCGGGTTTGGATTGCCGGATCTACCAAGCGTCCACGTCGGAGCTTTTTGGCGACGCGGCGCAGTCCCCGCAAAATGAGTCCACGCCATTCAGCCCCCGATCGCCCTACGCAATCGCCAAGCAATATGCATATTGGACGGTGCGTTGCTACCGCGAGGCGTACGGGATTTTTGCCGTCAACGGTATTTTGTTTAACCACGAATCAGAGCGGCGCAGCGAGCTTTTTGTTACGCGCAAAATCACCAAAGCGGCGGCCGATTTTGCTTTTGGCAGAGATGAACCGCTGCGGTTGGGCAATCTTGACGCGCTGCGGGACTGGGGATATGCGCCGGATTATGTGGAATGCATGTGGCGAATGTTGCAGCAAAATACCCCCGAAGATTTTGTTGCGGCGACCGGCGAGCAGCACAGCGTGCGGGAGTTTTGCCGCCTTGCGTTTGCCCGTGCGGGCGTTGATTTGCGCTGGCAGGGCGAGGGGCTTGACGCTGTTGGCATGGACGGCAAGAGCGGCAAAATCCTGGTGACGGTGGACCCGGCGTTTTATCGTCCGCTGGAGGTCAGCAGCCTGTTGGGCGACGCCGAAAAAGCGCGGCGATTGTTGGGTTGGGTGCCCAAGGTGGGTTTTGAAGAGTTGGTAAACCGCATGACGGACCACGATTTATCGCACAAAACACGCTCGAAAGATGCTGAACTCTTTTATAAAGATAGCTAATTGAACAGCGGTTCTGCAATGATCGGCCCCCTACGGCGCAAACAAGTATACCGTGATTTTTCAGCTCAAAGAAGAGGCAAAATGAACAATAACAGCAAAATTTATGTTGCGGGTCACACAGGATTGGTCGGCTCCGCGCTGGTGAGGGCGCTCCGGCGGCGCGGGCACGACAATTTGCTGCTGCGCACTCACGCCGATCTGGACCTCTGCGACCAGGCGGCGACTCGGCAGTTTTTTGCGAACGAACGCCCGGAATACGTCCTGGTGGCGGCGGCGCGAGTTGGCGGAATCCTGGTCAACAGCCGCAACCAGGCGGAGTTTTTGCTGCAAAATCTGCAAATCGCCGGCAACGTGATTGAATCCGCACACAAAGGCGGCGCCAAAAAGCTGCTGTTTCTGGGATCGTCCTGCGTTTATCCGCGCGGCGCGGCGCAGCCTATCACCGAAGACGCGCTGCTGACGGGCGCACTCGAGCCAAGCAACGAGGGTTACGCCATTGCCAAAATCGCCGGGCTGAAGCTCTGCGAATACTACAACCGCCAGCACGGCGCGGATTTCATCTCCGCAATGCCCTGCAATCTCTACGGGCCGAATGACAACTTTGACCCGGACGGATCCCATCTCATTCCGGCGCTGCTGCGGCGTTTTCACGAGGCAAAACTGAGCGGCGCGTCCTGCGTGACTTTGTGGGGCAGCGGCACGCCCCTGCGTGAGTTCCTATATGCCGACGATTTGGCGGAAGCGTGTCTGTTACTGATGGAAAAATACAGCGGCGCACAAACGGTCAACATCGGCTCGGGCGATGAACACAGCGTGGCAGAAACCGCACGGCTTGCGGCTCGGGCGGTGGGGTACACGGGCGCTCTTGCGTTTGACCGCGAAAACCCCGACGGTATGCCGCGCAAACTGATGGATTCCGGGCGAATGCGTGCGCTGGGCTGGCGACCTCAAACCTCGTTGCAGGAGGGGCTGCGCCGGGCGTATGAACACTACGCGGGGGCGTGTTTATAGCAACGTGTGTTTATGTGAATATAGCTTCTAAAGAAGGGTGAATTTGATGAAGGTTGTTTTGCTTTCCGGCGGTTCAGGCTCGCGATTGTGGCCGCTTTCGGGCGAGACCCGCGCCAAGCAATTTTTGCACTTGTTGCCGGGTGGGGAGTCCATGCTGGAACGCATTTACGGTCAGCTGAGCAAAGCCGGGCTTGCGGAGCAGTTGACCGTGGTGACGGGCGCGGCTCAGCGGGACAGCGTACTGGCGCAACTCAATGAAAGCAGCGTCCGCGTGGTAACGGAACCGCGGCGGCGCAACACTTTCCCCGCGATTGCGCTGGCGTGCGCCAACCTATATTTTGAGCAGCATTGTGACCGCGACGAGACAGTTCTGGTCTTGCCGGTTGACCCGTTTGTGCCGGACAGCTACTTTGCCGCGCTGCGTGAACTTGAGCCGCTGCTGGACGATGGAGCACAGCTGGCGCTGATGGGTGCCCGCCCTGTTTACGCAGCGGAAAAATACGGCTACATCCTACCGGCGGACGGCGTTGCATCGGGCACCCTGTCAAGCACTGTGAGTGAGTTTTTGGAAAAACCGGACCGGGCCACGGCGGCAGAGTGGATTGATCGCGGGGCATTGTGGAACTGCGGCGTGTTTGCGTTCCGGCTGGATTTGATGCTGCGTCAGCTGGAAAAGCGCATTGCCTGTACGTCATATGCCGATGTTCTCAAGCAATATGATGCTCTGGAGCGCAACAGCTTTGACCGCGTCTTGCTGGAAAAAAGCAGCGATATACACGATATACGCGTGGTGCGCTATAGGGATTCATGGATAGACATTGGCACGTGGAACACAATAACCGCGGTGATGGAGCAAAATCCCATCGGTAATGTGCGCATGGCGGCGGATTGCGGCAACACGCACGTGATCAATGAGATTGGCATCCCGATTGTGGTGATGGGAGCGAAGGATATGGTTGTGGTCGCCAGCCCGGACGGCATTTTGATTGCGGACAAGGAGCAGAGTTCTTACCTGGAGCCGCTGGTGCAGGGACTGACGAAATGGACGGGAACGATAGGTATTACGTGAGGTGAAAAAATGCGAGTTTTGCTGATAAA
>JAITOD010000044.1 GCA_031290105.1 Oscillospiraceae bacterium
CTTATCACCATAAAATCCGCCCATGCTGCCGATTATCCCCACGCTGTGCCCCGCCGCCTCCAGCGCGTTTTTCAGCAGCAGCGTGATGCTGGTCTTGCCCTTTGTCCCGGTTATTCCCACAAGCTTCAGCCGTTTTGCCGGAAAGCCGAACCACCGTGCCGACGCCTTTGCCAAGCCCTTGCGCGTATCGGGCGTGAGTGCGATTGTGCAGTCGTCCTTATCCGCGATGCCGTCGGGGGTGCGTTGGCAGAGGAACAGCCGTGCGCCGCGATTGTAGGCGTCGAGCGCCCAGTCGTGCCCGTCGGAATCGAAGCCGGGGACGCAGATAAACGCCCCGCCCGGCGTGCTTTTGCGCGAATCGCACGCCAAATCCGCAACGTTTTGTGAGTCGTCGCCGCGTGCAATGGTGTGTGGAATATCCTGCAAAAGCTCTTTTAGCGTCATTTTTCCCTCCTTAGCTGATTGGAATGAGAGTGAGTGTTGACTTGGGAAACCTTATCGGCTTTTTGCGTCCCCCCGTCTCCCTGACGCGCAAAGCGCACGACGAAAATCCCGGCAGAACAATCGCCGCGCAGTGCCACGCCGCCGGCCGAGCTGCTCTGCCGAAAACAAAAGTTTCGTTCCCGGCAGCTGAATGACACGCGCCAATTAATCACACAACCCCAAATTGCACAGGATTTGCCACCTCGTCGGCCTCCCACTGTGCGCGAACCTCATCATAAGTATGTCCCAGCGGCAGGACGAATTTCAGCGCTTTCTCGCGAATTGAAAACGTCACTTTGTGGTGTGTGCTGACCTCGCCGTCAACCTGCAGCGCTGAATCACGCGGAGCCTTAATAGACACCGTTTTGCAGCGGATATAGCTCGTGCCCTTGTATTCCAGGTGTTTGCCGGTGCGCATTGCCGTGGCGATCGGCATCATTTTAAGCTTGCGGTCCTGCATGGAGATTATGACGCAGTCCAGATAGCCGTCGTCGGGTATTGCGCGGGGCGCAACCATGAACCCGCCGCCGTACCAGCGGGAGTTTGCCACCGCGCACAGAAGATATGGATAGCCGCCGTTATCGAAGGGTACGCCGTCGATTTCGAGGGTGAAGTTTGCCCCCATGCCCGTCAAAAATGTGTTGATCAGCGCCGCAACGTAGGACATTTCGCCGTTGAGGAACGGGAGCTTTTTGTATTTGATCTGGCGGATTGTCGTCTCCGCGTCAAAGCCCATTGAGCACTGGTTCACGGCGATTTGACCGTTGCCGCAGTCAATAATGTCAATATCGATTGCCGTGCCCAGAATCACGTTTTCCAAGTCCAAAAACACCGCTTTGCCGCCAAACAGCCGCACAAAATCGTTGCCGCTGCCCAGCGGAATCACGGCGAATTCGGCGTTTGGCAAGCCGTAAATGCCATTTGCCACCTCGTAAACGGTGCCGTCGCCGCCGCTTGCGTAGAATCGGAAATGCTCGTCCGGCTCTTTGCCCGCGCGCTCTTTGATGTAGCCGATGGCCTCGTACGCGTTGCTTGTCACGTGGATTTCGTATTCCAACGTGTGTCGGTCGCAGATTTCCTTAATCTGCGGGCGGATTGAGTCGAGGTCCAGCCCCTTGCCGGCCATTGGGTTGATGATGAAGATGTGTTTCAATTGGGGTTCCTCCTAATATGTTTTATTGATTAAAATCACTTTTGCTCGACGTTATTCCTTTATCGTTGTGACGATATTCGTGGTTGCTGCCCGAATCAAAAACGTTCCGGAGCATCCAAACACACCTGCTGATTTCCAGCGTCACGCCTAGATGGATGTAATATCACGATTCATTTCGCACTCCCGCCTAAGCCTTGTAATACATATACAGCGTGCAAGCAATCATGCCGTTATATAGCTTGCGGCGCTTATCCGCACTGCGCCCGAAGTCGCCCTCAAAGCCCACGTCCGGCGTGATTATCGAGTAGCTCCAGCCGCGCTTTTGCGGGAACACCTTACCCATCACCCGCACCAGCGCCCGCGCTTGCTCCACGTCCAGCAGTCGCTCGCCGTATGGTGGGTTGCAGATCACCGTGCCGCGCTCCGTTTGGGGAGCAAAGGCAGCCAAATCACGCACAGCAAAGCTAACGCAGTCCGAAACACCCGCACGAGCGGCGGTTTCTTTGGCCAAGGTGACCGCTTCTGGGTCAACGTCAAAGCCATATGCGGCAAATTCCGGCGCAGGACGCTCCAGATCTTTAGCCCGTTCGCGTTCCAGATCCCAAACCGCGCGTGGGATCTGCTCCCAGCGCTCCGCCGAGAACGCCCGCCGCAAGCCGGGAGCAATGTTCCGCGCAATCAACGCGCCCTCAATCGCAATCGTCCCGGAGCCGCACATTGGGTCGTACAGCGTGTGATACGGCCGCAGCTTGCTTGCCGCGCAAAGAGCCGCCGCCAGCGTTTCCTTGATTGGTGCTTCCTTGGCTTCCGGGCGGTATCCGCGTTTGTGCAGTGCCACGCCCGTGGTGTCAATCAGCATTGAAACGCGGTTTTGCAATATTGCAAACTGTATCTGCCGCACCGCGCCCGTTTCCTCAAACCACTCGAGCGCGTATTTGCTTTTGAGCCGCTCTACAACAGCTTTTTTGATGATTGCCTGACAGTCGCGCACACTGAACAGGTCGCTCTTTAGGCTGTACCCTTTGACAGGAAAGGCGTCCTGTGCGCCAATCCATTCCTCCCAAGGCAGAGCCTTTGCGCCTTGGAACAGATCCTCGAAGCTGTGCGCCTCAAACTCGCCGATCAAAATCTGCACGCGCTCAGCAAAACGGCTGGCAATATTTACCCGGGCAATCAGTTCCTCGCCGCCGCAAAACAGAACGCGCCCATTCTCCGCCCTCACGTCTTGCGCGTCCAGATTCCGAAGCTCGTCCGCAATGAAGCTCTCCACGCCCAAAAGGCAGGGCACCGCAAAATTCATCTTACGCAAATCTCGGTACCAACAATCCGTATCCGCCGTCAGCACGCGTATAAACCAGGTTGAGCTGCCCGCTCTCTGCGTTCAAGAACAGGTAGAACGAGTGCCCAAGCAGGTTCATCTGAAGTATAGCTTCCTCCACGCTCTCCGGCTTGAGCGGCAGTGATTTTGTGCGCACAATATCGAATTGAGTTTCCTCTAGTTCTGCGATTGGCAGACCCGTAAAAACCTCCTCCACCAAATGCGTTGCGCGCAGTTTTTTCTCCACGCGGGTTTTGTTCTTGCGTATTTGGCGAATCAGTGCGTCAACAGCTTTATCCAGCGCCGTGTCCAGTTCCTGTGCTCGTTCCTGTGCGCGGAAGATAACCCCGTGCTTTTGCAGCGTGATTTCCACAGACTTTCCGCTTTTTTCAACGGCGGCAGTGATTTTCGCCACAGTATCGCCGCCGAAAAGACGCTCCACCTTCTCCAGCTTTTTCTCCGCCCGCTCCTTGAAGGAATCGCGCGGTGTGCACTTTTTGCCGATAACCTCAATTTTCATGCTCTCATTCCTATCTCCCTGCTTGCCGCAGTTTATTTATCGCACACAGTATAACACATTCCACAAAAAAATGGAAGGGGTTCAGCAACAATTATCAATGAACAATCAACAATGAACAACGAACAATTGCATAAACTTCCAAACTCCCGCCAAAGCTAAACACGAAAAGTTGGAGGGATGAATTGTGCCGACCATCAAAGAAATAAGCCGCCGCAGCCGCAAGTGCCAAAAAGGCGCGTGGGGGCGCAGCGCGGTGCTGTTTGCGCTGAGCATATCGCTGACGCTGAGCTTCGGCATAATCAACGCGGCGGCGCAGCTGCTTTTTGAGCGCCCGCAGGTTTCCGGTGCGCTCTATGCCGTATGGCCGCGCTTGCCGGGGATAATCTCCGCGTGCCTTGCGCTGCTCCTTGCCCTGTGCGCCCTGCTGGCCCTTGCGCCCTTGCGTATGGGCTGCCGCGCTTGGTATTACGGCGGCGCAATCCGTCCCACCCGCAGCCGCAAATGGGTCACGTTTTGGTATAAACCCTCGCAGGCGTTCCATGCAGCGCATATCACTCTGTCACTTGCTGCGCGGAAGACGGCTTGGGCGGCGTTTTTGCTTTCGCCCGGCGTGCTGCTGGGAGCGGGCACATTCTTTATTTCGCTGCGCGATGGGCTGGAAACGCGTCTGCTGGCAGTGCAGCTTGGCGGGGCCGTGCTGTTGACGGTGTGCGGATTTACTGCGTGGCTCTGCGTGATTCAGCGCTATGCGCTTGTGCCGTGGATTGCGGCGCGCTACCCAAAAATCAGCGTAAAAAAAGCCGCCGCCGCGGGGGTTAAGTGTATGGAAGGACGGTATGGGTCGTCACTGCGCCTTGCCGTGCGGATGTTTCCGTTAGCGCCGCTGGCATTGCTGGGTCTGCCGCTGCTGTGGATTGTGCCGTATGCTTGGCAGCGGCGAGCGGTTTGGGCAATGGAGGTATTAGATTTGGTGCTTGACTAGCCCGTGTTGACGCGACCTAGATTAGAGCGGAATTTTCCGAAACATTTTGAACAAAGTCCGGAACAAATTCAGCCCATGTGATTTAAGTAAAACTCTGTTTCCTTGAGATAAAGTTCGAATTTTTTGCGCGGTATTCCATTAAGCTTTGACAAGACGTTGCTTTGCGTAACCCCGAAAGCCTTCGATGACGTTAATATGCTTGCCGCCGCCCCGCAGAAAACTCGTTTGGGAGTGATTGAACCGAAAATGTTTCGTATATCCAAGGTCTACCAACCCGTCATAGCCGCGCCAACCGTCCGTGCGAATGACGCTTTCGATATCTGCCTTGCCACGGATAATTGCCTGCGGTGTAAGGGCTTTGGCATTGGGCACAATCTCAATCTACACCGTTTTTGACGCAAAAGGCAAAAAGGTGGCGATTTAGCTTAAAAAAGCCTTAAAAGCTATACAGTGACGTTAATCATCAAATGGCGAAACATAATACTTTCCGTCATTGCCGATGCGATACATAATCGTCCATCTAGTTATAGCAACAGCCGCCACATAATAATACAAAGACAACACATTATCGAATGACTCAAGCGCTGTAATAAACCGCTTGTGCAAAAGCGACAGTGATTCCGTTGAATCGGTCAGAAGCTCCATTCCGTTTAACGCAGCCTGTAAATTGGCAATCATGTTATCTATATCCTCCTGCGTCGCCGGTTCACCGGTTACATAACTGCGTTCCTCGTGAAGGAGGTACGATGCCTGATTAAAACGCGTCTGGAGGTTCGCATAGCTTGAAGAAGTGTAGCGCTGTTTTGAAAAGAGTTTCACCTGCACCAGCGCAGCCTCATGAACAAGTATAGCAAGATTCTTAGGGTCAGCGGACGATACATCTCCGTTATGTTCCTGCGCGCCGGCGAGCATTGCTCCAAAAGGCAGCATTGCCAGTGCCATGACGAATGCCATGACGAGTGCGATAACTCTGCGGTTATTGCGTGTAAATTTCATTTGGATTTCCTTCTTTCCCAAATATGATCGCTGTTTTTTGAGGCCGCCGCCGCGCTGCTGCTCACGCCGATTGAAATCCACCCCATGCATCCTGCGCGTATTTTAGCACAGCATCACCGCTGCTGTCAAGTGAGCGTATCAGTTCTTATACATCAGGTCGGCTGCAGAATACGCCGTAAGCGCCATTCCTTGGTGCTGCTGCTCTTGTTACAACCATTCGCGCAGCTATGCCCGCCGCACAATTCGGGCAGCCCGGCGTTCGGAGCTTCGTTCATTGCCTATTGACTTTTTGCATAGCATATGATATATTAAGTATATCGGAATACTATGCATTATTGTAACGCTTAAAAGAAACGAGGTTTTTCTTATGCTCTCATTCCCAAACGAAGGCGCGGATAAGGACGAACTGTTCGCCGCGCTGGATGAATACCGCCAAGCCGACGGCGACTATCGTCACGGCAAAACCTGGA
>JAITOD010000030.1 GCA_031290105.1 Oscillospiraceae bacterium
CTGTCGTCACAGATGCCGCAGCAAGGACATCCGAAACAGTCGCCGTCGCAGTCCGTGCCGGAGACCGGGCAGTTTTCGCAGTCGCTGTCACATTGGAAATTCTCCAAATCGTCCGACAGCACCGGCCGCACAATCAGCGCGCCGTCATCGGTCAGATAGGTCTGGATGATGCTGTCCTCGGTGATGCCGAGCGCCTCGTAGTCCTCCACCGGGACGGGGATAAATCTAAATTCCATTAAAAATCACGTTCCTTTCATCGATTTCGGATTCCGCCTCGCCCCACAGGGTCATCTGGCGGGATGAGTTGATTTTGGCGAATAAATCGTAGTTGCCGATGATCAGCTCGCCGTACTGCTTGCCGCCCTCATACCGCTGGGCGATGTTGTTCAGCCGGGTGGCGGCGAGGATCATAAAGCCGGGCTTTGCGTACAACTCCATGATCTCATCGCAGTGGTTGTAGCCGAGTAAAATCTTTCCGGTCGCCTGTGAAATCAGCTCAAACAGGCGGAAATGATCATCCTTTGTAAAGCCGACATTTTCGTAGTAATCCTCGGTTTCAAAATACGGCGGGTCGCAGTAAAACAGCGTGTCGGTAGCGTCATGTTGCAAAAACAGCGGCTCGAAATCCTTGTTTTCGATGACGACATTCTGCAGCCGCGCGCTGGCCGCCAAAATCGCCGGGAAGCGGCTCCACATCGACCGGGGAGCCCCGCCGAAGCTGGTCACGCCCGCCGCGTAGCTCTGCAGCACGTTCTGATAATATTTCGCCGCCATTTTCACATCGGGAATTTCAAACGCCTGCCGCAGAATCTCCCGGTTGTACCTGAAATCCTCCCGCGAGTTGAGGGTAAATTCCAGCGCGGCGATCAGCGGTTCGGGGAACTCCCGCACACAGCGGAAAAAATTACACAGCAGATGGTTTTTGTCGTTGTAGATTTCATGGTGGCTGTCGGGGTCTTTGTGAAACAGCAGCGCCCCGCCGCCGCCGAACACCTCGACATATTTTTGGAAGAACTGCGGGAACAGCGACACCAGAATCGCCGTCAGCGCCTGTTTGCCGCCCATCCAAGGCATTGGTGGTTTCATTCGCGCTCCTTTCCGCGGCCGCTTGTGTGTGAGCGCAGAAAAGAGAACATAAAAAAAGGAGCCGCCCTGTGTTCACACACAAAACGACTCCGCTATAATATTGATATTTTTATTGCTCTGCAATTTATTGCATGGTCATGCCCTGATCCTCGTCATCGCTGTAGTCCTCATCTTCATCGCCGCCCGCCGACACCGGGTTGACATACTCCATAATGATGCCCAGCGCCTCGTCATAACTGCCGGAGGTAAAGGCGCGGGCGCTCATTTCTTTGGCTTCGTCCCGCAGTCCGTGATCTTTCAGCGTCCGGGATGCGATGCCGATAATGCTGAACACATTGCCGTCCGCGCCGATGATCGGGGCGTTGGGCAATTGCTTTTCCTGCGGCGTATTTTCACTGACACCCAAGGCGTTCACCCGGTAATCCGAAAGCCAGGTGCCGCCGAAGGTTTCGCGGGATTTCAGCCGCCACATGGCAAGCCTCCCGATGTCCAAATCCACGCCGTCCATATTGAACAGCAGATTGGTGCGGCCGTCATGCTCGAAAGCGGACACATCGGTGAAGACGGTGCCGTTTTTCAGGATACCCTCCCGCGTAAGCATTAAGTTGATACCGTCCGCCCATTCGTCCAAATCGCCGCCGCAGCCTTGGAGGACGAGTCCCTCGCTATCGGTCATGCGGCGCAAGTCGTCGGTTGTGATTTTCCTGATTGTCATCAGTTCATCCCTCCCATGCCCTGATCCTCGGATTCGTCCTCGTCATTTTCATCCACATAGGCGGTGCGGAGCGCATCCTCGCCCAATTCCTCCAGAATATTGTTGAAGTCGCTCCAGTCTTCACATGGCCGTGTGCCGAACTTCTTGCAGAGATTTTCGTAATAGGCGAGGTCGTCGTCCGGCTCGGCCAGCGAAGTGTTCAGCTGTAAAAACGCTTGATTGTGCTTCATGTCCCGGCAGAGGCTGGCGGGGGTAGCCCTCGGTATAGTCGGTCTGAAAATCCGGCGAGGTGTAGAGTTCATCGGCACTGAGGATTTCGTCCGGGTCGACATAGACATAATTGCCAAGTTTATCATCATAGTACAAATGATAATCGGCGAGCGACACGTCCATGATATCAGCCGCCATCTCATACGCTTCTTTGCTGCCGCCGGTCGGCACATCATACTCGATCTATTCGCCGTTTGCGTAGGTGATTTCGCCCACGTTCATGCCGATGTCCTCGTCCGCCCACTGGTGTTGAAACTGCGCGTCCGGGTACATTTCGGACAGCTTTTGGATCACCGGCTCCGGTCTGCTCCAAGCGGTATAAAAGCAGATTTCATTCCCATCGGCGTATTCGGGAAAGTTTTCATACCCGTAAGCGTTCCATTTCGTTCCGTAATTCTCTATCTGCCAGTCCAGAAGCGTGTTCTTGCCGTAGAGCGCAACCTCTTTCGGGCCTACATCGCCTCGGTAAATTCCGGGAGGGGGCGGTATTATCTTTTCAAAGTCAATCGAGCCAATTCCTTTGTTCTCCATCCTGATCGCTTCCAGAATCTCACGGCTGAGTCCCTCGTCGCAGATGACGGTGAGGCGGTTTGTAATGTTGTTTGCCATGTCAGTTTTCCTCGCTTTCCAGTAAATTTATTTCTTCACAGGCGACACGGAGTTTTGTACCCAAATCAGCCACCACTGGAACCATGATTGAATTCCCGGCTAATTTGTATAATTTTGAATCCGACTTGACGACATCATGAACCTTGAAAAACTGATTGTCCATAAAGCCCTGAAGCCTAAAAGTTTCCTGCAGGCAGAGCCTTCTGATGCGTCCTTTATGAACAATTCCGTGGCGATCTGTCGCAGTAATCACAAAAGCCGGCGAACCCGCTTGACGGAATCGTCGGCCTTGCCGGACGAGTTCTTTTGTGGGATTGATGCAGGGATAGGTGCCGGAATTCTCAATCAGCACACCGGATTTTTCACCTTTCCGGTTGCCGATTCCGCTGTCATACCGGGCGATGAGACACCGGGATTCCTCGGTAATCTTCGGCTGTGCGTTCAGGTCGATGAAGTACATCCCGGTTTTTGCCGAGCCGCCTCCGCCGCCCGCCATCTGGGTACAGGCGGCGCCGTTTACATCGTAGACTCTGTTCCACTGACCTCGGTCGATAATTTTTCTAAGAGCCGTGCCGCCGCCGAGTCCGAGAGGAAATATTCTTCCGAGCAGTCGGGGATCAGTAGATCCGACAGCAAAAAGCCTGATCCTTCGTTGCGGGAGATAAGCCGAGCCGTCAATACATTGCCACTGGACATGATACCCCAGTTCAGAAAGCCGGTCGAGGATGGTCGCAAACACCCGCGAGGAGTCAATCGTTGTGATTGTGGGAACATTTTCAAGGATAAAAAGTGGAGGCTTCCGGGCTTCAAGAAGCTTGGCGTAGTAAAAAAAGAGCTGTCCCCGCTCGTCGCTGAATGCCAATTTTTTCCCTGCTGCTGAGAAGGATTGGCAGGGTATGCCGCCGACAAGTAAGTCAAAATCGGGAATAGCGTTTGTATCAAGGGTTCGTGCGTCATCGTGAAAAAATTCTCCTTTCGTTTGATATAGGGTGCGGTAGGCGGTTTGGGCGGTCTTATCGATCTCGCACCAGCCGATTGGCTCGTAGCCGCCCGCTTGGGCAAATCCGGTGCGGAACGCTCCCAGCCCGGAACAGTAGTCGAAAAAGCGGATGTTTCTCATGTCATCGTCATCCCCTCATCCTGTTCTTGCTGTTCTTCCATGATTTCTTCGGGGGTCAGCGCCCGAAACGAGTCTTCGCCGGGGAGAAGTGACAGAGAGCGGTTGTTGTCCCAAGCCATGAGTAAACTCGGCTGGTCATCGTGGCCGCATACAGTCCCGCGCAAGCCGGTTGGCATTCCGGGTTCGTAGTTGCATAGAGAATTAAGTTCAATTCGTGTCCCGATGGGATAGCGTTTGGCGAGGCGTTCACGGGCTTCCCGCCCACCTAATTTGAAGTTTGGCATGGTATCAAAATCCTTTCCGTTTGAAATAGAAAAAGCCGCCAGCATTTGATTGCTGACGGCGATTTGAAGTGGTGCTTATTTGATTGAAGGGTTTTCGTGATTTGGGGATGTGCGAGTTCGAATCTATCCTGTTGGTCGAAAAGCCCGATTTGCAGTATTTTTCAAACCTTTCAAGATCGGCTTCTGAAAACGCTTGAAACCCGCTCTGCAAGCGGGTTTCAAGGTGGGCGATCTTTTTAATCAAACCCTTTTGGTGGGAGAGGGTGGATTCGAACCACCGAAGTTGAAAACAACAGATTTACAGTCTGCCCCCTTTGGCCACTCGGGAACTCTCCCATTCCTAAAGTCCCAAACCCCGATGAGTATACCACATTCTGCGGCGCTTGTCAAGCAGACGGCAAGCACGCCGCTCTCAAACATAAACACGGCTATTGTGTTCAAACGTTTGCTTGAATTACTGCAGCTACAGCAACGCTGGAAGCATGAGAGCGACCGACGGTATAAACCACTTGTTGCCAACCTTGATCACAAGGTCGTGCCCAGAGTAGTCGTGATAGTCGTTAGTATAAACCATGTCTTGGGAAATATTGTCGATATCCAGGAAGGTATATACATTCTCATCGCCTATCAAATCTCCAAGTGCAATAATGAGATCTTCTGCATTGTCTTCCATATACTTCCACACATTATCTTTGCTGATTTCCTGCCAAGTAATCTTGCCGAGGTATTTTTTCATGTCTGCGGCGCCTATGCTTGGAGTCTCTTCCTTAAACCGTATGGAAGCTTTTTCTAAAAGTATTTCCGCGTCTGTTGTGCCGTACTTTTTAAGTAATCGTTCCCTGTAGTCATCACTGCTGCCGTAGGCAAGCGCGGTTTCAATCAATTTTTCAGCCGTCCAGAGAGAATATTCGAACATCTTCCTTAAATCTTTTTCTTCAAATAATGCTAACCAATATCCCTCCATAGCAGCTTCGGCGGTATTCGCAGTAAGCGTTTCTGCGGGGTCGGGCTCTTGCTCCTTCTGCGGCGCGTTGATAAATATCGCAATCACGCTCACTATAGCCACAACAAGCACCAGCGCACCGGCACCAATCGCCAAAAGCGGCTTGTTTATTGGCTTTTTAACCTTCGGCACGGCGTGCTGCTGCGCGGGCTGTTCTTGGGTCGGCGGCGCAGACAATGACGCGCCGCAAACACTGCAAAATACCGAGTCGTCATCCGTCGTTGCGCCGCATTTGTTGCAAAACATAATGTTCTCCCTATATTTCCAAAATCTTGTCATATTATAGCACATAGTTCCCCCGTATTTCTCTTGAAGAAATATAGAAAGTTTTTTGCAATAATCCGCACAATAAAAGTAGAGGGCATTGTTTTGCACATTAAAGCCCCGTATCTACATCGTCAGTTTCAGCGTTGTGCGCGATAAATCATCACAGATGGTTATGGTACAAAGAAGAACTTGCAGTTATGAGTCATGCAACCCGAAATCCGGTATCAGCAGCGCACGCCATACCGCGCCGCCTTTGGTATGCGGATTACGAACTCTGCGTATGCATCGTCCTCGCGCTTGGCATATTGCGGCTGAATGCCCGCCGCCCGCATGGTTTCTACTGCGCGTTCAATTGTCGTAACAAAAATCTGCACATCCTTAAATAGCGTCACCGGGATGGACTGCGGCGGCGTGAGCACCCGCGTTACAAGCCGTTCGGCATCATGCCCGCTGATGTGCTTTTCGCAGATTACCCGCGCAATACGGCGTGTCAGCTCCGCATTCGGCAAGCGCAGCAAGGCCTTGGCGTGTGCCGCATTACACCCCGCCGCCGCCAAGCTTCGCCGCGTGTCCTCAGGCAAGCGCAGTAGCTCCAGCCTCTCCGCCGCCGCATCTTCGGAGATTCCCAGCCGGTGCGCAGCCTCGCTCAGCGGCATGTCAGTTTGCGCCAAAAGCCGCCGCAGACCCTCCGCTTCTTCGTTAAAATCAAGCGTACGCCGCTGCAGATTTTCCAGCAGACACCACGTTGCCGCCGCGTCGTCATCCGCCTGACGCACAACGCACGGCACTGCCGCAAGCCCTGCCATACGCGCCGCGCGCAGCCGACGTTCCCCCGCAATCAGCTCGTATCGCCCGTTCCCCGATGCACGGACAGTCAGCGGCTGGAGAACGCCGTTTTCGCGTATGCTCTGCGCCAATAGCTCCAGCTCTGCCGGCGGAAACGCTTTGCGCGTCTGGTACGGACCGGGCACTATCTTCTTGTGCGGTATTTCCACAACTTTATTGGGCATTTTTTTTGACGGCACAGGACGCACCCCCCTTTTTTGTTGCTATTTTATCGCACAATTGCGGCGCAGTGTGTCGAAATTCCGCAAACCCTATTTAGCTTATGCTTGTGATAAAACAGGACATATACTGCATCACCGGACGTGTCATGAGAGGTCTCATTAATCGACTCGTGAATTTATAAAATATACTGTACATTTCAAGCATCGCAAACGCGCTCCGAAATTACACGGCGATTGCAATAACCCACCTCTCGCCGCAGTCCTCCGGCAGCGAAATGCGCACGCAGTCCGTGATTTTCCCGCCAAGCTTGCGCAACGCCGCCTCTGCCCCGGCAGCCTCATCCCGCGCGGCAGAACCCTTCATTGCAAGGAACGTGCCGCCTTTGCGCAAAAACGGCAGCGCATACCCGCAAAGCGCAGGCAGCGCCGCAACAGCCCGCGCCGTGACAACATCATACGCGCCGTACTCCGGATTCCCGCGCTTGCCCGCGTCCTCTGCCCGCGCATGGATAAATCGCGGCTGTGCAGGCGTTGCAAACAACGCTCCGTCATTGTTTTGTGCGTAAATCTCCGCCAGCGTGCGCTCAATGAAAGTCAGCTTTTTGCGCGTCGAATCCAAAAAAGTGACGCGCAAATCCGGCCGTGCAAATAAGAGCGGTACGCCCGGAAAACCGCCGCCTGTGCCCAAATCCAGTACCCGCGCGGACTGCGGAAACTCGTGCACAAACAATAGCGAAAGACTGTCCGCAAAATGCTTGAGCGTCACGCCGCGCGGTTCGGTTATGGCGGTCAGGTTCATGTGGGCGTTGGTCTCTAATAGGCGCTGCGCGTAAAGCTCCATGCGCTCCGCTGCGTCCGCAGACAGCTCAAGCTCCGGCAGGACTTGCCGCAAAAGCTCCACATCAATGATTTGCAATCGCTGCTCCTTCGGGTCGTGTCTTTGAGGCTGACAGACGTTCTTGACTCCGCAGGAGCGGTACTCCGTCTCTTGACAGCCAAACTTCCTGCGGGCGTTGCTTGTATTATACCACATCGGCAGTGTTTTGTCACCGAGAACGGCGGGCAGTGCCTTCGAGCAGGTTTTGCCCGGCGTAGTGGGCGTTATTATATTATATATACATTGCGGTTAACAGTACTGTTGACCGCACATGTTGCCGCACTGTATATATTATATCACATCCATCATCTTCACGTACCGAGAACGCGGCTTTTGCCCTGAACGGGCTCCGGAACGTCTTCCGGTAGGCAGAACCTGCCCCAAGGGCGTTGCCTACCCCACTATTGCGATATAGTTGCCAAAGTGTTATAATATTCGTGAAATAAATTTTTGTGAGGGGTTCTTGAAAATGAAAGGTTTTGGAATGTATTCGGTCGGCAACGTGGGCTGGATTGAAGCCGACGCACCCGCTTGCGGACCGCTTGATGCGCTTGTTCGCCCAACAATCGTTGCGCCGTGCACTTCGGACACGCACATGTCCCACGGTGGCAGCGGACCGAAGGAGAACCTAATTCTGGGGCACGAAGCGGTTGGCGTCGTGACGCAAGTTGGCGAGCAGGTCACGAATTTCAAGCCGGGCGACTATGTTGTTGTGCCCTGCTGTACGCCGGATTGGCTCGCGCCGGGTGTACAAAATACGGTCAGTTTTTCGCACGACTTGGGTCTCATGCAGAGCTTCAAGTTCCTGGGCTGCAAACACGGCGTGTTCGCGGAGCTGTTCCACGTCAACCAAGCGGACGCGAATATGGTCAAGCTGCCCAATGGCGTCAGCCCCGAAGCGGCGCTCATGACGGTGGATATGATGTCCACCGGATTCCACGGCGTTGAGCTGGCAAATATTGGTTTTGGCGACACTGTTGCGGTAATCGGCATTGGACCCGTTGGGCTTATGGCGGTGGCAGGTGCGGCACTGCGAGGCGCGGGGAGGATCATCGCGGTGGGCACGCGCCCCAACTGCGTCAAGATTGCCCGCGAATACGGCGCGACGGATATTGTCAGCTACAAGGACGGCGATATCGCGGCGCAAATCATCGCGCTCACAGGCGGCGGCGTGGACAAGACCATCATAGCCGGCGGCAACGCGGAAACCTTCGCTCAGGCAATCGCCATGACGCGCGAAATGGGCACAATCGCCAACGTAAACTTCTTTGATGTGACGGAAACACTGGCTTTTCCGGCGTACCTTTGGGGGCTTGGCATGGCGAATAAGGATATCCGCGGCGGGTTCTGCCCGGGCGGCGCAAAGCGCATTGAGAAACTGCTGGCGCTGATTGCCGCGGGACGCATTGACACCACAAAGCTCATCACACACAGCTTCAGGGGCTTCGACAAAATCGCCGACGCGTTCGCGCTCATGGATTCCAAGGCGCAGGACTTGATTAAGCCGATTGTTTATTGCGATGATTTAGCGTAAAGTTTTGCATAGGGCTGGCTGAATTTGCTCAAAAAAACAAAGAGCGGTTGCGTGGAGCGGCTGCTCTTTCGGTTTTGCTGCGACGATATGCGGCTTTGTCGACGGCGGTATGGGGAGATCGGCGAGATGGGGGATAGTTGGCGGCGAGATAGGAGATCGAAAGAAAGTAAGTTGACGAAACGGCAAATTTTTGGTATACTACATCTTAGGAATTGTCGGCGACAACGCAATTCCTAGTTTATCGATATGAAACGAGGGATTACCTATGAAGGTATATGCAGATAACGCCGCGACAACACGCTGCGGCGAATCAGCGCTGAAGGCAATGCTGCCGTTCTTCCGTGAGGATTTCGGCAACCCGTCCAGCCTGCACGCGTACGGGCAAAGCGCCGCCACTGCGCTGCAAAAAGCTCGTGAGAGCGTCGCGCGGTCGCTGGGAGCACTCCCGCAGGAAATTTACTTCACCGGCAGCGGCAGCGAAGCGGACAACCAGGCAATCCGCTCCGCCGCATTCAACGGAGCAAAAAAGGGCAAAAAGCACCTCATCACCTGCGCGATTGAACACCATGCGGTGCTGCACACGCTCAATCAACTGGCACGCGAAGGCTTCGAGGTCACGGTATTGCCGGTTGACGAATACGGGATTGTTACGCCGGAACAGGTTGCCGAGGCGATCCGCGAGGACACGGCGCTGGTGACAATAATGACGGCGAACAACGAGGTTGGCACCATTGAGCCGATAAGCGAAATCGCGCGTGTCTGCAAGGATAAGCGTGTGACTTTCCACACGGACGCGGTGCAGGCGATTGGACATATTCCCATGGACGTGAAGACACTGGGCGCGGACATGCTGTCGCTGTCGGGGCACAAATTCCACGGGCCGAAGGGCGTGGGAGTGCTCTGGGCACGCCGTGGCGTGCCACTACAGAGTCTCATCAACGGCGGCGCGCAGGAGAGAATGCGGCGGGCGGGCACGGAGAACATCCCCGGGATTGTTGGGCTGGCGGTTGCGCTTGAGGAAGCGGTGGCGGAGCTGAACGAGGTTGCGCCGCGGCTGAGCGCACTGCGGGACAAGCTGATACGCGGGCTTGAGCCAATTGAACTCTCGCGCCTGAACGGGCACCCCACAAAGCGTCTGCCGGGCAACGTGAACTTCTGCTTCGAGGGCATTGAGGGTGAATCGCTGTTGCTGCTGCTTGACCAGAAGGGCGTGTGCGCGTCATCGGGCAGCGCGTGCACCTCCGGATCGCTTGACCCCAGCCACGTGCTGTTGGCGCTCGGGCTGCCGCACGCAATCGCGCACGGCTCGCTGCGGCTGTCGTTCTCGCGTGAAACGACGGAGGCGGACGTGGAGCACATACTCAGCGTGGTGCCGCCGATTGTGGAATATCTGCGCAATATCTCCCCCGTGTGGGAAGAAATCACAAAAGCACAAGCTTAAGGAGGAAAAACCATGGCAATGGGATATTCTGACGCGGTGATGGATCACTTCATCAACCCGCGCAACGTTGGCAAAATGGATAATGCGGATGGAGTGGGCGAGGTTGGAAACGCCCGCTGCGGCGACATAATGAAGATATATCTGCGTGTTGAGGAGGGCGTTATCACCGACGTGAAGTTCAATACGTTTGGCTGCGCATCGGCGATCGCCACGTCCTCAATGGCGACGGAGCTGATTAAGGGCAAGCCAATTGCGGACGCGCTCAAGCTGACAAATCAAGCTGTGGTTGACGCGCTGGACGGGCTGCCGAGCGTGAAAATCCACTGCTCCGTGCTGGCTGAGGAAGCGATTAAGGCGGCGGTGAAGGACTACTATGACCGCCACGGCGTGGAGTACGACGCGGAGCTTTTCGCCGGGTTGGGCGAGGAGCACGAGGAAGCGCCGGAGGAATGAAATCACAAAGGGCGGCTGAATACAACAGCCGCCCTCATTGTTTTATCGCCGATAAACAGCGTTCAGCAACGCCGGAAGCAACAGCGCTTCCTTTGCGCTGTAGTGATATATAAAATCCTTATATACAAAAACCTTATATAAATTTTTTCCGGCCTTATTTCGAAAAATGAAGCAGTCGTCCTCCATAAGTGTGTGCGACACATACTCGCAATTGCCGAAGTCTGCGTTGCTGATATAAAGATCCTTTTGGAGCGTACCTCGCTTGATGGTAACGCCATTGCTGTTGATTTTCACATAACCAATCTCAACAATGTTGCCTGCCTGCACATTTGCGATAAGCTCTTGCGCAATAATTGGAGCGACATATTTGCGAAGCTCAGCAAGCATTTTAATGAAATTCTTTTTCACGCTCCATCTGCTTCCAAAACCTAAAGCACTCTTGCCATTCATTGCGATGTTGTGTGCCGAACCATCGTGGCAAGTGATTTGAACAATTGCCGTGAACGAACCGTAGATAAAAAGAGCGCCGTTTAATGCAAGACCCGAATCGCCAAAAGGTATTTCAATATCGCTGATATCGGTGTAAAGAATCTGCTCGCCGTTCAAGTCCAGCCGATCGCCGTAGAATGTGCAGGTTTTGCCGTCACCCAAATCGATGGGTTGGTTTTTGAATGTTGAAGGCATGAGTTTTCCCCTTATTTTGATGATTTGTGATATTATACTCCAAAATCCCCCCCCGTATTTCTCGCAAAGAAATATAGCAAAGTTTTTTCAAAAACTGCCGCGCCATTGACAGCGTACGGCGAAAAATGATATACTTTAATAACGAAAATCAATCCGAGGTGCAGCAATATGCCCCAAACAATCGCCCAAATGCAAGAGGAAATCCTGCGCATTAAGCGTGAGCAGGACGTTTGCGTGCTGGCACACAGCTATCAGGCGCGCGAAATTGTGGAAATCGCGGACTTCGCGGGGGATTCCTACGCGCTGAGCGTCCACGCGGCAAAAGCTCCCAACCGCGCGTTTTTGATGTGCGGCGTGCGGTTTATGGCGGAAACTGTAAAAATACTTTCGCCGGAAAAGCGCGTTATTCTGGCAAACCCCGCCGCCGGCTGCCCCATGGCGGAGCAGATGGACAAAGAGCTGATTTTGGCGGTCAAGGCGCAGTACCCGGACTACACGGTTGTGGCGTATATCAACACAACGGCGGAACTGAAGACGATCTGCGACGTTTGCGTGACATCGTCGAGCGCAGTGCAGATTGTCCGCGCGATCGATAACAACAAGATTCTGTTCATCCCGGACTGCAACCTGGGCGATTATGTCGCCCGCCAAATCCCGGGAAAAACCGTGAAGCTCCTGCAAGGCGGCTGCCCAATCCATGCGGCGGTGAACCTTGGCGAGCTGGAAGCAATGCGCCTTGCTCACCCGGGCGCGGCGGTGCTTGTTCACCCGGAATGCACACCGGATGTGGTTGCGGCGGCAGACTATGTCGGCTCAACGTCCGGCATTATGGAGCGGGCGAAATCCGGCGGCGAGGGCGAATACATAATCGGCACGGAGATGAGCATTGCTGAGCATTTGCAATACATTTGCCCGAATAAGCGCTTCTACCCGCTCTCAAAAAAGCTCCTGTGTCCCAACATGAAATTGACAACGCTGCCTGATGTGCTGAACGCGCTGACGGGGGGCGGCGGCGAGGAAATCTGCCTGAGCGGCGAAACTCTGCGTGACGCGCGGCGCTGCATTGACGCAATGATTGCGCTCGGCGGCTGAGCACCCATTGCCGGTGCTCCCCCAAAAAGAGGGAAAGTTTCACCTATTTGGGAACATATGCCGCAAAGGGTCGGCGCACTTCTCTAACACCTAATACACAAAATAGCCGGGCGGCTTTTTACCGTCCGGCTATTGGCTTGCTGTTGCTTATTTTTGCGCGATGCTGGCAAGCAGCGGTTGCTTGAAATCGCCGGGTGCTTTAATGGAGCTCAGGAAATCGGTGTGCTGATAAATGCGCACGTAGTCGATGTTGAACTCGGCGGGGCTGTCTTTTGTTGCGGTAAATGCGCCCAGCTTTTGCCCGTACGGAGCGGAACCTGTGCGTCGGACTTCACACGTCAGGCGCAGGAACTCCGGCACTTGAGAAACGCCGCCCGCTCCTGTTTTCCAGAGCGCTTTTCCGTCCAGGAAGACTGTGTAGCTGGTTGGTGTCCAAAGCAGACCCCAAACGTGGTAGTCGTCATAAAGGTTAATGCCCGTGTTGCTGACTGTGCCGACATTGCGGTACCACAAATCTTCGTAGGCATCCCAGTGAATGCAAGCGCCGATATTCTGGGGGTTGAAGTAGAAAGCGGACTCAAAAACGTCAATTTCGGAGCCGTCCTTACCGCCGTTGCCAAGGCGTCCGACTGAATTTGCCTGAAGCCACATTGCGCTCCACATACCTGCGGAATTCGGGAATTTAACGCGTGCTTCAAAGTAGCCGAAAGCCTGTTCCAGCTTGCCGCGCGTTTCAATGCCGCTGGTAAAGTCGCCCACCTGCGGGCAAACGGTGCACACGTTGTCTTCAAGGTATGCGGCGCTGACGACGGCCTCGCCGCCCTGCACGCTGACCAAGTTGGTGCACCAATATTCGGTGTTGCGCTTTCCGTGGGGTGAAGTCACCCACACGTCGCTGTTGAGTGAGCTGCCGCTGAAGTCATCGTCAAGGACAACATACCAGCCGCCGCCTGCGGCTTGTGCGTCAGCCTGACTTTGCGCAACATTGGCGTAGTCGGGCACTGCGTAGGCAACTGCCTCTTTTGCGTCCCAAACACCGGGGATGAACCAGAACGCGCTCTGGATTAATGCCATGAAAACCACTGGAAGCCGCTGAAAAAAGTCAATCATGTCTGTTTCCTTTCGGGTAAATATGGGGTTGTCTGTATCTTAATGCAAAATGGAACTTGAGCTGAATGTTCGGCTGCCGAGCGCTGAACTTTATGGTTTGCAGCGGGTAATGTACGTCTTGCCGCCGGTCTTACCGGCTGGTGCGGTGGACGGGACTTGAACCCGTACCCTTGCGGACACGCCCCTCAAACGTGCGCGTATGCCAGTTCCGCCACCACCGCACAAAATGCACCCGAAACAACGAGGGAAAGTACCGCTGAGCATCCAAACCGCGGTGCTTGTTCATTATAACAAAGTCAGGCGGCTTTGTCAAGTACTTATTTTTCAGGGCAGCTCCTCATGAACAGCATGTTAGTTTTGAACTGAAAGAAAAGCATTTAATCGTCCCGCCTGTGTTTTGGGCTTTGAAAGGAATCCTCCGGCTGCGGACATAAGCTTGAACATGGAGCATGAAAGCCCTGTGCAAAGCTCTGAAAAAAAGCGGTGCAGCTTGAACACTACACCGACTTTCCTCAAATGTTTCCTTATGTTAGGGCCGCTTTTGTATGCTTCAATTTTACTTCTTGCCGCGCGTAGGCTTGGTTGCGGGTTTTGCGGCAGTTTCAGACGTTTCAGGCTCGCCTTCCGCACTGTCTTCACCGGCGGCAGTCTTGGGAGCCTGTGCTTTTTTTGCAAGCTCCGCGCGGATTTGCTCCTCGATGCTGTCAGCCAACTCTGCGTGTTCGCGCAGATATATCTTGGCGTTTTCGCGCCCTTGCCCCAGCCGTACGTCCCCGCAGGAGAACCACGCGCCGCCCTTCTGCACAATGCCAAACTGCACGCCAAGGTCGACAAGCTCGCCTTCGCGGACAATTCCCTGCCCGTACATCACGTCAAACTCAGCAATATGGAACGGCGGCGCAACCTTGTTTTTGACAATTTTTGCCTTGGTATGGGAGCCGATAAACTCACCCTTGCTGTCCTTGAGGCTCTCCACGCGGCGCACGTCAATACGCACAGAGGCGTAGAATTTGAGCGCGTTGCCGCCCGTTGTGGTCTCCGGGTTGCCGTACATCACGCCGATTTTCATGCGCAGTTGGTTGATGAAAATAAGAATTGTGTTGGATTTGCTGATTGCGCCCGCCAGCTTGCGCAGCGCCTGACTCATCAAGCGGGCGTGAAGTCCCATGTGGCTGTCGCCCATTTCGCCCTCGATCTCACTTTTGGGGACTAGCGCCGCCACGGAATCGACTACAATAACGTCCAGCGCGCCGGAGCGGGTGAGCGCCTCGGTGATTTCCAACGCCTGTTCGCCGTCGTCCGGCTGCGAAACAAGCAGGTTATCAATGTTGACCCCAAGGTTGCGGGCATAGACGGGATCAAGCGCGTGCTCCGCGTCGATGAAGGCGCACTCGCCGCCCATTTTTTGCGCCTGTGCAACAACGTGCAGCGCAAGCGTGGTTTTGCCGGAAGATTCCGGTCCGTAAATCTCAATAATGCGTCCGCGCGGCAGACCGCCAATGCCGATCGCCGCGTCCAAACCGATGGAACCGGTGGGGATTGCCGCCACATTGAGCGTGCTGTTTGAGCCAAGGCGCATGATGCTGCCCTTGCCGTATTGCTTTTCAATCTGCAAAAGCGCGGTTTCCAGTGCTTTTTGTTTATCTTCTGCCATAATGTCCTCCGCTTTTTTCGTGTATATTTTCGCATTTCAGTATACCAGAATTTGCGCGGAAATGCAAGGCGGGCATTTGTGCGGGCAGCGGCGCTTCCCATTGCTTCGTTCTGCCGGGAGAAACATGAGCTTTTTGTATAGTTATCAGCGACTCTAAGCAGCTGCTCTCACCAGCTGGTGAGATCAGCTGCTTAGAGTGAATATAAACAAAAATGCTGCAGTATTAACCCTTTTGTTTATCAATATTTTCAAAATTGTGAACGGGCTATAAAATCGCTGCGCTTAGCGCCTAAAAATCATCCGTATTTTAATTCGTGCCCGGTCGCTTGCTTATTGGAAAAATCAACGCATTGTGCCGGCTCATGTCTGCGCCGTCAGTTGAATTTATCCGCCGTAAGGTGTATAATTATACCTTGTACGGCGGACGGGCAAACACCCGCCCCGATTCTCGCCCAGATGAGGAAAGGAAGCCCCCATGAAAATCTATAACACCCTCACCCGCCAAAAAGAGGATTTCGTCCCGCAGAAACCCGGCACGGCGCGGATTTATGCCTGCGGTCCCACGGTTTATGACTATATCCACATTGGCAACGCACGCCCCCTTGTGGTGTTCGACGTGCTGCGCCGCTTCCTTGCCTATCGCGGATATGATGTGCGCTTTGTGCAAAACTTCACAGATATCGACGACAAAATCATCCGCCGCGCAAACGAGCATGGAGTGGATTCCGCCGCAATCGCCGAGGAATATATTGGCGAATACTGGAAAGACGCTAAAGGTCTGGCGCTGCAGGAAGCGACGGTTCACCCGCGTGCAACGGAAAATATTGAGCAAATCATTGAGATTGTGAGTGGCTTAATCGCCAAAGGTATTGCATATGAGGCACAGGGCGATGTCTATTACAGCCCCGCCAAGTTTGCAGAATACGGCAAGCTATCCCACCAACCGCTGGACGAGCTTGTTGCCGGTGCGCGCATTATGACCGGCGAAATTAAGCGCGAGCCAATGGATTTTGCGCTCTGGAAAGCCGCAAAGCCCGGCGAACCATATTGGGAATCGCCGTGGGGAAATGGCCGCCCCGGCTGGCATATCGAGTGCTCCGCTATGGTGCTGCGCTATTTGGGCGAAACTGCCGATATCCACTGCGGCGGGCAGGACCTTATCTTCCCGCACCACGAAAACGAAATCGCCCAGAGTGAAGCATACACCGGCAAGCCCTTTTCACGCTATTGGATGCACAACGGCTATATCAACATCAACAACGCCAAAATGAGCAAATCCAAAGGCAACTTTTTCACAGTGCGGCAGGTTGCGGAAAAATATGGCTATGCGCCGATACGCTTCTTCCTGATCTCCAGCCATTATCGCAGCCCCATTAACTACACGCCGGAGTTGTTGGACAGCTCCATCGCGTCCCTGCAGCGGCTGCAAAATTGCCGTGATAACCTCATATTTGCAAAAAAGAACGCCGCTCTGCCTGAAAAAGACGGCGATTTGCAGACACTTTTGCATCTGGAAACGCACCGCGAATCCTTCATTGCCGCTCTTGACGACGACCTGAATACGGCAGATGCCCTTGGGGCGCTGTTTGAGTTAGTGCGCGAAATCAACACCCGCGTGCTTGACGCAGAGCCTTCCAAGCGCCTGTGCAAGGCGGCGCTGAAGCTCTTTGCCGAGCTGTGCGGCGTGCTTGGGATTTTGCAGCCCGCCGAGGCGGCAGCTGAATCCGCTGCGGACGATGAAACCGCCAAAATCGAGGCGCTGATCACCGCGCGGGGTGAAGCGCGCACCGCAAAAAGCTGGGCTGAGGCGGACCGAATCCGTGACGAGCTGAACGCTATGGGCGTGGTGATTGAGGATACGCCGCTTGGGGTTAAGTGGACTGTTAAGCGGTAGATGTCGGATATCAGACGCAAGTGACATGTCCACGATTACAGCAAACTAAAGCTTGAATATGACGGCGTTCAACTGACCGGATCAGATGATAAAAATCCGCCGAAAAATATCACTGAAAGGAAGACGCAGACGGCGAGCACATAATTTCATGAGCTTTTTGTGCGCGACCTCTCTCGCACATGGTGCGTAATATGGAACCGGACTTCGAAAACCGCATAATCGCCACCGAATACTCCGCGCAGGACGAGCCGACTGAACTGTCGCTTCGTCCGCGTGCTTTTGCCGAATACATAGGTCAGTCCAAGGTCAAAGATAACCTGGCGGTCTATATTCAGGCGGCAAAGGAGCGCGGCGAATCACTTGACCATGTGCTGCTCTATGGTCCGCCGGGCTTGGGAAAAACTACCCTTGCGGGCATAATCGCCAACGAGATGGGCGTACATTTCCGCGTCACATCGGGTCCGGCGATTGAAAAACAAGGCGATCTGGCAGCCCTTCTGACCAATCTCGGCGAGGGCGATGTGCTCTTCATCGACGAAATCCACCGCCTGCAGCGCAGTGTTGAGGAAATCCTCTACCCCGCAATGGAGGACGGCGCGCTGGATATCATCATCGGCAAGGGTCCCTCCGCGCGGTCAATCCGGCTGGATTTACCGCACTTCACGCTGGTTGGCGCTACGACCCGTGCCGGTCAGCTCTCCGCACCGCTGCGGGACAGGTTCGGCGTGATTTTGCGCCTGGAGTTGTATTCTCCCAAGGATCTGGCGCGGATTGTCACGCGCTCCGCCGGGATACTTGATATTGCCGTCACGCCGGAGGGCGCAATGGAGCTCGCCTCCCGCAGCCGCGGCACCCCGCGAATCGCCAACCGCCTGTTGCGCCGTGCACGCGACTTTGCTCAGGTGCTCAACAGTGAGCAGGGCAACGCTGCGGCGACTTGCGAAATCACGCGCGAGAGTGCAAATAACGCCCTCACGCGCCTGGAAATCGACCACATGGGTCTGGATAACATCGACCGGATGCTCCTGCGCAGCATGGTTGACAGCTTCAACGGCGGGCCGGTGGGGCTGGAGACCATTGCGGCGGCAATCGGCGAAGAGGCGGTGACAATTGAGGACGTATATGAGCCGTACCTGATGCAGCTGGGCTTTTTGCAGCGCACGCCGCGCGGACGCTGTGTCAGCCCGGCGGGTTACCGGCACTTGGGGTTGACCCCGCCTGGGCAGCAGACGTTTGATAATGTATAATGGAGAGTGGATAATTGATAATGGGTGAAGCCCGGGGAAAACCGGCTTTGCTCTTTTATTTTTGACGTGAGGGAGACCGTTCCCTAAACCTTTAGGTTAACCTCTCCCTTAACCGTGAGGTTAACCGCGATGTACATTTCATCGCGCATTATAGACAAACAGCAAAATGGATAGGTGAAGCCCGGGAAAACCAGCTTTGCTCTTTTACTTTTGCCTAGATTTTCCAGAAACATGCTCACTCTGGATAGTTGATAATTGATAATTGATAGTGGAGAGTGGATAATTGCCGAAATCACAACTTTGAGCTAAGCGGTCACAGGCATTGGAAAGATGCATTAAAACGGCGCGGAAGGTAAGCATCCTCCGCGCCGTAGGGTTTTCCGAACGTGATTCCTGCGTACGTTGTCCGCTCAGCCGCCAATTACAGGATAAATTTTCCTCCCTGCTGTGCCGTTAACCACCGTCGCCGCGCTCAAATACACAGCAACAATCCCCGCCGCCAGCAGCAACCACGCCGGGATATGCGGAATCCATGTTGGCATCCCGGCAAGCTTAAGGTCGTTGAGAGCAATGAACGGCAGCGCAAGATCCAGCAGCGCAACAACAATCGACAGCAGCGTCACTTTGTGGAAAAACGCCGGCGTCCATAGCCAAACAACCACCGTCAATATGCACCAAACGTAGCCGTCAACACGACCGTCGAGCGGTGAGCCGTCGGTAATCGCCTTGTATTTCATCAGCATTTCCAGCCCGCTCACGAGCATGAAAAACGCGCTGAAAAACAGAAACGTGTTGCCGCCCGCAAGATTGCCGCCCTTAAGGTCAAGCAATGCCACAATAATCTGCACAACAAATCCGCCAATCAGCCAACAGCCGATCAGCGGCATTGCGGCGGCAGTTACCCGCCCGGAAAGCAACACAAAAAAGCATACGCATGCGGCCGCCAGCGCAACAAGTCCGGCGGGAGTGGGGTTCGCCCATGGCTTTTGGGCGGAGGCTTGGGGTTGTGTTTCTTGGTTTTCCATAGTGTACCTCCAAAATATGTTGGGTTTCTCCATGGCTTACGCGGCTTAGTGTAACAGATTGTCCCCTTCCTGTCAAGATAAAAGTGCAGGCGCTGGCACAATGGCGTTGATTTTTTCAACATGCACGCGCTTGGGCACGAATTAAAATACGGATGATTTTTAGGCGCTAAGCATGGTGAATTTTATAGCTTGTTAACAATTGTAAAATATCGACAAATAAAACCGTTAATTTGGAAGTATTTTTATTTATATTCACTCTAAGCTGCTGCTCTCACCAGCTGGTGAGAGCAGCTGCTTAGAGTAACCGCAAAAAGTCTGTAATATCAAGAGTCCGGCGTTAAAGTAAATGCCGCTTCACTCAAGAAAATTGACAAGCCGCCCGCAAATGCGGTATAATTAACTTGTGTAAGTATACACTTGTTTGTGCTGACTAATTTAAATTGGCGGGAGGTCTGCGCGTGTCCGGCATTACCGCCGCCGAAACGGCATTCTACCGCTCCCTGCGCAACGGGAGATTTCCCCATGCAGTGTTGCTTGAGGGCGGCTCTGCTGATTCCCGCCGCGAAACCGCCGCGTCATTCATTGCCGCATGGCTCTGCGAATCAATGAATCCGCCTGCCGCAGATGAGGCGTTGTCACTGAGCGGCAAGCTTCCCGGAGAGTCAGCGCCGTGTACCTTGTGCAAACACTGCCGCAAAGCACTGCAGTGGATTCACCCGGACGTGATGGTCCTGACGGATGAGGAGGGCAAGCAAATCCCCGTGGACGCTGTGCGTGCGCTGCTTGCGCAAAGTATCGTCAAGCCAAGCGAGGCGGCAAGGCGCGTGTTCGTCATTGAAAACGCGCACAAGCTCAATCAGCAGGGGCAAAACGCATTGCTCAAGTGCATTGAGGAACCGCCGCCGGCAGTCTGCTTTTTGCTGCTGTGCCCGGGGCGCAAGGAGCTTTTGCCCACAATTCTCTCCCGTGTGACGGCTTATGCTCTGCCCGGCACGGACGAGGAATTCTCTGCAGAGGCGGCAGATGCGGCACAGAAAATCGCCGCGGCGCTTGCGCAAAATGACGAGTGGGGTGTGCTCGCCGCAACCGCGACGTTTGATAAGGCAAAGCCGCTGTTGCAGGAGAGTCTGCGCGCGCTGAAGGAACTGCTCCGGGCAGGCTTGCTACGAACAAGCGGCGCGGAGGAGTTGGCGCAGCCGCTCGCGGGAGAGCAGCTGGCCGGGCTTGGTTCAGGCAGATTGACGGTGCTGCTGGAACGCGTGCAGTCATTGGAACGCGATATCGAACGCAACGCAAACCTTGCGCTTTTGCGTACGCGGATTGCGGCAACGATGTTTTCATAAGCGATTTTAAGATAGGAGAGAAGACCGGCATGGAGGATAAGGTAACAATAGTGGGGGTGCGCTTTGACGGTGCGGGGCGTGTGTATTCCTTTGACCCGCAGGACGTCGTTTATGCCCAAGGCGACGACGTAATTGTGGAATCCGAGCATAATATCGACATGGCAAAAATTGTCTTTGGCAACCGGGAGGTGGAGCGGAGTACGCTCCTCAAGCCGCTCAAAAATGTTATCCGCAAGGCGGACGCGGTGGATTTGGAAACTATGACGCGATATGCCCAGCGTGAAAAAAGCGCGTTCAGAATTTTCGTTCAAAAAATCGGCGAGCACAAGCTGCCGATGGAGCCCGTGAAGGCGCGGTCAACCTTTGACGGAAAGAAGATGGTCTTCTATTTTCTGGCGGAGAACCGCGTGGATTTCCGTGAACTGGTCAAGGATTTGGCGCAGCAGTTCCGTTTCCGCGTGGAGCTGCTGCAAATCAATGCCCGTAGTGAGGCGCAGATGTTTGGCGGCTTGGGGCTGTGCGGACGCGCGTTCTGCTGCTCGTCTCATTTATCGGAATTTCCCAAGATTACGCTCAAGCTGGCAAAAGGGCAAAATCTCTCGCTCAACTCCGAAAAAATCAGCGGAGCGTGCGGCCGGCTCATGTGCTGCCTTAGCTATGAGGAGGATGCATACCGCCACCTGCGGCGTGTCACACCCGCCGTGGGCGAGCCTGTCAAAACGGCGCAAGGGCGCGGCGTTGTTACGGATAACAACATGCTCTCCGGCATTGTGAAGGTAGCCCTGGAGCGCAACCCGGCGGCTCCGCAGCCATTTCATCGGCGTGAGGTCGAACGGCTTCAACCGCGGCGCGAAGAAAACTAACGCCGCGCATATATCAGTTTTGTAATTTTCGATTATGGAAAAATATCAGAGCAAAATTGCGGTATACTTAGGAAATCTTAAACTAATCAGGAGGCAATCATCATGGATTTAACAACAATCATCAACCTTTTTCAAGGGCTTTTTGAAACGCTGAGCACAGAATTCGGGCTTGGCGTCAAAGTTGACGAAGAAACCGCCGGCACATTCCAGCAACTGTTTGAAGTTGTGCGCCAACTCATCGCGAAAATTTTGGATGGTTCTTTGTAAGCCAATTTCTCGCTGAAGCAGAAATAACACCCGGTCTTTGGAGCATTCCTGCCCCGAAGCCGGGTGTTTTTGTGTATTATGGGCGGTAAGCGGTCGTCTGCGTTTTATGCAATGCAGTATTTCCAAGGCTTAAAGATCGGTTTCGTTCCAATGCGGATAAGGACGGCGTTGAGTCAAGCCTGTTCCAGCGCGGTAATCTGCGCAATGCGCCGCGCATGGCGTTCGTCGCCGGAAAACGGCGTACGGAGGAAGACGTCAACCAAGGTCAGCGCGGCGTCCTCACCGGTAACGCGCGCACCAAGACAGAGCACGTTGGCGTCGTTGTGCTCACGCGTCATTTTGGCGCTGAACCAGTCCGCGCAGCACGCGGCACGGATGCCGCAGATTTTGTTGGCGGCAATGCTCATGCCAAGCCCGGTGCCGCAGCAGAGTATCCCCAAGCTGCACTCGCCCGCCGCTACAGCCTCGCCAACCAGCTTTGCATAGGGGATATAGTCCACACCGATGGTGCTGTCCGTGCCGAAATCACGGTAAGCTGTGCCCTGTTTATCAAGCATAGCCTTGATTGCTTCTTTCAGCGGATACCCGCCGTGGTCTGCACCGAGTGCAATCCGCGGGGCAGCAGTTTTTAGGTCCTCAGAGCTTTTTGTGCGCGATGCTTCAGCTGACATTGTCCGCCCATCGTGCTCTGCGCCGAGTGCTGTAATCATTTGAAACTCCTGATTTATATAGTATGCCCCTCAAGGGCGAGTAAAAATTTTTTGCGCCAAATCCCGCACGAAAACCCGCCGAGCCTGCCGCCCGTGCCCAATACTCTGTGGCAGGGAATCAGCAACGGGAGAGGGTTTGCCCCGCAGGCATTGCCCGCAGCCCGAGCCGCGCCGGGTTTGCCGAGAAGCGCCGCTATCTGCCCGTAGCTTATGCTGCCGCCGTAAGGAATAGTCCGCAGCAGCGCCCATACCCTTTGCTGAAAGTCAGTACCGACCGGGCGCAGCGGCAAATCAAACGCGGTGAGTTCTCCCGCGAAGTAAGCGGCAAGCTGCTTTGCGGCGGCTTGCAGAACAGGCGTATCCGGCTCGCAAACAGTGCCGTCGTCAATAAACGCGCCGCGCGCAATCACGCCGTCATCCTGCCAAAGCCCAAAAGAACCAATGGGCGTGGGTATTACGCAACAGCTAGGCATAGATGAACAAAACGGTGAATGCAAGCAGACACTGCGCCGCAAAATACGTCCAGATGTTGACGCTTTTGACCTTGAATGTTTTGAAGCGGTCGGGATGGTGCGGGGTGCCGCCAAAGTCAATCAGCAGCAAAAGCACGTCGGAGAGGGGGAAGCAAATTCCGCCAGCAATCAAAAGCAGCGCCGCATACCATGGCTGTTGACCATCAGCAAACAGCCGAACGCCAAGCGAAACCGCCTTTACCATCATCGTCAGTACGGCGGCGGCATAGACCATCAACATTGGCAGGAGCTTGTTGGAGTGGTTTTTGCTCATGCGGAACAGTATGAACACTGCGGCAATGAACAGCACCGCAATCACGGCAATTTCCGCCGGATTCCAGAAGGAAGCGCCCAGCAGCTTTTGGGCGGCGAGTGCATATGCGCTCACAAACATCACGTGCCCGCCAAGGAACGATGCAACGCCCAGCGCATACCACACAGCTTTGGGCTTTAAGCGCATGTGCATGAAGAAATCGCCTAACCATGAGAAAGCAAAACCCCAAAGCATTTTTACGGCAAAGTCACTGTAGTTATCCGCAATGCGCATTTGCAGCAATGCAATCAGCACAAACAGCGTTGCGCATATCATCTTCAGCAAGAGGGATTTGTTGGTTTTCTCCGGCCACGCCGCCTTCAGGAACAGCGGCACCAGCACCGCCATTGCGGCAACGCACACGCAGCTTGCAATGATTTCCAGTGTCATTCGTGTGTCCTTATTATGTGTTTATTGTGCACGGTGCGGCGGCTTAGCTTTTCGCCTTTCCGAATAGTGTCGGCTCCAAAAAAGCCGCCAATGGAGCTACACACATCCTCAGCACGCGCATAGTGAGCGCCGGCACCGGCAGATACGGCTTCAGGAAAATATCCAGCGTACTGCGCAGAATGAATGGCAATGCCGGAAGCATCCCTGATTTCAGACGAACCCTGCCGCCGCGGAAGCGGAAGCTGAATATGCGGTCCGTGAGTGCCTCCAGCGGACGCAAATGCAGCTCCAACGTGTCTTCGTCTGACCAAAAAGCCCAAACATTCATTGTGTATTTTGTGCCCGCAAGCTCTATCTGAGAGGTGCGCGCCGTGCCGTCCATGCCGCAAACAACGGTGTTGTCCGCATTGCCGTCCTCTGTCCAGCGGAAGCGGCAGCTGTCCTCGTCAAAGTCAAAGCGTATGTTGCTTATGTTGCCGCGCTCGAAGCCGCACATCTGCGTCACCGGATAAGTCAGCACACACAGCGGTGCGCTGAACATGTTATTAATCACCGGGCGGCGGATTTTGTAGACCTGACCCGTAACGCTCTGTTCCGTTTCCGCGCTGCGGGGCTTGCTGATCGGCGGCAAAATCTGCGGCATAGCGAGCGGCACGCTGTCCGCAGGCTTGGTCCCCGATTCCTCGCCAAAAATCCCCGGCAAGTGTTTCCATATAAAGGAGCGTGCTTTGGGTTCATCAATTTCATTGCTTGTGGTGAGGAAAACCGCATCATATTCCGGCAAGACTATGGCGTACTGCCCGAACATGCCGTCCATGCGCGAGGAATTTGGGATGGGGTTCTGCCACATGCAGTAGCCGTAACCATAGCATTCATCGCGGGCTTTTTTGTCAAAGTGGTTATCAACCTGCTTGGACTGCATTTTAGCCGCCCAAGCCTCCGCAATAAGCTGCTTACCTTCCCACTTGCCGTGGTTCAGCAGGCACTGCGCAACCTTTGCCAGCTCCTCCGTCTTGAGGAAAAGTCCCCAGCCGCCCGCTTCAGTTCCCGTTGGAGAGGTTTCCCAGAAAGGCACCCGCCCAAAGCCCAGCGGCTCATAAAGGCGGCTTGTCAGGAAGTCCGTTGCGGTCTGCCCCGTCGTCCTGCGGAGAATCTCCAGCAGAATGTGCATGTTTTCGTTTATGTATTTCCAGCCTTTCCCGGGTGCAAACCCCCATTTTGAGCGGAAAAACTGCGTTATCCAGTCAAGCCCGGTCTTGCTTTTGAAGATGCTGACATCCTTGCCGGAGGTCATTGTTAAAAGATGGTAAACCGTCATCTGCTCAAGGCGTTTATCCGTCTTTTTGGGCTTTTGTTCGGGGAAAAAGTCAATCACCCTGTCCTCAACGCTGAAGTGCCCTTCCGCCACAGCGAAGCCCACCGCAATCGCCGTGATGGTTTTGCTGACAGAGTACATAACGTGCGGATAATTGGGCGCATACGGTTCGCGCCAAAACTCCGCCGCAACCTTACCGTGCCGCAGCACCATTACGGAGTGCAGCTCCACATCGTTCGCCAAAGCGTCGTCAATATACGCCTGAAGCCTTGCGGAGCTAACCCCCAGTTGCTCCGGGAATGACGCGCGCTCAAGCGCGCTGCCGGTTAATACTGCCAAGATGAATACCCCCTACTCGCCCCGTTCATCATGAAACAACGTACAAGGGGCACGGCGTACCGTACCCTGCGCACACCATTTCCCTCATGACCCCGGGGATGATTGCTCCATAATATTATATCACACTCTGTCGAAAAAAAGAAGTACTTTTTAAGAAATATTTACGAAATTGTGACTTTCTGCTGCATGGCATGAAAAAATGCATATTATGGACACGCAAAAAGCTGTTGCTTGTTTATAATATATGCTGTTCAGACCGCTTTAGTTAACACAGCTGTGCACACCGCAGGGCGCGGAAATTCGCCGAAACCAATAATTGGACTGAAGCCGCTGAACAAACCTTTGCGGGTGGCGGGCACGGCAAAGCCCAGGCAAGCCGTTCACAAAATGTGGGCGGGTTGTTTGGATTCTGAATTGCTTGGTGGACGATAACGGACTTGAACCGCTGACCCTCCGCACGTCAAGCGGATGCTCTACCAGCTGAGCTAATCGTCCATAGCGGGAGTATTATACCAGTTTTATACTGCGTTGTCAAGCGTACAAGGCGTATTAATTGAGAATGGAGAATGGATAGCGGATAATGAGATCACACCCCGCGCGTGCAGGGCGTATAAAAACACCAACTATAAATATACAGCGTTATTATGAATTTGTCAAGCCTTCATTCGCTAACAGTCGTATTCGTCCGCTGCACAATCGGCACCATGCCGATATACCCCTTGCCGCGGTTAAGCTCCAGCACCGCGCCGTCCTTATCCAAAAGCTGAAGCGGCTCAGCCGGCTTCCCCTTCTTCCACGTGATTGTTTCCCAACCGCCGGCAGTCACATAAATCCCGCCGCCGCCGCTCATGTCGATATTCACGCGGTTCTTTTTGTCCCCGGCAATCTGCTGCACGTCAACATAAATCAGGATGATGTTTGTCACCTTGCGCTGCTGACCGCCATCCTGCACAAATGGTGTGTTGTTGAGGTATTGCGCATAAAGCCCTGTAGTTTTATTATACTCGAACGAATATTTATAGTTTGCCGAAAAGCGGAAATTCACCGCCGCCGCGCTCCCGCCGATTGGCACACGCGCCGCCGCGCCCTCCGTCACAAAGCGGAACGGCGACGTTTTTGCGGGGTCAACATCCGTCCGCCAGCCCTTGGCGGCAATACCCGCCGTGATGTATTCAGAGTTTGTGTAGGCAGTATGCTCAACTGCCAAGCCTTGGTTCAGGCGGGTTTTATCGCGGAAGAAATACTTGCCGGAGTATACCATGCCGTCCAAGTTATTCACGCCGCGCGCCTTGATTGCCTCATATGCCTGCGGACTGCCGCCCCAGTGAATCAGGAAGCTGTCGAAGCCCTCCGTAATTTCCACAAAATCGTGCCGCGCGGAACGGATTGGACCCACCTTGGGCACGGTCGCCAAGTCCGAGAACATGAAAAGCATACGCGTAATGCCGCCCTCAACGAGTGTTTCGGTGATTACATCAGGCGCGCAAAGCCCCCACTGCGGGCGCGCTGCGGGTGCGTTGTTGACCATAAACGAAACCGCGCGTTTGCCCGCCGCACTTGCATTCAAATCGCGCAAGCCGGTTAGCGGATTAATTCTTTTGGCGTTGCCCTGCTCGGCGGGAAAGCTGGTATATTTAGGCAAGTCCGGCATGACCGGGTCCGAATCCTTGGAGAACACCCCCGTCACCGCCATAACAAGCACCCCGGCGGCAAGCACCAAAAACAGTGTGATACCCAAAAGCATAATCCGCTGGCGGCGCACCTGCTTTTGCCGCGCTGACATATCGTACGGCAGCGCGTTGCGGGCGGCTCCCGCAGCGCCTTGAGGCGAACGTGATATTGACGGCCGGCCGGCCGGCTTCTTCTTGGCGGGCTTGTTTTTTGCTTTTTTCGGCTCCTGCTCGGCGCCGTTTTTCTGCTGACCGGGTTCTTTTGGCATTGTTCGTTTCTCCTGAATTGTTTAATTGTGCAGACCACACTTAAGTTAGATATCAGGTTGCGAATTGCGCTGTAAATTCCGCGTCTGAGATCTAAAATCTAAATATCTGATTTTGTGTTAAGCTTCGGGATCAAGATTCTCTAAAATAGAATCAAAAATCTCCAGCGGGCGGCTGTCTTCACGGATTCCGAATTCGTCTGTTTGCCAATCCTCAACAACCTGCGCCGCCTCGGCGACAACTTCCGCCGTCTTTTCCTTTGGCTGCTTGAGTTTTTTCGTTCTCTTCTTTGCCGGCTCCGGAATAAACTCTTCTGCTGCTGCAGGTTCATCCCAAACGTGTGTTACGGCATCCGCTGCGGTGGCTGCAGCTGCTGCGGTACCTGCGCCAACTGCCGCGGCGGTCAATACTGGCTCCGCCGCCGGGACAAAGTACTCCTCGCCGCCGTCCTCGCCGAAAAGCTGCTCCGTTTTGCCGGATTCTTCGGAGCTTCCGCCGTCAGGTGAGGTATCGCTGAGCACCTCAACGAACTCGGTGATGAAATCAACAATACTGAAGAAATCATCGTTGCCGTCGTTCAGCCAAGCGAAGAGAGTTCCCTTGCTGTTATTATCTGCCATGGTTTTCCCCTTTGTGTTCTATTTTTACAAGTACTATTCTAGCACAGCCCGGCGCATTATAATTTCCATATTAGAAAATACAAGCCCGGCATTTGTCTATATCAGCTGTTTTTTGTGTATGGCAACAACCCGCCGGCCAGCAAAATGGCAGTTTGACGCTCGGTGAAGTCCGTAAGCAGCGGGAATTTTTCCCCTGTGCGGCGATTGAGCAGGAGCAGCGTACCGCCGTTTTGCAGATTTTCCCGCACGTTTGCGATTTCCAGCTCGTCGCCCTGCTCGATTTTGTCGTAGTCCGCTTCATCCGCAAAAGTGAGCGGCAAAATCCCCGCATTGATTAGGTTCGCCTTGTGGATTCTCGCGAAAGATTTGGTAATCACTGCCTTCACGCCCAAATACAGCGGCACCAGCGCGGCATGTTCACGGCTGGAACCTTGCCCGTAGTTCGTCCCGCCGACCACAAACGCCGCCCCCGTAGCCTTGCAGTTCTCCGCAAAATTTTCGTCACACTGGCGGAAACAGAACTGCGACAGGAATGGTATGTTTGAGCGATACGGCAAAATCTTCGCTCCGGCGGGCATGATGTGGTCCGTGGTGATGTTATCGCCCACCTTGAGCACAGCAGCTGCTCTCAGCGTTTCCGGCAGGGCGTCCGCAACAGGGAACGGCTTGATGTTCGGTCCGTAGAGGATTTCCACGCTATCGGCTGTTTCCAGCGGTTCAGGCTGCACCAGCAGGTTGTCGTTGCGCAAGAATGCGGCGGACAACAGGACAGGCGCCTCATAGGAAGCAAGCTCGCGCGGATCCGTAACAACGCCGGTGATTGCGGCGGCGGCGGCCGTTTCCGGGCTGACAAGATACACGCCGGCATCCGCTGTGCCGCTGCGACCCTCGAAGTTGCGGTTGAATGTGCGCAAACTCACCGCACCGCTCCCCGGCGACTGCCCCATACCAATGCACGGACCGCAAGCGCACTCAAGCACTCTTGCCCCGGCGGCGATTATGTCCGCAAGCGCACCGTTTTTCGCCAGCATAGAATAGACCTGCATGGAGCCGGGGCTGACGGTCAGGCTGACGCGCGGGTGAATCTTCTTACCTTTTAATATAGCGGCGACTTTGAGCATATCCTGTAAGCTGGAGTTTGTGCATGAGCCAATGCAGACCTGGTCAACGGGCAGACCCGCAATTTCCGCAACGGGCTTGACGTTATCGGGCATGTGCGGCAGGGCGACAAGCGGCTCCAGCGCGGCAAGATCAAGCTCAACAACGTCGTCATATTCCGCACCCTCATCCGCCGTGATTTCACGCCAATCATCACTGCGCCCCTGCGCCATCAAAAATTTGTACGTGATTTTGTCCGACGGAAAAATGGACGTTGTTGCTCCAAGCTCCGCGCCCATGTTGCTGATAGTCGCACGCTCAGGCACGCTGAGTGATGCCACGCCATCGCCGCCGTATTCCATCACCCTGCCAACGCCGCCCTTGACCGAAAGCCGCCGCAGCACCTCCAGAATCACGTCCTTTGCGCTGACCCTGGGCTCAAGTTTACCCGTCAATTTAATGAGCGTCACCTTTGGCATGGGTATGCAGTAAGCGCCGCCGCCCATTGCCACAGCAACATCCAGCCCGCCCGCCCCCATGGCCAGCATACCAAGTCCGCCGCCTGTGGGAGTGTGACTATCCGAACCGATGAGCGTTTTGCCCGGAATCCCGAAGCGTTCAAGGTGCACCTGGTGACAAATCCCGTTGCCCGGACGCGAGAAAACCAGCCCGCGTTTTTTTGCGCAGGACTGAATAAACCTGTGATCGTCTGCGTTTTCGAAGCCGGTTTGCAGCGTGTTGTGGTCAATATATGCTACGGAAAGCTCCGTCTGCACACGCGGCTGCCCAATTGCCTCAAATTCAAGGTAGGCCATGGTGCCCGTTGCGTCCTGCGTGAGGGTTTGGTCAATGCGCAGCTGAATTTCGCTGCCCGGGGTCATGTCTCCGGAGATCAGGTGCTCTGCGATGATTTTTTGCGTGATATTGCGCGGCATGTTTTTCCTCCATATACTGGGTTTTAGATATTAGATATGCTGAAATTTAATGTTAATTATAACATGAAACGGCACTTGATTGCAACGCAAACGGCGCTCAGACAAAAAGTGACCAAAAACGCTTGCAAGTTGCTTGAAAATTTGCTATACTTTACCTATCATAATTCCGGAATTTGAGAGGAGTCTTTCCATGCTCTGGTTAATCCCCGCCGCCGCGCTGCCCCTTGCGGGTCTGTGCGTCTACATTCCCCTGCGTATTAAGGAGAAAATGCGCCCCGCCCTGCTTATCAAAACCGCGCTCAGCGTCCTGTTTATCCTCTATTCTCTCTACGCAATCAAGCGCCTGACGGGCACCGGCGTCAGCTATATCGACCGCAGCGCGCTCATAATGGGTTTATGCACAGTCGCGGGCATGGTCTGCGGTCTGCTGGGCGATATTTGGCTGGACCTCAAGGACATTCACGGCGACTCCAAGCATTTCTATATGTATTGCGGCTTCACGTCGTTCCTTATCGGGCACCTGTTTTTCATGTCGGGTATGGCAAATGTGCTTGAAATCAAACTATACACCGTACTTTTGGCGGCGTGCGTGGGCGTTGTGATGACGCTGTTCATGTTCTTCCTGGAAAAGCCCATGAAGCTCGATTACGGCAAATTCCGCCCGATTCTGCTGATTTATACTTTCATTCTCTCGCTGACGACCGCTCTGCCGGTAATCTGCGCGCTGCCGTCAATAACAAACGGGGGCAAACCGCTGTTCCCGATAATCTTCGGCGCGGGCATGATTTTGTTTTTTCTTTCGGATCTGATCCTCTCTCAGGTCTATTTCAGCACTGTGAACGCAAAGCCAAAGCCGCTGCACATTGCGCTGAACTATATCTTCTATTACGGCGGACAATTCACACTGGCAGCGAGCCTGTATTTTCTGCCTTCGGTAACATAAACCGCATGGCGAATCCCGGCAATACACATGGGGCGTTGATATTGCCGCGCCCCATATTTTGTATTGCATATTGTTTCGATAGACTTTCACACAATAGACATAATGGAGTGCTATGATACGCGCATAAACACATGAGGGAAGGGCTTATTTTGGCAAACAGCGCTGAGCGAGTCAGTCTGCGCGTTTCAGGGATGCACTGCGCGGGCTGTCCGAACCGCATTGAGAAAAAGCTTCTTCGCGTGAACGGAGTACTATCCGCGAGGGCGTCTTTTGCCAATGGCAACGTTGAAATCAGCTTTGACCCGGCGCGGACAAACATCGCCGCGCTGAAAATAACCATTGAATCACTCGGCTACACCGTCGTCAAATCCCGCCCAATGGGAAATCCCGGCAAAGCTGCGGCCTTATTAGTGCTGATTGCCGGACTATTTTTCGTTCTGGAGCATTTTGGCATATTAAAAGCGCTTGTGCCCGCTCAGCTGGCAGAGGCAGATTTCCGCCTGGGCATGCTCTTTGTTATCGGCTTGCTCACCAGCGTCCACTGCGTGGCAATGTGCGGCGGCATCAACCTTTCGCAGACGCTGCCGTCGGGCAATGCCCAAAAAAAGACGCTCTTAATGCCGGCAGAACAGGAATCCGCGTTATCGGTAACCAAACAACACGGAACGGCAAAAGGCATGGCAAAGCCTGACACGCAGCCCGCGCCCGGACGTTTTGCCGCGCTGTTCCCTTCACTGCTATATAACGCAGGGCGCGTGGTGTCGTATACTGTTGTTGGCGCGGCGGCGGGTGCGCTGGGTACGGCGTTTACCTTCTCGCCGTCACTGCAGGGGGCGATCAAGCTCGTTGCGGGCGTGTGGATGGTCTTTATGGGGCTGAACGCGCTGGGACTGTTTCCCTTTTTGAGCAAACTCACACCAAAACTGCCGCGTCCAATCGCGCAGCGGCTCGATAAGCTCCGTGACGGCAAGCGCGGCCCCTTCGTGATTGGGCTGCTCAATGGGCTGATGCCCTGCGGACCGCTGCAGTCCATGCAGCTCTATGCGCTCTCCACGGGCAACCCGTTTATGGGTGCGCTGGCGATGTTTTTGTTCGCGCTGGGCACTGTGCCGCTCATGTTCGGGCTGGGCGCAGCGGCGGGTAAGCTTGGTAAAAAGTTCCCCGCAAAAGCAATGGCTGTGGGCGCGGTGTTAGTTGCCGTGCTGGGGCTGAGCATGTTCACGCAGGGCTGGAGTCTTGCGGGGCTGCCGCAAATCGCGCTCCCAACACAAACGGCTCGGCATACCGGGACTGCCGAGCCGTCGGAAATCATCACCGAAAACGGCGTGCAGCTTGTGCAAAGCAGTCTGCAATCCGGGCGCTACCCAAACATCGCCGTGAAGGCGGGTATGCCTGTGCGCTGGGTGATTGACGCGCCGGAGGGCTCAATCAACGGCTGTAATTATCAGTTTACTGTGCCGGAATATGGCATTACGCAGACGCTGGAACCCGGCGAAAACGTGCTGGAATTCACGCCGGGTTCGCCCGGAACTTATTCATACCGCTGCTGGATGGGCATGATTCGCGCAACGATCACCGTAACGTAATGATAATGGATAATTGATAGTTGATAGCGGATAATTGCCGGGCGCACAACACCCACGCTCAATAAATAATTGGGCAGGGAATGGCAAGCGTTATCTGATTCGCTCTTCCAGAATCGCCAAAAAGTCAGCAACAGCGCCCTTGCTGTCCGCGCAGACGATGTGCTGTGCCTTCGCCCGAAAATCCTCCGGCGCACTTGACGGCGCGGCAGTCACGGCGGCACACGCAAGCAGCCCGGTGTCATTATCATAGTTGCCGATTGCCGCAGTATGCAACGGATTGATGCCCAAAATCTCAGCCAACTCCAGCATTGCCGTGCCCTTATGTACCCCCGGCGCGAGAAGCTCGAACGAAACGCCGGAGCTCTCCATAAAGCTGAGCGGCGGTTCAACGAGCGAGTAGCAGTAGTCCTTGAGCGCTAGAATATCGGGCTTTTTGCCGAAGAAAATGCACTTGCCCCAGCCGTCCTGAGGGATTTGCGCAAGCGAGCGGTGAAAAAAACGCGGCTGCCTGACCGTGGACGAGCCGAAAAAGCTCAGTGTGCGGGTTCGGCAAAGATGTGTTGAATGCTCACGGTGCACCGCAAACTGTAGGCGCGGAAATTTGCGGTAAAGCTCAAACGCCAGCTCTATGCCCGCCTTGGGTATTGGGTGATAGCGTAGTATTTTGTTGGCGGCACAGTCATAAACGCCCGCGCCGTTGAGGACGATTGCGGGAGTGTCCTCCAGCCCGAGCCGCTTCATGAGCCGCTCCACGGAGTTGATGCTCCTGCCCGACGCAATGGTGAATCGCCCGCCCAGCTTGCGGAATTGGGCAATCGCCGTCTTGTTGCGGCGTGGCATTATCGCGCCCAAGGCGGTGACCAGCGTGCCGTCCACGTCCGAGGCACAAAGCCATGTTGTGTTGGCGGATGCGGGGCTGATTTCGGTGCCCGGCGCTTGCTGCGGCAGTGTTTCCATGTATTTTTATCTCCATTCGTGATGAGTTGGCTAGCCGATGCGCTCCAAAAACTCTCGGAACCACGGCGGCAGCTCCGCTTCCAGCGTGATTTCCTCACCGGTGCGCGGGTGACGGAATCCAAGCAGCGCCGCAAACAGGCACTGCCCGCCGATGGCAAACTCCGCACGCGGCATTTTGCCCGTTCTGTAAAGCGGATCGCCCGCAACGGGGTGCCCCAAATGCGCCATATGTACGCGGATTTGGTGCGTGCGCCCGGTCTCTAAACGCAGGGCAAGGTATGAATACGCAGAGAGCCCCGCAGGCGAAAAGCTTTGCAGCACGCGGTAATGCGTCACTGCGCACTTCCCGTCCGCGGGCGTTCTGTTACTGAGCCGATTTTTCGTTCCCGCAACGTTATGAGCGTCTTCAGCCAAACGTTGCCCGGTGACCGCGAACTTTTTGCGGTCAGTGCGGCTGCGTCCAATCGGCGCGTCAACCGTGCCTAATTCCTCACGGAAAGTCCCCACGCAAACCGCGCGGTATTCCCTTTGTATGCTGTGTGCCGCAAGCTGCGCGGCAAGCGAGCGGTGTGCAAAGTCGTTCTTGGCAACCAGCAACAGCCCTGCGGTGTCTTTATCTATACGGTGAACAATGCCGGGGCGGAGCACGCCGTTTATCCCGCTCAGGCTATCGCCGCAATGAGCCAGCAGCGCGTTGACCAGCGTGCCGTCCCGATTGCCCGCCGCCGGGTGAACCACCATGCCCTGCGGCTTATTGACCACAAGCAGGTCGCCGTCCTCATAGCGGATATCCAGCGCGATTTGCTGCGCAAGAGCCTCATACGGCTCAAGCTCCGGCAGGGTGACGCTGATTTCCGCTCCCGCCTTGGGACGCTCGTTTTTCTTGCAAGGCAGACCTGAGAGCAGAACCGCGCCGCGTTCAATCAGCCCCTGTGCCTGCGAGCGTGTAAGCTCCGGGAAGTGCCGCGCCAGCAGGGAATCCAGCCTGGTGTCCGCGTCTTGTTCACCAACCGAGAATGAGGACGCGGGCGTGAGGGTTTGGGCGGCGGCGTCGTTATCCGTCATGATTTTTCCTCTCAAGCAGCGTCTGCCTGAACAATAAACCCGCCCACACAGCCACTGCACAAGTCAGTACCGTGTCGGCAAAATTGAAAATCGCAAAGCGCATGAATACCGGCTCAATATAATCCACAACGTAGCCGTGGGCAATTCGGTCAACCAGATTGCCAAGCCCGCCCGCGCAGACCAGCGCAAGGCAAACGTTTTGAGAATACGGACGTTTTTTGCCGATAAACAGCCAAAGGACACAGCCCAGCAAAATCACGCCGATGAAAACGGAAAGCAGCTGCGGATGCTCCCGCAAAAAGCTGAACGCCGCACCTGTGTTGCGCGTGTGCTGCAGGCGGAAACCAAGCACAGACGGCGTTGGCTTCCATAGCGGCAACTTGCGCACAACCAGCGCCTTAATCGCCTGATCAAGCAAAACAACCGCCGCCATCAAAAACGGCAGCAACGCCACGCGTTTGTTAATCTTTGTCATAGCTTCTTATTGCTCGGCAAAATAGCCGATGTAGCGCTCAGTTTCCCGCGCGGGTTGCACCGGCTCCGCATCCGAGGAAATAGCGTCGGGCCTCTCTGCGGATTCCGGGGCATATGAGGGCAGCTCTTCCTCTGCCAAGGGTTCAGGCAAAGGCTCAGGCAAGGGTTCAGACTCCTCGGGCGGCTCCTGAATACGGACAATTTCGTCCGGCATTTGGCGCAAAATCCGCAGTTGGCGCTCATAGGTGTTGACCATACCCAGCTTAAAGCGCGCACTGAGTGCCGTCAGCTCATCGTTTTCCCGGCGAATTGCTGCCCGCTGCTCCTCAAGGCTGTGCAGGGCGGAGTATGCCGTCTGTTCTGCCGTGCGCACAACCTTCTCGGCACGTTCCCGCGCGGTCGCTTCAACCTTATCCGCTGTTTCCGCAGCTTTTTTCAGGCGGTCCTGCGCGGTTTGCGTCGCCTCGCGGATTGTGTCGTCCGCTTTTTGGCGCGCCTCGCGCAGGGTATCGTTTGCCTCACGGTCGGCGGTGGAAATCAGACTCCGCGCCTCATCGTTCGCGTCCTTGCGTATGTTGTCCGCCATAACCTCCGCCTTGGCAAGCACACGACTGATGGAGTCCCTTTCGGCAATGCATTGCTTCAGGCTGGCAGCGGTCTGCTCCGCAAGAGAGCGCAGCTGCTCAAGCTCCTGACAGGTCAACTCGTAAGCCTCTGCCGCCTGACCGAGGAAGGCATCCACTTCTTCAGGTTTATATCCCTGCCGCGCCTGAGCAAAGCGGTGGGTACGGATATCCCGTGGTTCGAGCATATGCGTTATCCTCCATCATGTTGAGCATTGGTCTGAAATTCTCCGTTACGACGGCAAAAAGTTGCTGTGCGAAACGTCTTGGTCGGAGTCAATCTCGGCATTGGGCGGCGTGAGGACATAGCTGCGGCTGCCGTTGGGGTGCACGGCGCCTTGCTGGAAGCACGCCGCGCCGCTGAGGAACGTGAGGATTTTGTCCGCGTCTGCGTCGTTGCAGGCCTCAAGGTTCAGCATGACGACTGTGTTTTCGCGCATTTTCTCAACGATTTCCCAAAGCTCCTCGGATTTAACGTCTCGAAGGGTGCGCTGGGCAAAAATCGGCTTGCCGTACATGGCGCTTGTGCTGCTGATATTAGGCATATCGGTGACTCCTCTCATTTCAATTTGCTTGCGGGTGTTGCCGGTGTCTGACCAAATTGATTCAATTTCCGTGTCGCGCTCAGTATGTGTTTGCGCGGAATCTGCCGTTTGTGTGAACCCGGATTCTTCAGCGGTATCCTCGTCGGATTCGTCGCCGTCCGATCCGTCAATAGCGGGATTCCCGAAAAAATCTTTCACGGAACCAACAAGTCTGCCGAAAAAGCCGTGCTCCTTTGCCCCATAATCCGCGCCGGGCTGCGATTGCTCCGTCTGCGCCCGTTCGTCTTCCGGGAACGTAAATTCCTCATCTCCGGAAAAATAATCGCTCATTAGCCTGCCCTCCCCAATAATATGTTGATTACCTTACTGTTCTTTGACCGAAAAGTGCGGAGCCTACCCGCACAAGAGTGGAACCGGCGGCGACAGCTTCGCGGAAATCTGAGCTCATGCCCATTGAGAGCGTGTGCATATGTATATTATCCAACTTTTCGCCGGCAATGTCAAGGAAAATCCGACGCAGAGCGGCAAAATTTGTTCGGTTGTCGTCTGAGTTTTGAGTGAACGGCGCAACAGTCATCAGCCCGTCTATGCGCACCCCGGGCAAAAGAGCGATTTCTGCCAGCGCGGGCAACAGCTCATTCGGCGCAAAGCCGAACTTACTCTCCTCGCCGCCAATATTAACTTCCGCAAGCACAGGCTGCGTTATACCTGCCATGACAGCGCATTTGCTGATTTCGCGCGCAAGGCGTACGCTGTCCGCCGACTGAACGCAATCAACACCGGGCACAACCGCGCGGACCTTGTTGGTTTGCAGGTGACCGATTAGGTGAAGCTCCACGCCGCTTAGGTTCAGCAGCGGACGTTTTTCGGCCAGCTCCTGCACGCGGTTTTCGCCGATTAGGTCAATTCCAAGCGAAATTGCGTGATTGATTGCGTCCGGCGGCACGGTTTTGGTGACTGCCATTAAGCGAACATCGCTTGGATCGCGTCCGGCTTCCGCACACACCGCAGCGATTTCATCATGCAGCAGACGATAGTTTTCTGTGATATGTTCAAACAAAAAACACCGCCCTCCCCCGTGCGTATTTTTGTGCGCAAGCCGGGGCTTGTTTTCGACCAGCTTTTGCGCAAATATAGTATACCAAACAATGCGCAAAATGTCAATCTGCGCGCTGCCGGATGTTAGACGTTGTATGTTAGATTGCTGATAACGTATTGACAACAAAATTCAGAGAATCTTAAAAGGTACACCTTTTGGGAAACATGTGATATAATAATTTAGATTGCAGATAACGCATTAACAAGAAAATTCAGAGAATCTTAAAAGGTTGACCTTTTGAGAAACATATGATATAATAATAGCGACACAATCGCATAGCGGTTGCGTTCGGGAGTTAACATAAGTAACCGCCCTACTTGCGTGAGGGGCGGTTGCTGAACGTAAGCTTTGACGAAAAAGCTGACAAAACCGCCCTACTTGCGTGAGGGGCGGTTACTTCGTTTTATGAAGTGTGAGGATGTATCCGGTCGCGGCAAGCACAATAAATTTGACATAGCACGCCGATTTGCGGTATAATATAATATCAACATAAAGCATGTTGATGCGTCAAAAAACGATGGCGAATGGGGGCGGCAAGGAATGGGGGAATATTTGGTAATAGCGGGGCACTACGGCAGCGGAAAAACCACCGTTTCGCTGAATCTTGCGCTGGAATCCGCGCACGCGGGAAAATCCGTCACGCTGGTGGATTTGGACATAGTCAACCCCTACTTCCGCTCCGGAGACAGCGCGGCCGAGCTTGAAAATCTCGGCATACGCGTGATTGCGCCGCAAATGCTGGGCACAACGTCCGACGCTCCGTCAATCCGTGCGGAGGTCATGAGCGCGTTCGATTCGCCCACCGACCTGACGATATTCGACGCGGGCGGCGACGACGCGGGCGCGGCTGTTCTTGGGCGCTTCCGTGAGAAGCTGGAGCAATCGGGCTACACAATGCTCTATGTAATCAACGCCTACCGCCCAATGACGCGCACGCCCGAGGATTGTGCCGCAATTCTGAGCGAAATTGAGCAGGTATGCAGACTCAAGGCGAGCGGAATAATCAACAACAGCAACCTTGGCAAGGCAACAACGGCACAGGATATTCTGAACTCTCTGCCATTTGCGCAGGAGCTTTCGCGAATAACGGGCTTGCCAATCACCGCGGTAAATGTTACAATAAACACTGCGCCGGATCTGGCGGGGAAAGCTGAGAATCTGCGCGTTGTGAAACGGCTGGTCAAACTGCCATGGGAAGGTGAAAATCATGATACATAATGAACCGCGCATCAAAAACCCCATTATCCGCGCCGTGCGGGAGCAATTGGAGCACCGCGCTTTGTGGATGTACCTGTTGCTGGACGAGGCGCGCAAGAAGGGCTATCCTACGGAGGATTTTGCGCCGGAGGCAATTCGGCGCTGCGGACTGTACCAGGGCGGTTCATTGAACGAGAGCGGCGGCGGGAGCTTGAGGGACTTGCGCAAAAAGCTTTTCATAAAGCCTGCGCAGTGGGTCTTTGAGATGAACGTCCTGCGCAGTGAGGACGACGCGCTGGATATCGATTTCCACTACTGCCCGCTGGTGAAGGCGTGGCAGAAGCAGGGCTGCTCCGACGAGGAAATCGCGCAGCTGTGCGACACGGCAATGTGCGGCGACGCGGGGATTGCGGAGTCCTTTGGCGCGCGGCTGGACTTGGGCACGGTTATTGCCAAGGGCGGAAATTGCTGCCAAATCCGGTTCAGGAAAAACAATTAACAATTAAGGAGAGCGGATCATGCCAAAAGCCACCATCAACGAAAATGTCTGCAAAGGCTGCGGGCTGTGCGTCACGGCGTGCCCAAAAAAGATCGTCGCCATTGCCAAAGAAAAACTTAACCAAAAGGGCTACCACCCGGCAGAGGTCATTGATCCGGCGGCGTGCATCGGCTGCGCAATGTGTGCGCTGATTTGCCCGGACTGCGCAATCATTGTGGAGAAATAGGAGGAAAATATGTCACAACGCGTATTGATGAAGGGCAACGAAGCCCTTGCAGAGGCTGCCATTCGTGCGGGTTGCCGCTACTTTTTCGGCTACCCAATCACGCCGCAGACGGAGCTTGCCGCTTACATGGCAAAGCGTTTGCCAAAAATTGACGGCTGCTTTTTGCAAGCCGAGAGTGAGATTGCCGCAATCAACATGGTGCTTGGAGCATCGGCGGCGGGTGCGCGGGTTATGACAAGCTCCAGCTCACCGGGAATCAGCCTTAAGACCGAGGGAATTTCTTACATGGTCGGTTCGGATTTGCCCGCGCTGATCATCAACGTCCAGCGCGGCGGACCCGGTTTGGGCGGTATTCAGCCCTCTCAGGCGGATTATTGGCAGGCCACCAAAGCCCCCGGGCACGGCGATTTGCACATTTTGGTTTTTGCGCCGGACTCCGTGCAGGAGATGGTGGACACAGTCGCCAACGCGTTTGCTCTTGCGGACGAATACCGTATGCCCGCAATGATTCTTGCGGACGGCATGCTGGGTCAGATGATGGAGCCTGTTACACTGCCTGAGGAATGCGGCGTCACGTTGCCGGAAAAATCCTGGGCCACCAACGGACATGCGGGCGACGCGCGCAACATTGCAAACTCGCTGTATATTGACGCGGTGGAGCTGGAAAGTCTGGTGAGGGCCCGCTTTGCGCGTTATGCCGAGATTGAGGAGAAGCATTCGCAGCATGAAGCATATGCGCTTGAGGACGCGGAGGTAGTCGTCACGGCGTACGGCGCAAGCGCTCGTGTGGCCAAGGCGGCGGTGCGTGAAGCGAGAGCCAAGGGGATCAAGGCGGGGCTGCTGCGCCCAATCACGCTGTGGCCGTTCCCCAAAAAGGCATATGAGGACGCGGCAAAAACTGCCAAATCTTTCCTTTGCGTAGAGATGAGCATGGGGCAGATGGTGGACGATGTGCGGCTGGCGGTAGGCGGCAAACGACCGGTTGCGTTCTACGGGCGCACGGGCGGGATTATCCCCACACCGGCGGAAGTGCTGGGCGAAATTGAAAAGCAAGCGGGAGGTACCGAATAATGGCAATTGTGTTTGAAAAGCCGAAGTCCCTGACGGACGCGGCGCTGCATTACTGTCCGGGCTGCACCCACGGGATTATCCACCGCCTGGTTGCCGAAGCAATTGACGGGCTTGATATGCAGTCACAAACGGTGGGCGTTGCTCCCGTTGGCTGCGCGGTGTTTGCCTATAACTACTTCAACTGCGACATGGTTGAGGCTCCCCACGGACGCGCCCCGGCAGTCGCAACGGGAATCAAGCGTGTGTGCCCGCAGAACCTCGTGTTCACCTATCAGGGCGACGGCGATTTGGCGGCAATCGGCACGGCGGAAACCGTCCACGCCGCAAGCCGCGGTGAAAACATCACAATAATCTTCGTCAACAACGCAATCTACGGCATGACAGGCGGTCAGATGGCGCCGACCTCGCTGCCGAACCAAATCACGCAGACTTCACCATACGGGCGCGACGTGAAGACCGCGGGCTACCCAATCCGCGTGTGCGAAATGCTCTCCACTCTCAGCGGCACCGCCTATGCCGAACGCGTTTCAGTGGACAGTGTGCCCAATATACGCAAAGCGGCAAAGGCAATCCGTAAGGCGTTTGATGTGCAAAAAGCCGGCAAGGGCTTCTCCATTATCGAGGTGCTCTCAACCTGCCCGACCAACTGGGGGCTGAACCCCGTGGAGTCGCTGGACTGGCTGCGCGATAACATGATGCCATATTACCCGCTTGGGGTCTACAAAGACAAAACCGCCGAAGGAGGGGACGCGAAATGAGCGAAAACAGGGACTTAAACGCCGTCCTTGCGGGATTTGGCGGGCAGGGTATACTCTTCATGGGCAAGGCGATTGCCTACGCGGGGCTGTTGGACGGACGCGAGGTTTCGTGGCTGCCGTCCTACGGACCGGAGATGCGCGGCGGCACGGCTAACTGCTCTGTGTGTATCAGCGACGAGCAAATCGGCTGTCCGCTTGTCACCGAGCCGGACGCGCTGATTGTGATGAACCGACCCAGCTTCGAGAAGTTTGTGTCAACAGTAAAGCCCGGCGGCACTGTGGTTGTGGAGAGCTCCATCATCAGCGCCAAGGTTGAGCGCGGCGACGTTTCGGTGTATTACGTCCCCGCAACAACCCTTGCCGAGCAGCACGGACTAAATGGCTTGGCCAACATCATACTAATGGGCAAGCTGCTTGAAGCAACGGGCTTTAGCGCTATGGAAACCATGGAAAAGACCATGGAAAAGATTGTGCCGGCAAAAAAAGCTCACCTCATACCCAAGAATATTGAGGCGCTGCAGCTGGGCGCGGCGTATTAGCAACCCGCAAAGGAGCGCAAAATGCCACTGCTGACCGAGGAATCCCTGCGTGCTCTGCGTCTGCCAAACGGACAGCGGGAGCTTCAGGTTACATCCGGCACCGTTTGCAGTCCCAGTGCACTGGACTATCTTGCGTCACGCGGGATTGCGCTGGTGTTCTCCGATAAGGCGTTGCGTCGGGCACCCGGCAGTGCCAAGCCCGAACATCTAACCCGCCTGCGCGGAGATGAGCTTGTGCCAAAAAATCACCCTGTCATAGCGTTCCGCGGCGAGATGGACGCGCTCTTTGCCGTCCTGGCGGAGGCGGGCACTGTTTGTGCTCTCTCTGCGCATAAGGAGCTTTGTGGGGAGCTGGCGGAGATCCTTGAGTTTACCCGCGCGGTTTTGCGCAGTGAGGTCACGGGGGCGGCGTTCACCCAAGCGGAGCTGCTTGGGCGTCCGCTGGACGAATACCGCGCAATATCGCACAACCCGCAAAAGCACTTTGGCATTGATCACCCGCTGCCAAACCTCGGCATGGGCGCGGCGGCGTTGCGGCTCAACACAATCCGCACTCAGGTGCGGCGGACAGAGCTTGCGGCGGCGCGGGCGTTTTTGGGCGATGGCGAACCACTGCGCGAGGATATCATCCTGGCGCTCAATCGGCTGAGCAGCGTAGTTTATGTGCTGCTTTGCCGTGAGCTGGCGTAGCATCACGTCCCGCGCTTGCGGTTTTGGGCGGAGCGTGCTATAATTACGGCGATTTGCAAAGTAGCCACGTAAGAGCGCAATAATAACCGTGGAGATGGTGATATGGAAAAAGCAACGCTGGCACACTGTCCCGTTTGCGGGCACTCGTTGGCGTCCTCAGCGTGGATCTGCCGGGGCTGCGGCGCGGCAAACAGGGCGAAACGTCGCGAGACAATCAAAGCCTGCTGCTTGACGGTGTTTTCGCTTGCGTTTGTGTTGACATTTGCGGTATTTTTGCTAAATATTGTTGGGCTGTTCCAAAAAACCGAATACATTTCGGGGCAAATCGGTGCATATGGGGTTGAAATTCTTTCTGCTGAAAGGGTTTCGGACGAATATTCTGATATGCTCCTGGAAGTGAAAATCAAGTGGACAAACGGCAGCGACATAGACACTTATTTTTCTGACGAAATTGTCCCCCGCGCATATCAAAACGGTCTGTATTGCATAAACTGGAGAACGTCCGAAACTGAGACAGTTGCCGCCGGCGATTCCGCTGTGATCTCGTTGAATTTTTCTTTGCGATATGAAGACGAGCCGATAAATATTGAGCTGAACTCGTTGTTTTTTCCGTCGTCTTGGAATATGTTTGATAACAAAGTCGTCAAGACCTTTGTGCCGCCGCAAGTGGAGAATTTATCATGAACATAACAATAAGCCCCTGCCCCGAATGCGGGCACACGCTGGCATCCTCGGCGTGGCGCTGCCCGGGGTGCGGCGCGGCAAATGCTCCCAAACAGCGCAAGGTAACCCGCACGTTTATTGCGGCGGCGCTGGCGATAATCGTGGTTTATTTGGGCGTGGTTTTCGTCGCAAATTTGCCGTATATTATTGAGCCGTCGCAAAAAATCGTGTATAACTCCGGCACAATCGGCAAGCACAAGATTGAGATTCTTTCCGCAGAACTCAAATATAATAAAAAACGCGATTCCGCTTACTATATATATGTTACCTTTAGGTGGACAAACGGCGGGGACAATTACAGCACATTCTCAAATACGTTTGACGTAAGGGCTTTTCAAGACGGCGAACAATGTGCTTTCGGTGATTCTTCCGGAACTCACAGTCTGGTCAATAGCGGTGACAGCGTGGAAGTTGTGGTGTCGTTCCATCGCCTTTACACTGAGCGCCCGATTGATATATCGGTTAGCGATTGGCTCTTTCCAAAGCTTGACAAAATGCAGACCAACAAAATCGTCAAGACCTTTGTTCCGCCCCCAAAAACGGCGGAATAACGCAAACTGAAAACTTGACAGTGCACGGCGGGGCTGCAAAAACTCCCCCAACCGTTTTGGCAGGGGGAGTTTCTGTGTTATTTTAATTTGCCGCGGCGTTAACTTCAGTTTGCACTTTTGCCTTGCCGGCGTTGGTGGATTTGAGTTCTTTTTGCGTCTTCACGTTCTTTTTGTCTTTGGTGAACGTGCCGTAAGCACCGACGTAAACAAAAAATAAATCCGGCGCAACTTTTTCAACATCTTGCCCCAAAACGAACACATATTCCGTATTCTTTTTAATGTCGAAATCCGTCTCAGAGGTAAATTGCAGATATTTTGACTTTCGCTCACTTTGCGACAATTCCGCCAGACCAATTTTTTGACCAGACGTTGGATTTTTACTTAGGTATTCCTCTGCCGTGACTGCCCCGCCGGGGAAGTAAAGCGTCTGTGCGCCCAACTCCATGTCGCCGCTCAGCACCTCCAGAACTTGAACATTCAGCGGCGTGTACGGACTGGAAGGAGCACCGGGTTCGAACAATCCTGCCGTCCCGGCGGAAAGCACCTTTGCACGCACGACAACCTCTGCTTGCG